>JBFKNN010000134.1:0-8767 GCA_041629335.1 Burkholderiales bacterium | reverse complement strand
GGTCGACATCGGCGGCGGCACCACCGAGGTGGGTGTGATCGCGCTGGGCGGGCTCGTCTACAAGGGCTCGGTGCGCGTCGGCGGCGACAAGTTCGACGAGGCCATCATCAACTACATCCGCCGCAACTACGGCATGCTGATTGGCGAGACAACCGCCGAGCAGATCAAGAAGGAAATCGGCTCCGCCTTCCCGGGCAGCGAAGTGCGCGAGAAAGAGGTTAAGGGCCGCAACCTCGCCGAAGGCATTCCGCGCAGCTTCACGATATCGAGCAACGAGATCCTCGAAGCGCTGACGGACCCTCTCAACAGCATTGTCTCCGCGGTCAAGTCCGCGCTCGAGCAGACGCCGCCGGAGCTTGCCGCCGACATCGCCGAGAAGGGCATGGTGCTCACCGGCGGCGGCGCGCTGACGCGCGACATCGACCGCCTGCTGATGGAAGAGACCGGGCTGCCGGTGATCATCGCCGAGGATCCGCTCACCTGTGTGGTGCGCGGCTCGGGCAGGGCACTCGAGAAAGTGGACCGGCTGGCGAGCATCTTTACAAACGACTGATCCGGATGAGGACCGAAGCGTGAGCGGTAAGGTGAAACTGCTGCACCGGACCGCACGGCGCGGCATACGCCTCGCGTATCACTGCTGATGGAATATTCGCCGCCACCGTTTTTCAAGACCGGCCCCACTCCTCTCGTTCGGCTCCTGCTGTTCTCCGCCCTGGCGATTGCGCTGATGGTCACCGACGCGCGCCTCGACTACCTCCACTCCCTGCGCCAGGTCGTCGCCGTGGTGATCTACCCGCTGCAGCGGCTCGCCAGCGCCCCCGCAGGGCTTGCCCGGCGCATCGGCGAATTCTTCGTCACCCATACGTCGCTGCGCGAGGAGAACGCGAGGCTCGCCCGTGAAAACTTCGAGAACGCCGCCGCCCTGCAGCAGCTCAACTCGCTGCAAGCCGAAAACGCGCAGCTGCGCGAACTCCTCGGCGCACGCAGCCGGATCGCCGGCAACGCCACCCTTGCCCAGATCCTGTATTCATCGCGCGATCCCTTCTCGCGCAAGATCATCATCGACAAGGGATGGCAGGACGCGGTGAAGGCCGGGCAGGCGGTAATCGACGACCGCGGCGTCGTCGGGCAGATCACCCGCGTCTACCCCTGGGTGTCCGAGGTCACGCTGCTCACCGACAAGGGGCTCGCCGTGCCGGTGACGAACCTGAGGAGCGGTCTGCGGGGCGTGGTCTTCGGCGTCGGGCGCGACGGCGCGCTCGAGCTCCGGTTCATGCCGGTCAACGCGGACGTGCAAAGCGGCGACCGCCTGGTGACGTCGGGCATCGACGGGACGTACCCGCCGGGGCTGCCGGTAGCAGAAATCACCAACATTGAGCGCAATTCCGCCTACATGTTCGCGCGCGTCACCGGCAAGCCGGTCGCCGGCGTCGCCTCCAACAGCAACGTGCTGGTGCTGTCGTGGGAGAGCACCGCCCCGCGCGAGCCCGCGCCCGACGCGCCTGCGCCGGCGAAACGCCGCGCCAAGGTGAAGAAGGGGTCGTGATGGCATTGCGTGCGCCGCAGACCCAGGAAATCCTGCTCCCGGTGAAGCGCGGATTCATCGCGGCAACGCTCGTCGGCGCGTTGCTGCTGAACCTTCTGCCGTGGTCCGGCGCGGTAGCGCTCGCCAAGCCCGATTTCGTCGCACTGGTTCTGCTCTACTGGTACACCTACGAGCCACGGAAGATCGGGTTCACTTCCGCGCTGGTGGTCGGACTGCTGATGGATATCGCGGATGCAAGCCTGTTCGGGCAGCACGCGCTCGGTTACACCGTGCTCGCCTACGCGGCGATCGTGCTGCACCGCCGCGTACAGCGTTTCACCGTGGGAGCCCAGGTGCTGCACGCAATAGCGATGCTCTTCCTGCCGCTCCTCGCCATGCTCGTCGTGCGCCTCGCGGCCGGCGCCGATTTTCCCGGCGCGCTGTATTTTGCAGCGTGCCTGACGGGCGCCGCGCTGTGGCCGTTGCTGAGGCTGCTCTTGCCGCTGCAGCAGCGCGCCACGATAGACCCGGATCACGCATCGATATGAGCTCGGCCATAGAACTCCGGAACTCGCAGCTCGAGATCTACCACTTCCGCGTGCGGCTGGTCGTCGCGGCGGGCTTCGTCCTGGTAATGTTCGCGCTGCTGTTCGCGCGCTTTGTCTACCTGCAGGTAATCAAGCACGAGCATTACCATACGCTGGCGGAGGCAAACCGGATCTCGATCGTGCCGATCGTGCCCAACCGCGGCCTCATCACCGACCGCAACGGCATCGTGCTCGCGCACAACTACTCCGCCTACACGCTGGAGATCACGCCGAGCAAGGTAAGTAATCTCGAGGCCCTGATCAACGAACTGGCCACCATCGTCCACATCACGCCCAGGGACCGCCGGCGCTTCCGCAAGCTGCTCGACGAGAGCCGGAATTTCGAGACCCTGCCGATCCGGACGCGGCTGTCGGAGGAGGAGATCGCCCGCTTCGCGGCCAACCGCTATCGCTTCCCCGCCGTCGAGATCAACGCGCGCCTGTTCCGGCAATACCCCCATGCCGAGATCTTCTCCCACGTCATCGGCTACCTCGGCCGCATCAACGAGCGCGATCTGCAGCAGCTCACGGCAGCCGAGCAACTCTCGAACTACCGCGGCACCGACCATATGGGCAAGACCGGCATCGAGCAGACCTACGAGCGCCACCTGCACGGCAACACCGGATTCGAGCAGGTCGAGATCGACTCGTCCGGGCGCGCGGTGCGCTCGCTGTCGCGCACGCCCCCGGTATCGGGGAACAATCTCGTGCTCACGCTGGACGCACGCCTGCAGGAGGTGGCCTACAACGTGTTCGGCGAATTCCGCGGGGCGCTGGTCGCGATTGACCCGCGCAGCGGCGCCGTGCTCGCGCTGGTGTCCAAACCGGGCTACGATCCCAATCTCTTCGTCGACGGTATCGACAGCCAGACCTGGAAGGAGCTGAACGAATCGCTTGACCGGCCGCTCACCAACCGCGCGCTGCAGGGCCAGTATCCGCCGGGGTCGACGATCAAGCCCTTCATGGCGCTTGCCGCACTGGAGCTGGGCAAGCGCACCCCGAGCTATACCATCAACGACCCTGGCTTTTTCACGCTGCCCAACGTGGGGCACCAGTGGCGCGACTGGAAAAAGGGCGGCCACGGAATGGTCGATCTGAGCAAGGCGATTGTCCAGTCATGTGACACGTATTTCTACGGGCTGGCGAATGACCTCGGCATCGACACCATTCACAGAGTCCTGGACCCGTTCGGTTTCGGACGCCGCACCGGAATCGATATCGAGGGCGAGGGCACCGGCATCCTGCCCTCGCAGCAGTGGAAGATGCAGCGCTTCAACCAGAAATGGTTTACCGGCGACACGATCTCGGTCGGGATCGGCCAGGGCTACATGGTCACTACGCCCCTGCAGCTCGCGCATGCCACGGCGATCATCGCCAACGGCGGCACGGTGTTCAAGCCGCACCTGGTGCAGCATATCCAGGAAAGCCGCAGCAACCAGATCGCCAGCGTGCCACCGCAGGTGCTCGCCTCGCTCACCTTCAAGCCCGAAAATCTGGCGCACGTGAAGGCGGCCATGGTCGACGTCGTGCGTCCGGGCGGCACCGCGGCGCGCGCGGGCGCCGACGCGCCATACAGCTTCGCCGGCAAGACCGGTACCGCGCAGGTGGTCGCGATCAAGCAGGGCGAGCGCTACGTCGAATCGAAGGTTCAGGAGCGACACCGTGACCACGCGTTGTTCCTGGCCTATGCGCCGACCGACAATCCGACCATTGCGCTGGCGATTCTGGTCGAGAATGGCGGCAGCGGCAGCGGCACGGCCGCCCCGATCGCACGCGCGGTGTTCGATTATTACCTGCTCGGGAAACAGCCGCGGCCGATCAGTGTCGAGGCAGCGGAAAGCCATGCAACAAGCCATTAAGCTGCTGTCCATCTATCTCACGCGCCGCGTCGACGGGCTGCTTCTCGTCGCCGTGCTGTTGCTCATGGCGACCGGGCTCATGGTGCTGTTCAGCGCGTCCAACGGAAACCTCACGCGGGTGAGCGGGCAGATGGTCAACATGCTGGTCGCCCTCGCGGTAATGTGGGTGTTCGCAAACATCCCGCCGCATTTCCTGATGCGCCTGTCGCTGCCGGTCTATGTGCTGGGGCTCGCGTTGCTCATCGCGGTCGCGCTCTTCGGCGATGTCGTCAACGGCGCGCGGCGCTGGCTGCACGTGGGGGTGACGCGCATCCAGCCCTCGGAGCTGATGAAGATCGCGGTGCCGATCATGCTTGCCTGGTACTTCGACCGCTACGAGGCAACGCTCAAGCTCAAGAACCACGCCATTGCCGTGGTGCTGCTGCTCGTGCCGGTAGTATTGATCGTGCGCCAGCCCGACCTCGGCACCGCCGTGCTGATCAGCGCCTCGGGCTTCTTCGTGCTGTTCCTCGCCGGCCTGTCGTGGAAGCTCATCGCGGGGCTTACCGTAGCGGGGCTCGCGAGCATGCCGCTCGCCTGGTCGGCGCTGCACGACTACCAGCGCCAGCGCGTGCTGACGCTGCTCGACCCGATGCAGGACCCGCTCGGCTCCGGCTATCACACCATACAGTCGACGATCGCCGTCGGGTCCGGCGGCATTGCCGGCAAGGGCTGGATGAACGGCACCCAGACCCATCTCGATTTCATTCCCGAGCGCACGACGGACTTCATCTTCGCCGTATACTCGGAGGAATTCGGCCTGCTCGGCAACTTCGTGCTGCTGCTGCTCTTCATGCTGGTGATCGCGCGCGGCGTCGTGATCACGGCCAACGCACCGACGCTGTTCACGCGGCTGCTCGCCGGCGCGATTACGCTCACTTTCTTCACCTACGCCTTCGTCAACATGGGCATGGTGAGCGGCATTCTGCCGGTGGTGGGCGTGCCCCTGCCGCTCATCAGCTACGGCGGCACTTCGCTCGTCACAATCTGCCTCGGATTCGGCATCCTGATGAGCATACATACGCACAAAAAGCTGGTTCAGACGTGAGGAGACAAGATGAAGGAAGAAGGAAGAAGGAGGAAGGAGGAAGAAAACCCGCGATCACCGGTGTCCGGGTCGTTCATCCTTCACCCTTCATCGTTCCTCCTCGCCGTGATAGCGGCGGCGGTGCTGGCCGGTTGCGGGAGCAAGCCGCCGCGCATCGACCGCCTGCCGGGTGACGCAGGTGCGCCGCCGGCACGCGGCGGCGGCTACTATCTCGATGACGGTCCGGGCGCGAGCCCGCCGGCAAATCTCGACGGCATTCCGGACGCGGTGCCGCGCATCGAGCCGCTGCACCGCGGCACGATGCGGCCGTACACCGTTATGGGGCGCAGCTATTCGCCGATGATCGAGCTGGCGCCGTACCGGGCACGCGGCATCGCGACCTGGTATGGCCGGCGCTACCATGGCCGGCAGACCGCCTCGGGTGAGATCTACGACATGTACGCGATGACCGCCGCGCACACGGTGCTGCCAATCCCAAGCTACGTGCGCGTGACCAACGTCGCCAATGGCAGATCGGTCGTGGTGCGCGTGAACGACCGCGGGCCGTTCGTTGGCGACCGCCTGATCGACCTCTCGTACGCCGCCGCCCACCGCATCGGGATGATCGGGGCAGGCAGCGCGCTGGTCGATGTCGAGAGCGTCCTGCCGGGACAGCCGCCAGCGGAAATGGTCGCTTCCACGCCGCAGCCGGAAACGCCGCCGGCACCCGCCGTTGCCGTCATTGCGCCCGAGCCCGAGATCGTCTCGAGCCCGTTGCCGGCCCAGCCCGCGCCGGCAGCAGCACCGACCCCGCCGGTGTCCGCGCCGATACCTTCGACCCCCGCACCGCAGCTGCCGGTCGCCAGCGTCGCGGGCGGCATTTACCTGCAGCTGGGCGCGTTCGGCTCGAGGGGTAATGCGGAGAGCTACCTCGCCCGACTCAAGCTGGAGCTCGGCGGGCTGGCGCAGGCACTGCAGATCGTCGACGGCGGCGCGCTGCACCGGGTGCACGCGGGCCCGTACGCAACCGAGGCCGAGGCACGCGAGATCGCCGCGCGCATCGGCGCGATGCTCGGCACGCGCCCGTTCGTGCTTACGCGCTAAGAACGGCTACAGCACGTAGCGCGCGAGATCCTCGCTTTGCGCGAGGTCCTTCAGCCGCCCGTCGACGTAGGCCGCATCGATCACAACCGCTTCCGGCCCGCGGCGCCCGGCGTCGAACGATACTTCCTCGAGCAGCTTCTCCATCACGGTATAGAGTCGGCGCGCGCCGATGTTCTCCGTCCGCTCGTTCACGTGCCAGGCGATCTCGGCCAGGCGCTTGATCGCCTCGGGACGGAAATCGAGCTTCACATTTTCGGTGGCGAGCAGCGCCTCGTACTGGCGCGTCAGGCACGAGTCGGTGTTGGTGAGGATCTGCTCGAAGTCCTGCACCGTGAGGCTGGCGAGCTCGACCCGGATCGGGAACCGTCCCTGCATCTCGGGGATGAGGTCCGAGGGCTTGGAAAGGTGGAATGCGCCGCTCGCGATGAACAGAACGTGGTCAGTCTTGATCATGCCGTAACGGGTCGAGACCGTCGTGCCCTCGACCAGCGGCAACAGATCGCGCTGGACGCCCTGGCGCGAGACATCGACGCCCGAGACCTCGGAGCGGCTGGCGATCTTGTCGATCTCGTCGAGGAACACGATGCCGTTCTGCTCGACATTCGCAAGCGCTCTCACCTTCAGATCCTCGTCGTTGACGAGCTTGGCCGCCTCCTCCTCGGAGAGCAGCTTCAGCGCCTCGCGGATCTTCAGCTTGCGCAGGCGTTTGCGGCCGGCGCCGAGATTCTGGAACATGCCCTGGATCTGGCTGGTGAGATCCTCCATGCCGGGCGGCGCGAAGATCTCCATGTGCGGCTGCAGCGCCGAGACCTCGATCTCGATCTCCTTGTCGTCCAGCTCGCCCTCGCGCAGCCGCTTGCGGAATTTCTGCCGCGTTGCGCTGTCACGCCCCGCCGGCTCCGCCCCAAGGCCGTCGCGCGCCGGCGGCAGCAGGGCATCGAGAATGCGTTCATCGGCGAGGTCCTCGGCCTGGTGGCGGACCTTGCGCGTTTCCTGCTCGCGCGCGTCCTTGATCGCGGTCTCGACCAGGTCGCGCACGATGGTATCGACGTCGCGGCCGACGTAGCCCACCTCGGTGAACTTGGTTGCCTCGACTTTCACGAACGGCGCATTCGCCAGACGCGCCAGCCGGCGCGCGATTTCCGTCTTGCCGACGCCGGTGGGCCCGATCATTAGAATGTTCTTGGGCGTGATCTCCTGGCGCAGCGGACCCTCGACCTGCTGCCGGCGCCAGCGGTTCCTGAGCGCGATCGCCACCGCACGCTTGGCTTCGTCCTGCCCGATGATGTGCTTGTCGAGCTCGTGGACGATTTCCTGGGGGGTCATCTGGGTCATGTCGCGTGACGAGTGAAGTGTGAGGAGTCAGGGGTGAGGTGTCGGTCAAACGCGAGCAACAAAGGGAACGCAGCTTGCGGCCTCCTCACTCCTTACGCCTAACACCTCACTCGAGAACCTCGATCACGTGCTGCTGGTTGGTGTAAATGCACAGGTCGCCGGCGATCCCGAGCGCCTTCTTGACGATTTCCTCGGGCGCGAACTCGGAATTCTCGAGCAGCGCGCGCGCAGCGGCGTGGGCATACGCGCCGCCGCTGCCGATTGCGACCAAGCCGTGCTCGGGCTCAAGCACGTCGCCGTTGCCGGTAATGATGAGCGAGGTGTCCCGGTCGGCAACTGCCAGCATCGCCTCGAGGCGGCGCAGCATGCGGTCGGTGCGCCAGTCCTTCGCCAGCTCCACCGCCGAGCGCATAAGGTTGCCCTGGTGCTTGTCGAGCTTCGCCTCGAAGCGCTCGAACAGCGTGAATGCATCGGCGGTGCCTCCGGCAAAGCCGGCGAGGATCCGGTCGTGGTGCAGGCGCCGCACCTTGCGCGCGCTCGCCTTGACCACAACGTTGCCGAGGGTGACCTGCCCGTCGCCGCCGAGCGCGACACGCTTGTCCCGCCGCACCGAGAGAATGGTCGTGCCGTGGAAGATCGCATCGCTCATGGGAATCGAAAAAGGCCCGCCGCGGCGCCGGCTGCAGCAAATAGGCCCGGCTCAGGCTGGGAATTATACCGCGCGAGGCCTGCTACGAAGCGCCTTCGAGGCGAAACACGATCGGCACCAGCACCCAGGCGTCGACCGCCTCGGCGCCCTGGCGCGCCGGGGCGAAGCGCCACGCGCGCACCGCCTCGAGGGCGGCATTGTCGAGCGCGCTCGAGCCGCTGGTCTTCTCCAGGGCGACGCTCACCGGCACGCCGTCGCGACGGACGTGCACACGCAGCGTGACCGTGCCTTCCTCGCCCCTGCGGCGCGCCACGAGCGGATAGCGCGGCGGCGGATTCTGCAGGTATGTCGCATCGAGACGTGGCGGCGTGACAGGTGGCGCCGGCGCGATTGCCTGCGGCTGCAACCGCGGCGCGGCCCCGGGCACCGCCGGATCCGCGCTGCGCGCAATCGGCTGCACGGGCGGCTCGCTTGGCACAACAGGCGCGGCAGGCGCCGGCGCGGCGACCGGCGCCGCCGGCGGCGGCTCCGCGCGGGGCGCCGGCGCTGGCCGGCGTTCGGGCACCGGAGGGACCGGACGCTGCGGTTTTGGCGGCTTCGCTGGCGCCGGTTCGGCGGCGGCCGCTACCGCGGCGGGCTCGG
>JBFKNN010000133.1:0-9191 GCA_041629335.1 Burkholderiales bacterium | reverse complement strand
TCGTCGCTCGCCACCGCAAGCCACAGCGTCACCACGCCGGCGACCACCACCAGCGCAGGGCCGGCCATGAGCAGCCACGGCCAGGGCTCGCGGTACCACGGTCGGGGCGCGGCGTTCCGGGTCATCATCGTTCGGTCCATCTCTGCACAGTTACGCTCTCTGCCTGCCTCAACAAGTGTTTCGTGACTCGTGATCCGTGATTCGACTCAACCACGCACTTCTTCCGCCTTCCGCCTTACCTAATATAAAACCGTGACTTCTCCTCCACCCTTGTCCCCGGCTCGTCGACATCCTCGACCCGGAACACGATCGGGTGCGAGCCGCTGTTCACCCCGACCGGATCGACCTGTACTGTCACCGCCAGCGCCTGCGTCGTCGCCCCGCTCACCTCGACCGGCTGCTTCGCCACGATCTTCATGCCGGGCAAGCCGGTGACGCTGACCGCGTAGCGCCTGGCACGCTCCTGGGTATTCATGATCTGCAGGCGGAATACGTTCTCGATCCAGCCATCACGCGTCTCGCGGTAGAGTGCAGCGCGGTCGCGAATTACATCGATCTTGAGCGGGCTGCGCAGATAGAGGGCAGTGATCATCCCGATGACCAGCGCCGCGAGCAGCGCCGAATAGACCATGACGCGCGGCCGGAAGATCTGGGACAGGATGCTCTTTTCCTCTGCGCAGCCCTGAACCGCTTTCTGGGTGGAATAGCGGATGAGCCCTCGCGGATAGCCCATCTTGTCCATCACCTGGTCGCACCCGTCAATGCACGCGGCGCAGCCGATGCACTCGTACTGCAGCCCCTGCCGGATATCGATGCCGGTCGGGCAGACCTGCACGCAAATGCCGCAGTCGACGCAGTCGCCCAGGCCGGCGGCGCGGTGATCCGCCGAGCGGCGGCGCGAGCCGCGCGGCTCGCCGCGCCGCTCGTCGTAGGTGATCACCAGCGTGTCCGCGTCGAACATCACGCTCTGGAAGCGCGCATACGGGCACATGTACTTGCACACCTGCTCGCGCATCCAGCCGGCATTGCCGTAGGTCGCAAAGCCGTAGAACAGAATCCAGAACGTCTCCCACGGCCCGAGCGCGCCGGTCGCCGCGCTCACCGCAAGCGTCTTGATTGGCGTGAAATACCCGACGAAGGTGAACCCGGTCCACAGCGCGAGCGCGATCCAGATGCCGTGCTTGGTTGCCTTGAGCGCGAACTTGCGCCACCCAAGTGCCGATTTGTCGAGCCGCATTCGCGCCAGGCGCTCGCCTTCCACCTTGCGCTCGATCCACATGAAGATCTCGGTGTAGACCGTCTGCGGGCAGGCGTAGCCGCACCACAGGCGCCCCGCGACGGTGGTGAACAGGAACAGCGACAGGGCCGAGATCACCAGCAGCCCGGTCAGGAACACGAAGTCCTGCGGCCAGAACACGGCGCCGAAGATGTAGAACTTCCGCGCGCCGAGGTCGAACAGCACCGCCTGGCGATCGTTCCACATCAGCCACGGCCCACCGTAAAAGACGATCTGGGTGAGCCAGATGAGCGCCCAGCGCCAGCCGGCGAACCAGCCGTGCACCGCCCGCGGATATATCTTCTTGCGGACCTCGTAGAGCGAGGTCTCGACTTCCGTGACCGGCGGGCTGTCGGAATGTCGTGCGGGGTTCTCCATTCTCATGCTTACGGGTGAGCGGTGAGCGGGAACTACAAGGCGGAAGGAGAAAGGAGGAAGGAGGAAGAAAGAGCGTAAGAACCGCCGGGCTGCGGCTTGGACCCTTTCGCCTTTCGCCTTACCGGTCACCGGTCGCCGGTCACTGGGTTTGCCGCGAGAGCCCGTAGACGTACGACGTCAGCAGATGGATCTTGCCCGCGTCGAGAAACTCCTTGTGGGGCGGCATGACGTTCATGCGGCCCTTGTTGATGGATTCCATGATCGCCGACTCGGAGCCGCCCCAGAGCCAGATATCGTCGGTAAGATTGGGCGCGCCAAGCTGGGGGTTGCCCTTGGCATCGACGCCGTGGCAGGCAGCGCAGGCTGCCTTGAACTTCGCCTCGCCGCGGAACGCGCGCAGGTCGTCGTGCGTGCGGCCCCCGAGCTTCATCACGTAATGCGCGACGTCCTTCACGCCCTCGTCCCCGCCAACGGCCGCCCCGAGCGGCGGCATCACGCCGTTGCGGCCCTCGGCGATGGTGGTGCGAACGGCTTCCGGATCGCCGCCATAGAGCCAGTCACGATCGCGCAGGTTGGGAAATCCCCGCGACCCGCCGGCGTCCGAGCCGTGGCACTGGGCGCAGTAATTGAGGAACAAGCGCTGGCCGATCTGCCGCGCCTCGGGATCGGCCGCGACAGCCTTCACGTCCTGCGCGAGGTAGCGCTCGAAAATCGGACCGTAGGTGGCCTGCGCGCGCTGCTGCTCCTGCTGGTACTGCCCCTGCGAGCTCCAGCCGTAGTAGCCGGCGAAGCTGCCGAGGCCCGGGTACAGCACGAGATAGGCGAGGCTGAACCAGATCGTGATGTAAAACAGCCAGATCCACCAGCGCGGCAGCGGATTGTTCCACTCGGCGAGATCCTCGTCCCAGGTGTGGCCCGTGGTGCCCACCTGCTCGTCCTTGGCCACGCGGCGCGTCGACAGCGCCTTGAGCAGCACCGCGCAGGCGACGATGCTCACCAGCGTGATCACCGCGATGTAGATGCTCCAGCCCTCGTGCGTGAAATCGCTCATTGCTCGTCCTTCTTCTCCATCGCCTCGCCCGCTTCGTCGTCGAGCGGCAGGCGGGCTGCCGCGTCGAACGCCTCGCGGCGGCGTCCGCTCCACGCCCACAGCGCGATTCCGACGAAGGCGGCGAAGGCCGCCAACGTGATGAGAGATCTCAGGTCGTTGATGTCCATGGCCTCACCTCACGTTGCGCAGGACCGTGCCCAGGCTCTGCAGGTATGCGATCATCGCGTCCATTTCGGTCTTGCCTCGCACCGCCTCTTCCGCGCCCGCAATGTCCTCCGCGGTGTACGGCACGCCGAGCGCGCGCAGGGCGCGCATCCTGGCCGGCATCCCGGCGGCATCGACCGCCGCGCGCTCGAACCAGGGATAGCCCGGCATGTTGGACTCGGGCACCAGGTCGCGGGGATTGATCAGGTGAACGCGGTGCCATTCGTCGGAGTAGCGCAGGCCCACGCGCGCGAGATCCGGTCCGGTGCGTTTCGATCCCCACAGGAACGGATGCTCGTAGACGGATTCCCCGGCCACCGAATAGTGCCCGTAGCGTTCAGTCTCGGCGCGAAACGGCCGGATCATCTGCGAGTGGCAGTTGTTGCAGCCCTCGCGGAGGTAGACGTCGCGGCCCGCCAGCTGCAGCGCGGTGTAGGGCTTGAGCCCCGCGACCGGCTGCGTCGTCGATTTCTGGAAGAACAGCGGCACGATCTCGACCAGCCCGCCGATGCTCACCACCGCGATCACCAGCGCGATCATCAGGCCGATGTTCCTCTCGATCAGGTCATGCAGGTTTCCGGTTTTCATGTCGGCTCCCGGTCAGGTGTGCGCCGCGGCAACCGCGGGAATCGGCGCATCCACCGCCTTCTGCCCGGCCACGGTCTTCCAGGTGTTGTAGGCCATGACGAGCATGCCCGCGAGATAGAGCAGTCCGCCGAGGAGGCGAATGCCGTAGTAGGGGTAAGTCGCCTTCACCGATTCGGCAAAGCTGTAGGTGAGCGTGCCGTCGGGGTTGACCGCGCGCCACATCAGGCCCTGCATCACGCCCGCGATCCACATCGCGGCGATGTAGAGCACGATGCCGATGGTCGCGATCCAGAAGTGCAGCGTGACGAGCCGCATGCTGTGCATCTCGGTGCGCCCCACCATGCGCGGGATGAGATAGTAGATGCAGCCCATCGAGATGAGCCCCACCCAGCCGAGCGCGCCGGAATGCACGTGGCCGATGGTCCAGTCGGTGTAGTGCGAGAGCGCGTTCACGGTCTTGATCGACATCATCGGGCCCTCGAAGGTCGACATGCCGTAGAACGAGAGCGACACCACCAGGAACTTGAGGATCGGGTCCTCGCGCAGCTTGTGCCACGCGCCCGACAACGTCATGATGCCGTTGATCATGCCGCCCCACGAGGGCGCGAGCAGGATGAGCGAGAACAGCATGCCGATCGACTGCGCCCAGTCCGGCAGCGCGGTGTAATGCAGGTGGTGCGGGCCGGCCCACATGTAGGTGAAAATCAGCGCCCAGAAATGCACCACCGACAGGCGGTACGAATAGATCGGCCGTCCCGCCTGCTTGGGGATGAAGTAATACATCATCCCGAGAAAGCCCGCGGTGAGGAAGAACCCCACTGCGTTGTGCCCGTACCACCATTGCACCATGGCGTCCTGGACGCCGGCGTAGGCCGAGTAGGATTTCCACAGCGTGACCGGCATCGCGGCGCTGTTCACCACGTGCAGCAGCGCGACCGTCAGGATGAACGCGCCGAAGAACCAGTTGGCGACGTAGATGTGCGGAATCTTGCGCTTTGCGATGGTGCCGAAGAAGACGACGGCATAGGAAACCCACACCAGCGTGATCAGAATGTCTATCGGCCACTCGAGCTCGGCGTACTCCTTGGAGCTGGTGTATCCCAGCGGCAGCGTCACGGCCGCGGCGACGATCACTGCCTGCCAGCCCCAGAACGTGAACGCGGCGAGCCGGTCGCCGAACAAGCGTACGTGGCAGGTTCGCTGCACCACGTAGTACGAGGTGGCGAACAGCGCCGAGCCCCCGAACGCGAAGATCACCGCGTTGGTGTGCAGCGGGCGCAGGCGCCCATACGACAGCCAGGGCGCGAGGTTCAGCTCCGGCCAGATCAGTTGCGCCGCGATCACCACCCCGACCAGCATGCCGACGACCCCCCACACCACGGTCGCGAGCGTGAACTGCCACACCACTTTGTAGTTGTAACTATCCGGATTTTGCATGGATTTTCCCCGAGTCGGTGACCGCTTGGGCGATGGTACGGTGAGGTCCGCGAGTCGATCTTGATCTACATCAAACGGCCGGGGCACCTGCCTCGCGGCACTGGACGCACTGCGCGCCGGCAATCCGCGTCGCGTTTGACTTGCGTCAACAGGCCGGACGCGCCGCGTCAATATATTGGATGCATGGTTCGCGCGGATCCGGCGCGCGGCACGCTGGTCAAGTCCGGAACGCAACACAACCCAAGGAGAATCCGATGTTCAAGAACATTCTGGTGCCGATTGACGGCTCTCCGCTGTCGCGCAAGGCTGCGAGGCAGGCGATCCGCCTCGCCAAGGAGCAGGGTGCCAACGTGATCGGCTTTTACGTCGCGCCCCCTTATCAGCCAAAGGTCTACGCGGATTACGTGCCGTCCGATTTCATCACACCGAAACAGTACGCGGAGCGGGTCAAGAAGGCCGCGGCAGCGCGCCTCACCTTCATCAAGAAGACCGCTGCGGCGGCCGGCGTCGGCTGCACGCTAAAGCACGCAACGAGCGACTTCCCTTATATGGAAATCGTCAAGGCGGTCAAGCAGAACGGCTGCGACCTCATTTGCATGGCCTCGCACGGCCGACGCGGCTTCTCGCGGCTGCTGCTCGGCAGCGAGACCTCCAAGGTGCTGTCGCATACCACGGTCCCGGTGCTCGTTCTGCGCTGACGCCGCCGAAAAAAGGCGCCGGCCGAATATGGCCGGCGTTGCTGCAACTCCGCCGCTCTTGCAAGTGAGGCGGAGGAGGAGGATTTAGTTTACCGTCTACCAGCAGCCGACGATCTCCAGCAGCGCGTCGGCATCCTTGATCCTGATATCCCGCTGGCGGGCCGCGATCAGCCCTTCGCGCTGAAAGCGCGAAAGGAAGCGGCTCACCGTCTCGAGCGTGAGCCCGAGGTAATTGCCGATGTCCTCGCGCGTCATGCGCAGGTTGAACCGGTCCGCGGAATATCCCATCCGCTGGTAGCGCCGCGACAGGCTCAGCAGAAATGCCGCGAGCCTTTGTTCCGCCGTCATGCTGCCGAGCAGGAGCATCAAACCCTGGTCGCGCGAGATGTCACGGCTGATGAGGCGGAACACGTGGTGCTGGAGCGCCGGGTTCTGCAAGGCGATCTCCTGCAGCCGGTCGAAGGGAATGACGCAGACCTCGCTGTCCTCCAGCGCGATGCCGTTGAAGTTGTGCCGCCCGCTGTTGATCGCGTCGAGCCCCAGCATTTCGCCTGGATGATAGAAGCCGGTGATTTTCTCCTCGCCCCTGGTCGACACGCCCACGTTCTTGAACGTGCCGCTGCGCACCGCGTAGATGGCCTCGAAACTGTCGCCGCAGCGGTAGACTGCCGAGCCGCGCGTCACGCGCCGCTTGACCGTCGTGAGCCTGTCGAGGACGCCGACGTCCTGCGCCGCAATGCCGCTGGGCAGGCAGACGCCTTTCAGGCAGCAGCTGGAGCAGGAATCGGTCGCGCATGCTTTCTTCGCCACGACCGCCAGGAGGCGGGACTTGCCGCTCGCTGCCGGTCGTGCCGGAGTGCGATCGAGAGCAGTTTGCAACATATCAGTCTCCTGTAATGAATAATCCGGTCTCGTCGGCCTAAGGACGGTGGCGGGACGCCGCTGCGTCCCCGCCCTGCCCCATGGCCTTGAGAATGCCGACGATCTGGTCGAACTCGGTCGACTTGTCGAGAAAATACGACGCTCCCGCATCCGCGCTCGCCTTCAAATGCTGCGGCGTCGCGTAATTGCTGAGCACGATCCCGCGCAGGCCCGGCAGGTGCCGCCTGACCTCTGCCAGCACGTCGATGCCGCTGCCCCGCTCGTCGGCGAGCTTGATATCGAGGATCGCCACGTCGGGACGCGTATCGAGGATCCCCGCGACCGCGTCGCGATAGTTGTCGGCTTCGCCGACGACGCTCATGCCGCCCGCCTCGCTCACCATTTCGACCAGACGTTCGCGAACCGCCGCCGAATCTTCCACAATGAAAATCGCCATGGTTGTCTCTTGGTCGCCCATAAGGGGTTTTTCCGCTTAGGGCCATTGTCCACAAGCGCGCGCCGCCGCCATATCGGCGGATGCTTAAACTCGGGGTAGGAAACGGCGGAAGGCGGGTAGGAATCGTCCTACACCGGGTGACGGGTGACGGGTGACGGGTGACGGGTGACGGGTGGTTAGATGTCGCTACGGGAAGTTCCCGCGTCACTCGTCACTCATCACTCGTCACGGTTTTCCCGCAACATCGTCGGCGAGACCGTGCTCGAGTGCGTAGCGTATCAACTCGACCGCATTCGCGAAGTGCATCTTCTGCATGATACGGGTCTTGTGGGTGCTGACGGTCTTCACGCTCAGCGCAAGCGCATCCGCGATCTCGCTGACCGACTTGCCGGCAGCAAGCATGCGGAAAACCTCGTATTCGCGGTTCGAGAGCCGCGCGTGCAGCGGCCCGTCGCTCGCCGGATCGAGGCCGAGCGCAAGCCGCTCTGCCGTTTCCGGGCTCACATAGGCACCGCCGGCCGCGACCCGGCGGATCGCGGCGACCAGCTGGTCCGCGGCACTCTCCTTGGTGAGGTAGCCGGAGGCGCCGGCCTGCAACGCGCGCACCGCATATTGCCGCTCGCTGTGCATGCTCAAGATCAGCACCTTGAGCTTCGGCTTCTCGGCCTTGACCTGCCGGATGAGCTCGATGCCGCCGCGGCCCGGCATCGACATGTCGAGCACCGCCACATCGAACTCGCGCTCGCGCACCTGCGCGAGAACCTCGTGTCCGTCGCCCGCCTCGCCCGCGACGACGATGTCACTCGTGTCGGATAGCAGTTCCTTCACGCCGGCGCGCACGATGCTATGGTCGTCCGCGAGCAGGACCCTGATCATGATCCCGCTCTCGCGCCGCGTACCGTTGCGACCGGGATGGCGATGTCGACCAGGGTGCCGCCCCCGGGCGCGTTCGCGATGCTCGCCGCCCCGCCGAGGGTCCGCGCGCGCTCGCGGATGCCGGCAATGCCGAACGATTTGGGGCTTGCATTAACGTTGTTTATCCCGCGTCCGTTGTCGCGCACGCGAACCCGGAGTGTGCCATCTTGCACCCGCACCGACATCTCGACTTCGCTCGCCGCTGCGTGCCGCGCGACATTGGTAAGCGCCTCCTGGATCATGCGATAGACCGCGGTCGCGAGCGGATCGTGGAATTCGATACCGCCGGGATCGAGATCCAGACTTACCATGATTCCCGCACGCTCGGAAAACTCGTGCAGGAGGTTCTCGATCGCCGCGGCGAGGCCGAGATCGTCGAGCATCGGCGGCCGCAGGTCGGCCGCAATGCGACGCACGGCGGAAACGGTGGTATCGACGATCTCCCTCATCTTGTCGGTCTTGGCGACGAGCTGCTCCTGCTCCGGTGCGAGCCGCGCCTTCAGCCACGAAACGTCCATCTTCAGCGCGGTGAGCCATTGCGCCAGCTCGTCGTGCAGCTCGTGGGCAATGCGTGTGCGCTCCGCCTCCCGCACCTCGTGCATCGCCGCATAGAGTCCGTGAAGCTCCCGGTTCGAGCGCTGCAGCTCCTGCGCCGCACGCTCGCGCTCTGTCACGTCGCGAAGGATCACCGTGAAGAATTTGCGGCCGCCCACCTCAACCTGCGAGATCGAGGCGTCGATCGGGAATTCCTGGCCATCGCCGCGCAGCCCGTAGAGGACATTTTGCAGACCCATGCGGCGCATCGTGACGCCGGTCGCACCGAACCGCGCGACGTGCTGCCGATGCGCATCGCGGAAACGCTGCGGAATCAGCCGATCGAGCGGCTCGCCCATTACATCCCGGGTGCTGCGGCCGAATATCGTCTCCGCCGCCGCGTTGAACTGGATGATGCGCTGGGTGTCATCGACCGTGATGATGGCGTCCATCGCCGAGTCGACGATGGCATGGCTGCGCGCCTCGCTCTCGGCGAGCTGGCGCAGCGCCTCGCGATGCACGGTCATATCCGTGATGGTTCCGATCATGCGCCGCGGCAAATCGCGCCGGTCGCGGTCGACCACTACGCCGCACAGGAGCACCGATTTCCACTTGCCGTTTACCGCCCGCAGCCGCATCTGCACCTGGAACATCGGCGAGCGCTCTTCGAGGCAATCTCGCAACGCGCGCGTCATCGCGTCAAAGTCTTCGTCGTGTGCGGATTCCAGCCAGCGGCCCCGGTCGATCGTGCTTTCACGGCTCTCCGCACCGAGGATCTCGTTGAAGCGCGGG
>JBFKNN010000132.1:0-9247 GCA_041629335.1 Burkholderiales bacterium | reverse complement strand
GAGGCGCGCTACATCACTGCGACCCACCTGACGGTCGACGGCGGGCTCACCGCCGCCCGGCCGTCCTAGGCGCCGCGGGCGCGGCTCCCCGGTTGCGAAGATCAAAATCATGAACCGCCAAGGCCGCCAAGAAAAGCAAGAACAAATTCAAAATAGATAGCCAGAATGGCCGACACACATCTTCCAGCGTCGCGTCAATTCGAGTCCACAGCTACGCAGCGGAATTCTTCCGTTCAATCGAGGCGTCGCGTCGCCCCACCCCGTTCGCGTCCCTGCCACTATTCATATTGCCTTTCTTGGCGGTCTTGGCGGCCTTGGCGGTTCGATTTGATGTTGACCTGCGCGAAGCGCCCCCCGGGCGCCGCACCGTGCGCCACTTGCCCGAACCGTTCACATTGGAATATCTTTATCGCGCCCGCAACCCCGGAAGGAGCGTCGGTGGCATCGTCGCACATGCTCGAGCATCGGAAAACCGCAAGCCGCGCCGGCTTGAACTACGTCACGGACGGCGTGGCGGGCATTACCCGGCGCCGCGCGGGGACCGGCTGGGCTTTCTACCGGCCGAACGGCACCCGCATCACCGATCCCAAAGAGCGCCGGCGCATCGGCTCGCTGGCGATCCCGCCGGCCTGGACCGACGTCTGGATATGCCCCGACCGCAGGGGCCACATCCAGGCCACCGCCCGCGACGCGCGCGGGCGCAAGCAGTATCGATACCATCCCCGCTACCGCGAAGCGCGCGACCAGTCGAAGTTTCGCCGCATACTCGAGCTGAGCGAGGTGCTGCCGACTATCCGGGAGCGCGCCGAGCGCGATCTCAACGCGCCGGAGCAGAGCCGGCGCCAGATTCTGGCCACCGCGGTGCGGCTGCTGGATACGACGCTGATCCGCGTCGGCAACGACGAGTACGCGAAGGAGAACCGCTCCTACGGGCTCACGACGTTGCGCGCGCAGCACGTGGAGGTGGACGGCTCGGTACTGCGCTTCAGCTTCCGCGGCAAGAGCGGCGTGCAGCAGGCGCTGTCACTGACCGACCGCCGCATCGCACGCATCGTGCAGCGCTGCCAGGACCTTCCGGGGCAGGAGCTTTTCCAGTACGTCAACGGCGACGGCAAGCGCATGACGATTACCTCGGACGACGTGAACGAATACCTGCGGGAGATCGCCGGCCGCGACATCACCGCGAAGGACTTCCGGACCTGGGGCGGCACGATACTCGCGGCGGTTCAGCTGCGGGCGATGGGGCCGGCGCCAACCCAGCGCGAAGCGATGCGCAACATCATCTGCGCCATCGATGCCGTCGCCGAGCGCCTCGGCAATACGCGCGCGGTGTGCCGCAAATATTACGTGCATCCCGCCCTGCTGCACGCCTACCTGCAGGGCCTCACTGCCCCGCCATCCACCAGCGCCCCGCCGCGGCGCGCGAAGCGCAAGCGCGCGGTGCCGGCGCTGCGGCGCGACGAGGTGGCGGTGCTGCAGTTCCTCCAGGAAGTCACGTAGACGGCGGCCCTGGCCCCGCGCCAACCGCGCCCTGCTAAACTCGGCGGCATCTTCGAACGGCTGCCCGCTCGGGGCAAGAATCGATGCTCACCCGCATATCCCAAGTGCTCGCACGGTTTACCCAGCGGCAGATTATCGTGCTCGCGCTCGGCGGCGTCGCCGTGGTCGGAAGCATCGACTATGTGACGGGTTACGAGCTTGGGGTTTCGCTCTTCTATCTCGGGCCGGTAGCTATAGCAGCCTGGTACTGTGGACGCCGCGCGGCGGTGGGTATCGCAATTCTCGCCAGCATTGTCTGGTTCGCCGCCGACGTGGGTGCGGGGCATGTTTACAAGCATCCCGCCATCTCAGTCTGGAACGCGTTCATACGGCTTGGTTTCTTCCTCATCAACGGACTTCTGCTCACGACCCTGCGCGCGCACCTGTCCATCGAAGAGCAGCTCGCCCGCACCGACAGCCTGACCGGATTGCTCAACCGCCGTGCGCTCTTTGAACGCCTGGAATACGTCCTGCAGCTCGCGCGGCGCCAACACGGCAAGTTGACGCTGGTCTACGTCGACCTGGATGATTTCAAGGCGATCAACGACACTCATGGCCACGCCGAGGGCGACAGGGCGCTGCGCACAGTCGCGGAAGTGCTTGCGCAAAACATACGACAGGCAGACAGCGCCGCTCGGCTTGGGGGCGACGAGTTCGCGCTGCTGCTCATCGACACCGATCGGCAGGGCGCGGAAGAACTGGTTTTAAAGCTCCGGCACCGCATGCGGGACATGCTTGCGGCGCGCGCCTTGAAGGTGACTTGCAGCATTGGCGCCGTCACATTCGGCCAGCCGCCTGCCAGCGCGGATGACGCGCTCAAGGCGGCGGACAGGCTGATGTACCAGGTCAAGGCAGGCGGAAAGAACGGCACGGCTTTCGGCGAGGATGGCAAGCCGGCGGGGACTGCGTCACGATTTCTGAGAGGTTGACCGGCAGAAATCCGCGCCTGGCGGTCACGCTGAGCGCAGAAGCGCCACTGGTTCAGCGGGCGCTAAGCTCCCCGCACTTCGAGTAAACTATTATCGACATGCGGCTCATCACCTTCGTCGAGTACGCCCTCATATTCACAGGCGCCGTCGGCATGATCGCCGCGCGCGTGTACTACCTGCCGGCGGGCGTCCACCTCGGTCTCTTCCTGGTCGGCGCCGGGATCGCGCTCGGCGGCGTCGAATCGATCTCCCTGCGGCGGATGAGCTTCCGCTTCTCGAGCTTCCGCGAGGACGATTACGCCGGCACACCTGCGCTGATCTGGGGATGGATGGCATTGCTCGTCGGCGCCACCACGATCGCGTCCGCCTACCTGATGGAAGAAGCGCTGTGGCGCACGGCGGTCAACTACCTCATGCGCCGCCCCGGTTTGCTGCTGGCGCTGCTCGGACTCCTGGTCGCCGGCGCCGGCGCGCTCATCGCGTTTCATCCGCGCTCGCGCGGGCTCGCATGGACGCTGCTGGTGCGCGTGCCGAAGACGATGCTCGGCGTGTTGCTGGTTGCCGCCGGCCTCGGCGCGGTCGGCCTGGCGCTGTGGGAGACGATCGACCCTCGATCCTTTACCCGTCTGACGACGGACGTGCTGTCGCAACTCGGCCTTGCGCCTTTCGACCACTACTGGCGGCGCCTGCTCGGGCCGCTGCGCTAGCGCGAGACCTCCATCATGGCATCGGGTAAGAGAATGACGATCGGTTGCCTGGGCTGGGGCTCGCTGGTCTGGGACCCGCGGGAGCTGCCGGTGCGCAGCGCGTGGTTCGACGACGGGCCCTGGCTGCCGGTGGAATTCGCGCGCCAATCGGCCAACGGCCGCATCACCCTGGTGATTTGCGGCGTCGAGCACAGCGTGCGCGCCTACTGGTCGTTGCTGGCGGTATCCGAGCTCGAGACCGCGAAAGCCGCGTTCGCCGCGCGCGAAGGCATCAAGGCGCGCTATGTCGAGCAGCACGTCGGTTTCTGGGAAGCGGCCTCCGGCCGGTCCAACGGCGCAGCCGCGACAACGATTGCGCGGTGGGCGCAGGATAAAGCGCTCGACGCGGTGCTGTGGGCCAATCTGCCGATCGGGTTCATCGGCCGCCGGGGACAGGTTCCGCCAGCCGACGAGATCCTGCATTACCTGCGCCGGCTGCCACCCGTGCCGGGCAAGCTCGCCCAGCAGTACATCCGTCGGACGCCGCCGCAAATCGACACGCCGTACCGGCGGCGCATCGAGCAGGAACTCGGCTGGAAAGCCGCGAGCTGACCCTCTCCTGCCATCAGGGACCGGCGCCCGCCCGGGGCGCTCGGTGCCAGCCGCAGCCGGAAGCGTTATATAAGTATATGTTGTAAAAGCATCATTATGCGGCCTTGCGCTTGCCGCCGCTGGCCGCGACGAGCCCCGGCACGCGCGACGCGCGCACCAGCACGAACCCTTCGAACAGGCGCCGCTGGGTGCGGTAAAACGCACCCTGCTCGGCATGCCATTCGCCGTTCTTCTGGTTCACCGTCGCCGCGACGGTGAGGATGCCCGACGGCATGGCGATGCGGATCTCGGCCTCGGGGCCCGATGCGCGCGCAGCCTGGTTCACGACGCTGCCTTCGATGCGCGCCGCAACCGCGGTGCACAGCGACACGGTGAGCGGCAGCGCGCGGTGCGGCTGCCCGTTCGAGATCATGCGCGCGGTGAGGTCGACCTTCGCCGCCTCGATCGTCTCGCCCGAGAGCGCGGCCGCGTCCTGCGGGCCGGAGACGAAGCCGACGAACGGCACGGTACGCTTCTCGGCCGCTTCTTCCGGCGTGCTTGCGATGCCCATCGCCACTGACGCCGCGACCCGGATCGCCGCGAGCTTCTTCAGAAGTTCGCTATTCCGATCGAGCTCCTCTGGCATTTCCGTCCCGGTGAGGCCGAGGTCCTTGGCGTGAAGGAAGCACGTCGCGTTCGCAGCGTCCACCAGAGACGCGGTGAATTTGCCGTAGCCCGGCACATCCAGCGTGTCGACGACGTTGCCCGTTGGCAACAGCTTGCCGGTCGTGGCGCCACCGGGGTCGCGAAACTCGAGCCGGACCGGCGCGCCGGTGCCCGACACGCCGGGGATCGCCAGATCGCCGTCGACCGCGGAGAGCCCGTCGTCGAGCGCGAATCGCGACCATATCACCTTCCTGGTGTTGGTGTTATGCACGCGCACCAGCGCTTCCTTGCCGCTCACTTTCACGACGCCCTCGTCGACCGCAAACGGGCCCATCGCGGAGGACATGTTGCCGCAGTTGCCGCTGTAGTCGACCTTCGCGTCCTTCACCTGTACTTGCGCGAACGTGTAGTCGATGTCGGCGTCGGGCCGCGACGACGGGCCCACGATACATACCTTCGACAACGACGAGATGCCGCCGCCCATGCCGTCGAGCTGCCGGCCGTAGGGATCGGGGCTGCCGATCGCGGCGAGGAAGATCTCGTCCCACAGCGCGCGCTCGCGCGGCAGGTCCCTGGCGTGAAACACCACCGCGTTGCTGGTACCACCGCGCATGAACACTGCCGGAATCTTGAGTTGTTTCATGTATGCACTCCTTCAAATGCGTGAGCGGCAAACAGAGAGCAGTGGGCGGCGACCGGCAGCTTGCGTACGGTGCCGCCGCAGGGCGCATCTGTAGGGTGCAGCTTTAGCGCACCGATAAGCCCGGGCAACGATCGGGATGGTGCGCCAAAGCCGCACCCTACGATAGCCCGCCACACACCCGCGAATTCCGTTGATCAGCGACAAGTTTAGCTCTGTTCGCAGCTTAACGCTTGCCGCCCGCGCGCCGCCGGTTCCGGGTTCCCGCAGCGCCGAGGATGGCGGTGATGCCCGCCACGCCGCGCACGGTCTGCCGCTCAAGCTTGTCGAGCAGGCCGAGGAGCCGCGTCGCGCGCCGTCCATCGAGTGCCGCGCCGAGACAGTCGCGCAGCTTCACTTCGTGGCGCTCCGGCGAGAGCGCCGGCTGGCCCCAGGCGCCAAGCGGCCCGCGGCAGCGTGCGTGAAACGTCGCGCCATCACGCATCTCGACGTCGATCGTCACAAAGAGCCCGGTCCAGCTTCCCGGAATCGAAGCATCCTGCACAAGCTCGATTTTGTCGAGCAATGCCGCCGTGTCGCGGCGGAAGCGCCGCGCATCGGTAAAGGTGTCTATGCCCACCTTGCCGTCGAGCAGCGCCGCCGCTGCCGTGTACTGAAAGCTGAATTTGCCTTCGAGTCCGGTTGCGGGCAGCGGCCGGTCGACGTAAGCCATCGCGGGCCCACGGATCCTCACGCGCGCGATATTGGCTGGATTGCCGATCTTCGGATGCAGATCGAGCGCGGCAGTGATCGCCCAGTGCGTCGCGAACTGCGATGGGAAAAGCTTGATCGCAAGGCCCGGATCGACCACGCGATACGGCTCGCCGAAAGCGAGAAGCTTCTTGCGATCGAGGCCGGCAGGATAGAACGAAGCGGCGAAACCGCGCGGTGCTTCCAGCACGTCCGGATTCGCAGTGAACCCGCGCGACGCAAGCAGCGCCGCGTCGAGCCCGGAGGCCCCCGCATAACCGCAGTGCGTGCTCTTGGTCATCGAGCCGACATTGGCAAGCAGTGCGCCCGCGCGCGAGGCGGCGATGCCGATCGCGTGCGCTAACTGCTCCGCATCAAGGTCCAGCAGGTGGCCTGCGGTGACCGCCGCGCCGATCACACCGACCAGCCCCGGCGGATGGAACTTCAGCGAGCCAGCCTCGTACTGGTCCGCCGCAAACTGGATGCGGCCCTGCACCTCCATGCCCTTGGCAACCGCAGCGACGATCTCGCGCCCGTTGGCGCGCGTCGCTTCCGCCAGCGCGAACGCGACCGGCACCGTCGGCGAAACCGAGTGCGTTGGCGGCAGCCACATTGGCTCGAAGTCGAGCACGTGGGTCGACACGCCATTCACGTAGGCGGCATGAACCGGCGAAGTCTTGAAGCCGAAACCCCACACGGTCGCCTGCGGCTTGCCGCCGAGACTCTTTAGGTGCGCCGCAACGAGCCGCGGCGGCGCTTCGTGCACCGTGCCGGCGAGCGCCACCGCGATGCCGTCCTTGATCGCGGCCCGAGTGCGCGCAACGCAACCGGCGCCGAGCGTCTCGAAGCGCGCGGCGGCGATGCGCTCGGTGAGCTCGCGCGTGAGCGTCATGTGCCGCCCTGGGGCAGCCGCAGGCAGGCGGGGGATAGCTCGTCCACCGTCCGGCAGCCGAGCAGCGCCATCACCCGGTCGATCTCGCTCTTGAGGATTTCGATCGCCCGCGCGACCCCCGCCTCGCCGCCCGCCGCCGCGCCGTAGAGCGGCGCCCGCCCGACGAACACCATGTCGGCGCCAAGCGCGTGTGCCTTCACGATATCGGTGCCGCGGCGAAAGCCGCTGTCGACCATCACCGCGAGCTTGCCCCCCACCGCCGCGACGACCTCCGCCAGCACCTCGACGGGTGAGTCCACCCCGTCGAGTTGCCGGCCGCCGTGGTTGGAGACGAACACGCCGTCCGCGCCGTGGCGCTGCGCTGCAAGTGCGTCCTCCGCGGTCATGATGCCCTTCACCATCAGCTTCTTAGGCCAGATCTCGCGCATCCACCCGAAATCAGTCCAGTCGAGCGCGTCGCGCCGGGCGCGGAACTCGGACAGGTTCTTCGCGACGATGCGGCCGCCGACGTCGGTGTCGACGTTCTGGAAGCGCGGCACGCCCGAGGTGGCGAGTGTGCGCAGGAAGACGTTGGTGAGCCAGTACGGGTGGAGCATCCCGTCGATCATGTTGCGCACGTTCATGCGGAACGGGATCTGGAAGCCGTTGCGCAGGTTGTACTCGCGGTTGGCGCCCACTGGCACGTCGACCGTCACCACCAGCGCCTCATAGCCCGCATCGAGCGCGCGCCGGACGAGCTTGCCGGTGGAATCGTGGTCCTTGTTGGCGTAGAGCTGGAACCACTTCGTGCCGCCCGCCTCGCGCGCGACCCGCTCCAACTCCACAAACGAGGCGGTCGAGAGCACGAACGGCACTTTTGCCGCGGCGGCGGCGCGCGCGAGCGCGACGTCGGCCTCGAACCAGTAGAGCCCCGCGGCGCCGGTCGGCGCGAGACCAAAGGGGGCGTCGTAGCGGCTGCCGAAGAGCATCGTCGCCTGCGAGCGCTTGGAGACGTCGACCAGGGTGCGCGGCACGAAGCGGATCGCCTCCAGCGCCGAGCGGTTCGCCCGCAGGGTGACGTCGTCCTCGGCGCCGCGCTCGAGGTAGTCGTAGGCAACGCGCGGCAGCCGCCGCTCGGCGATGCGGCGCAGGTCGTCAATGTTGTAGGCGGTTTGTAAGTTCACTATCTGGATTTTCGTGGCGGGCCGCACGATATGGCGCAAGCGAACGGCGATCACGCTTTATGGGCGTCAGACAATGGGTTATTCTAATGCATCCCCGCGCGGGCCGCGAAATGCGCCTGCTTCCAGGCCAAACTACCATCGAGAGTCCATAATATGAAAAGCCCCTCCCGCACCGCCAAAGTGACCAAGCTGCCCTCGCGCGCGCGTCGCGGCATGTCCGATGCCGAGTGGCAGGCGCGCGTCGAGCTCGCCGCCGCCTACCGCCTGACCGCGATGATGGGCTGGACCGATATGCTCGGCACGCATATCTCCTGCCGCGTCCCCGGCACCGACGACGAATTCCTGATCAATCCCTACGGCCTGCTGTTCGAGGAGATGACCGCCTCGGCGCTGATCAAGTGCGACGTCGACGGCGGGAAGCTCTCCAAGTCCGAGTACGAGATCAACGAAGCCGGCTTCACCATCCACAGCGCGATCCACATGGGGCGCAGCGACGCGCACGCCGTCATGCACTGCCACACGCAGTACGGCGTGGCGGTTTCGGCGCAGAAGGACGGCCTGCTCCCGCTCACGCAAATGGCGCTTACCGCGCTCTCGCTCGTGCGCTACCACGATTTCGAGGGCGTCGCGCAGGATCTTTCCGAGCGCGAGCGGCTGGTTCAGGACCTCGGCGACGGCGGGATGCTCATCCTGCGCAACCACGGCACGCTGACCGTGGGCGAGACCATCGGCGAGATGTTCGCGCGCATGTACCGCCTCGAGCGCGCGTGCAAGTTCCAGATCACGGCGATGGCCGGCGGCGCGGAGCTGAACCCCATCCCGCGGGAAATCATCGACCACACGCTGGAGCAGGGCAAGCAAATCTACTCGCAGGGCGGCCGCGGCGAAGGCGGCAAGCTCATGTGGGCCGCGCTCATCCGCAAGCTCGACCTGGTCGATCCGGGCTACGCCGTCTGAGCCCCGCGACCCGCGACTTCGATCCCGGGCTCGCGCGATCACCACGGCCGGCGCGCCGGTCCCGGCCGGCCGGGTAATTGCGCCATGCGACCCATCGTCGTCATCACCCTCATCACGCTCCTCGTGCAGGCGGTCCACATGGGCAGCCGGGTGGTCGCGTCGCTGTTCGCGATTGATCTCGGGGCGAATCCGCTCCAGATCGGCGCGCTGATCTCGTTTTACTCGGTCTTTCCTCTGCTGCTCTCGATCTATTCGGGCGTGGTCTCGGACCGCTTCGGCTCGTACCGGCCGATGGTGATCGGCACCGGGGTGCTCGGGATCGGGCTCGCGGCGCCGTTCGTGTGGCCGCACCTCGCCGCGCTTTACGCCTCGGCGATGCTGATCGGCATCGGCTTCGTGTTCTACAACGTCTCGGCGCAGAATCTCGCCGGCGCGCTGGGAACCGAACAGGAGCG
>JBFKNN010000131.1:0-9248 GCA_041629335.1 Burkholderiales bacterium | reverse complement strand
GTTGTCGGGCTCCCTTGCAATATTCGCGATATTGCTGCGGTCGCCCTCCTAGAACTGCATCCCACATCGCCACCGTCGCACACGCGGGTATTTATGAAATAGGTTCTAGACATTCAGCGGTCGAGCGGCGCGGCAAACTCGCCGTGCGGATCGAGATTCGCGAGTGCCGCGCGCTCACGGGGCGTGGGAGGCGCAGTGGGCGCCGCGCGGGCCGCATCGAATGCGAATCCGGTGCGCTTGACCACTTCGTCCGCCGCGACCTGCGGATTCCAGGATGCGAGGGCGAGGCGGCCCGCGTCGCGCCGGAATACCGCGATCGGCGTCACCACCGCCGCCATGTTGCCTGCCGCAGTGACGAAGTCGAGCTTCTCGACCAGTGAGCGCGGCGAGTGCTCGGTGCGCCAGGTCACGACCCGCCTTGCCGTTGGCAGCATCACCGCCGCGCCGCCGCCGCCGGGCAGCCGGACCTTGGGGTTCTTCCAGTCCCCGATGACCGAAACGTTGGTGCGGCCCTCGGCGTCGATCTGCGCGCAGCCGAGATAGACGAGATCGAGACCGCCGCGCGCGCACAGGTCGTAGAAGTCCTCGTTGGCGAAGATCGCGGGCGAGCCTTCGACGATCGCCGGGTCGCTGCTCGAGTGCGGGATCTTCTGCGGCACCGGCTCGACCCCGCCGGCGACGTTGATGTAGGTGAAGGGAAAGTCGTAAGCACGCTTGGCAAGCAGGCAGGCGAGCATCGGCAGCGTCGAATTGACCCCGCTGAATACGACCTCGCCCGCGCGGATCTCGCGCGCGAGATTGATGACGAGGTAGGAGAACGGCGTCCAGTTGCTCATCGCTGCGTGACTCGCGGCTCCTGACCGGTGATCCGTAGCGGGACGGTGCGGCCGATTTGACGTTGACGTGTCACCGATCACTGATCACGGGTTTCCGGCGCCGCCGCAAGATGCGCCTCGAGCACGCCGGGCTCGTCCCGCATGTAGGCTTCGACGGCCGGATAGTCGATCTCGTAGAGCGGATGCATCGAGCCGGGCCATGCGCCGCGCGGCACGATCGCGGCGGCCTCCACCATGAACCCCGGAACCAGTGTCAGCTCGGGCTGCCTGGCAAGTTCTGCCGTCGGCACCAGCCGCTCCGCCGTCACCAGCACCCGTTTCGCCGCGCGGGTGAGCGGATGGTCCCAGAACGGCGAGCCGAGCACCCGGGCGTTGCCCAGCTCGTCGATTTCGTTCGCATGGATCACCGCGACGTCGGGGCGCACCGCGGGTATGACGTATACGTCTTTCCCCGAGCCATAGGGATCGCGCAACGTCTGCCAGCCGTTCAACGCGGCGATGTCGCTGCCATGCACGCCCGCGACCGGCTGGAACGGCACACCGTAGGAGGCTGCACGCAGCCCCGCGACGAGCGTCATTCAGGCGTGCTCTTCGAGCTCGGCCTCGCGGCGCTCGATCGCGCGGCGATACCACTTGGCGAGCCCGAAATTGCCCTCCATCGCGACGATGCCGGCGCGCACGCGGGCGACGGCGCCGGCACGGCACAGGAGATCGAGGTCGTAGCCCGGCGACGGCTTGATGATCTCGAGGCCGCGGCGGCCCTGCCGCGCGAGCTCGCGCACGAGCGCGAACGGACTCCGGTGCAGGAACACGCCGCCGAGGCCGAGTGCGGCGCCGTCGGGAATGCGGGCGGCGAGGTCGGCGAGGCTGCAGAGCCTGGAGGCGGGGAGGGTCATGAGCGGAATCTCCGGCTGCGCCCGCGCAAGCGGGGCGGCAACCGGTCAAATCATAGCATCGCGTCGGTGGCTGCCCAATATCCGGACTGTGGGCGGCGCGGGTGTGTCGGTTTCATGCATAATTTCCGCTAAATCCGGACACTGTCGTGCCGGTTTACTGCGCGCGTTCGAGCCGGCATCTCGGCTGCGGCTCAACGCGCGCCGGGTGAGGCATGTCGTCATGAATGAGCGCCATGGAATCCAGCCGCGGGTAGACTTGCTGTCCCACGCGACGGACTAGAAGATGGGGGGAGAATCGTGATCGCGAGAACATTGGTCATCGTCTGCCTCGGCTTGAGCGGCGTTGCCGCAGCTGCCGAGCCCTATCCTGCACGGCCGGTGCGCATGATCGTCGCGGTGCCGCCGGGCGGACCCGCCGACACGCTGGCACGCATCGTCGGGCCGCGGCTCGGCGAGGCCCTCGGCCAGACCGTGGTGATCGACAACCGTCCGGGGGCGAACGGCATCATCGCCTATGAGATGGCGGCGCGCGCGGCGCCCGACGGCTACACGTTCGTGCTGGTCGCAGCAGGCGTTGCAATCAATCCCAGCCTCTACCGCAAGGTGCCGTACGATCCCGTCAAGGATTTCGCGGCCATCACGCAGGGCATTGCCGTGCCCAACATCCTGATCGTGCACCCCTCGGTGCCGGCAACTTCGGTGCGGGAGCTGATCTCGGTTGCCAAGGCGCGGCAGGGCGAGCTCACCTTCGCCTCCGCGGGCAACGGCACCTCGGGCCATCTCGCGCTCGAGCTGTTCCGCCAGTCGGCGAAGATCGACGTCGTGCACGTGCCGTACAAGGGCGGCGGGCCGGCGCTCGCCGAAGTCATCGCCGGGCAGGTGCAGGCATTGTTCAGTATCGCGCTCGCGGCGACCCCGCAGGTGAAAGCCGGCAGGGTGCGCGCGCTGGCGATCAGCAGCGCCGATCGCTCGCCGGTTGCGCCCGATCTGCCCACTATCGCCGAATCGGGATTCCCGGGATTCGAAGTCATCGGCTGGTTCGGCTGGCTTGCCCCGGCGGCGACGCCAAAGGACATCGTCGCGCGGCTGAACCGCGAGATCGTGAGCGTGCTCAAGCAGCCGGAAGTGCGCGAGCGCCTGGCCGGCATGAGCACGGTGCCGGTGGGCAACACCTCGAAGGCCTTCGGCGATTTCATCCGCGCCGAACGGGACAAGTGGGGCAAGGTCATTCGCCAGGCGGGGATCAAGCTCGAGTAGGCAAGTGCGGGGAGGACGGAAGCCATGAGGGCGAAAGGCATACGCGAAGTCGCGTACGTCGACACGCGCCAGGGCGGGGCGGTCGGCCACGAGCATGCGGCGGGGAGCAGCATTGCGCCGCTCGCCTGGCACGACTGCGCCGGGGGTGGCCAGGTCGTGGTCGAAAACAAGGTCGCGTACGTCGGCAACATGCGCAATCCCCACGGGACGCTGATCATCGACGTGGCCGACCCGAAGCGCCCGAAGCCGCTCGCGGAGATCAACATGCCGCCGGGGACCCACTCACACAAGGTGCGCGTGAAGGATGGCATCATGCTCACCAACCGCGAGGTGCTCTCCGAGCGCAACGCGCGCGGCGAAGAGGCGCCGGCGGACTTCCAGGGCGGGCTCGCCATCCACGACGTCTCGAATCCCGCCAAGCCCAGGCTCATTACGCATTGGAACACCACCGACAAGCCGGGGCCGGCGTACGCCCGTGGCGTGCACCGCTTCGATTTCGACGGCCGCTATGCCTACATCTCTCCGACCTGGGAAGGCTACGTCGGCAACATCGTCATGATCCTCGACCTGAAGGATCCGGCGCGGCCGGCGGAGGTCGGCCGCTGGTGGATGCCGGGGCAGTGGACCGCCGGCGGCGAGAAGCCGACGTGGAAGGGCGCGGCGCACAAATGCCACCATCCGCTGCGTTTCGGCAACCGCCTGTACACGAGCTACTGGCACGGCGGCTTCGTCATCCTCGACATCGAGGACATGGCAAAACCGACGTTCATATCCGGGCTCGACTGGAGTCCGCCCTTCCCGTGGCCGACGCACACGGCGCTGCGCATCCCGTTCAAGATCGCCAACCGGGATTTTCTGGTGGTGTCGGACGAGGACGTGGTGCGCCTCGAAGGCTGTCCGCCGCACAATTCGGCGTTCCTGTGGATCGTCGACATCACCGATGAAAAGCACCCGGTGGCGATTTCGAGCTTCCAGCTCGAGGATGTCCCGCCCGAGGAGCAACCCCAGATGACCGGGTGCCACCAGCCGTGCGAGAAGGTGACCGGCACCGAAATCCCCGTTGCCTGGTTCGCGCATGGCCTGCGCATCGTCGACATCGCGCGACCGCACGCGCCGCGCGAAGTCGCGCACTTCGTGCCCGACCCGCCGCCGGGCGCTTCCCGGGTGCAGAGCAACGACGTAACGGTGGACGACCGTGGGCTGATCTACCTCCTCGACCGTGTGCGCGGCCTGCATATCCTGGAGCGCACGTAGCGGCTCCCGCGCGACCCAACAGGAGCAAACGATGGCATCCGGCATCTTCGACGACGCGCTGCTCAAGCACTTGTGGAGTACCGAGGAGTTGCGCGCAATCTTCAGCGACTCGGGCCGCGTGCAGAAGTGGTACGACTACGAGGCCGCGCTCGCGCTGGAGCAGGCGGCGCTCGGCATCATCCCGGAAGCCGCGGCGCGGGAAATCGCCGAGAAGGCGTCCGTGGCGAACGTCGACATCGAGGCGATCGCGGCCGAAATCCGCCACATCAAGCATCCCCTAGTGCCGGCATTGAAGGCGGTGGAGAAGCTCTGCCGGGACGGCCTTGGCGAGTACATCCATTTCGGTCCGACGACACAGGACGTGCTCGACACCGGCACGATGCTGCAAATCAAGGCGGCGCACGGAATCTTTCTGCGCGATGCGCGGGCGATCGGCCGCGCGCTGGCGCGGCTTGCCGAGACGCATCGCGCGACGCCGATGGTCGGCCGCTCCCATGGCGTGCAGGCGCTGCCGATCACCTTCGGCCACAAGGCCGCGATCTGGCTTTCCGAAATGCAGCGCAACTATGAACGGCTGCGGGCCTTGGAGCAGCGCACCTTCGTCGGCGGCATGGTCGGCGCGGTCGGCACGCAGGCCTCCTACGGGCCGCGGGCGGCGGAGCTGGAAAAGCGGCTGATGGCGCGGCTCGGCCTGGGCGTCGCGGATATCAACTGGCAGCCTGCGCGCGACCGGTTTGCCGAGTACGTCTGCGTGCTGGCGATCGTCGCGCAGACACTGGGCAAGATCGCCAACGAGATCGTGATCCTCGAGCACACCGAGATCGGCGAGGTTTACGAGCCTTTCAGCGCGGGCAAGGTGGGCTCCTCCACCATGCCGCATAAACGCAACCCGTCCACGTGCGAGGCCGTGGTGGGGGTGAGCCGCGCCCTGCGCTACAATGCCGCGTTCATGCTGGAGTGCATGGTTATCGAGCATGAGCGCGACGGCTCGTCGTGGCGCGGCGAATGGAAGGCGCTGCCGGAGTCCTGCCTGATGATGGGCGGCATCCTGGCGATGATGAAGGGCGTGCTCGAAGGCCTTACGGTGTACGCGGGGCGCATGCGCGAGAACCTGGATCGACTGGGCGGTTTCCTCATGTCGGAGCGCGTGATGTTCGCCCTCTCCGGCAAGCTGGGCAAGCAAACCGCGCACGACCTCGTCTACGAGTGCTCGATGCACGGCATCGAGCACGGCATCGCCTTCGACCGGGTGCTGATGGACAATGACCGCGTGCGCGCGGCGCTGGGGCCCGACGAGCTGCGGCAGGTGCTCGACCCGACGACCTACGTCGGACGCGCGCCGGAGATCGTCGGGGAGGTGCTCAAGCGGGTGAAGGAGAGCGGCTGGCTCGATGGAAAACTGTGATCAGCGATCAGTGAGCCCCCTACCGGTCAGCTGCGCCGTAGGGACTAACCACCTTGCGTAACGACCGCCAACCGCCAACTGCCAACTGCCAACCGCCAACCGCCAACTGCCAGTCGCCAACCGCCAACCGCCAACCGCCAATCACGCCTTTATGAAAATAACCATCCTCGACGACTACCAGGACGCCATCCGCACGCTCGCGTGCTTCTCCAAGCTCGAGGGCCACGAGGTGAAGGTATGGAACGACCATACCAAGGACGTCGATACGCTCGCGGAGCGCCTGAAGGACACCGAGGCGCTGGTCCTCATCCGTGAGCGCACGCCGATACGCGCCCCGCTGATCGAGCGGCTGCCGCGGCTGAAGCTCATCAGCCAGCGCAGCGTCTACCCGCACATCGACGTCGATGCATGCACCCGGCAGGGCGTGCTGGTGTGCTCGGACATGCATCCCGGGCGGCCGTCGCACGCCACCGCGGAGCTCGCCTGGGGCCTGATCATGGATGCGACGCGGCACATCTCGCGCGAGGTCGCCGCCCTCAAGGCCGGCCGCTGGCAGTCGACGCTCGGCACCGGGCTGCGCGGCCGCACGCTGGGCATTTACGGCTACGGCCGGATCGGCTCGGTGGTCGCCGGCTACGGCAAGGCGTTCGGCATGAAGGTGCTGGTCTGGGGCCGCGACGCGTCGTTCACGCGCGCCATGGCCGACGGCTTCGCGCCGGCGCGAAGCCGCGAATCCTTTTTCGAGGAATGCGACGTGATTTCCCTGCACCTGCGCTACATCGAGGCCACCCGCGGGATCGTCACTGCCGCGGACCTGGCGCGTATGAAGCCGACTGCGCTCCTCGTCAATACGAGCCGCGCCGGCCTGATCGAGCCCGGCGTGCTGGTGGACGCGTTGAAGCGGGGGCGGCCGGGGATGGCGGCCGTCGACGTGTTCGAGGAAGAGCCGGTGCTGAACGCGGCGCACCCCCTGCTTGCCCTGCCCAACGCCGTGTGCACGCCGCATATCGGTTACGTCGAGCGCGACGGCTACGAGCAGGCGTTCGGCAGCATCTTCGACCAGATCCTCGCCTACGCCGAGGGCAAGCCGGTCAACGTGGTGAATCCCAAGGCGCTCGAGCCGGCGGCCGCGCGGAGCAAAGGCTGAAGCGAAAGGGCGGGTTCCGCCGTATCGCAAGACGCGTAGTGGAAGGAGATTCGAAGTGGACCGTATTCGCCGTGGGTTGATGCTGGCGCTGGCGGGGGCGCTGCTGGCGGCGGGGCCGGCGGCCGCGCAGGGCAAGAAAGCCGACGCGGCCGGGAATTATCCGAACAAGCCGGTGCGCTGGGTCGTGCCGTTCCCGCCGGGCGCGTCGAACGACATCATCGCGCGCCTGCTGGCGCAGAAGCTGACCGAGACGTGGGGTCAGCAGTTCATCGTCGACAACCGCGCCGGGGCCGGCGGCTCCGTGGGCGCGGAAACGGTGGCGAAGGCGAATCCGGACGGCTATACCCTGCTGCACGCCAACCCCGGGCCGAGCATCAACAACGTGCTGCTGCGCAGGGACACCCCGTACAAGATGAGCGACTTTGCGCCGGTGATCTTCCTGGGTTACGCGCCGCTCATCATCGTGGCCAACCCCAAATTCCCGCCGGCGAGCGCCGGGGAGCTCGTCGATTACGCCAGGGCCAATCCCGGCAAGGTCAACTGGGGATCCTCGGGCAACGGCAGCAGCCTGCATATCGGTCTCGCGCTGTTCCAGGCGGCCACCGGTGTCGACGTCGTGCACGTCCCGTACAAGGGCGCCGCGCCGGCGCTGACCGACGTCGTCGGAGGGCAGATCCACGTCATGTATACGACGTCGGTCACCGGGGAGGCGCACATCAAAGCGGGACGCGTGAAGGTGCTGGGCGTGGCCGGTGCCAAGCGCCAGGATGTGCTGCCCAACGTCGCTACGCTCGTCGAGCAGGGGATAAGAAACGCCGAGGCTTCGGTGTGGTTCGGCGTCGCCGTCCCGGCCAAGACCCCGCGTCCCGTCGTCACCAAGCTCAACGGCGAGCTGAACCGCGCGCTCGGCACGGCGGATGTCAGGCAGCGGCTGGACAGCCTCGGCCTCGTCGTGGGGGGCGGCACCACGGAAGAATTTGCCGCGTTTATGCGGAACGAGGCGGATCGCCTGAGCAAGCTCATCAAGGCCGGCCGCGTGCAGATGATCAATTGAGCCCGCGGGTCTCACACTTGACTCCGCGATGACTGTCCGCTGGCTCGGTTCGTCGTGCTCCGAGCAGCGCGGGCAGCGTGTTTACCGCGCCAGCGAAAAGCAGTTGGCAGGCGCTTAGCGTAGCGTTACACTGCGCGCGCCCGGGGGTGGTCCCGGTAGGAAACCAGTCGGGGCATACGATTTTGCACCGCAAATTAACGTTTACTTATTTACCGAGACTCACTCGGTGCGCGTCAATGCTGCGCTGCGTCATAGGTGACGTTTTCGGGGTTGCCACCGCCGGACCAAGTTCTGTAAAGTCCCTACTCTGAATTTCGTGTAAGGGAGGGGAAAGATATAATTTGCACAATAAAGATTTGCCGGCGGTCAAAGAGTGCCGGGCCAGTCGAGCAGCCTGACCGATGGTCAGTCGGCCAGCATCGAAAGCATTTCCCGCGGTAGTCAAGTTCACTATGCCCGCCCGTTTCTCGCGGAGGCATCCGGGAACGATTGCGAGTGCGAGCAGCGCCGCAGTGAGGTAACGAGGAGGCAACACATGAGTTTGAAAATAAAGAGCCAGGAAGATTTCTGGGCCGGATTGATGTTCATCGGCTTCGGTATCCTGGCGATCATCATTGCCCGCGACTACCCGATGGGGTCCGCGATGCGCATGGGTCCGGGCTACTTCCCGACCTGGATCGGGGTCATTCTGATCATTCTGGGATCCATCATCGCGGCAATGGGGTTCAAGTTCGAAGGCGAGAAAGTCGGCAACTTCGCCTGGCGGCCGATGATACTGCTCTCCATCGCGTTCGCCGCTTTCGGCTGGGCGATCGACAACATCGGCTTCATCCTCGCGATGGTGATCCTGATCGTGCTTTCCGCGCTTGCCGGTAAAGAGTTCAGAATCAAGGGAGTCATCGCCATGGTCGCCGTGCTGGTAGTGGGCGCCTGGGCGTTGTTCATTTACGCCCTCGAGCTCCCGTTCCCGCTCTGGTGGTGGAGATAAGAACATGGAATTTTTCGCAGAGTATTTCCCGAACCTGACGCTCGGGTTCGCCACGGCGGTCAGCCCGGTCAATTTGCTGTACTGCTTTGCCGGCGTGTTTGTCGGCACGCTCGTGGGCGTGCTCCCGGGCATCGGGCCGCTCGCCGCGATCGCGATGCTGCTGCCGGCCACGTTCAACCTGCCGCCGGTCGGCGCGCTGATCATGCTCGCGGGCATCTATTACGGCTGCCAGTACGGCGGCTCGACCACCGCGATCCTGGTGAAGCTGCCGGGCGAATCGGCGTCGGTGGTGACCTGCATGGACGGCCACGAGATGGCGAAGAAGGGCCGCGCCGGACCGGCCCTGGCGATTGCCGCCGTGGGCTCCTTCATCGCCGGCACGGTCGGCACGATCCTGATTGCGGTGGCGGG
>JBFKNN010000130.1:0-9248 GCA_041629335.1 Burkholderiales bacterium | reverse complement strand
TGCCGGCCCAGGCGGTCGAAGGTGCGCTGCCGCCCGAGCGAGCACTGGCGCACGGCCGCCCACAACGCGAGCGGCTCGACCCCGGCCTTCACTCCCATCGTGAACACTTCGGCGAGCGCGGTCTGGATGGCGTAGCCCGCGCAGTTGTGCACCAGCTTCGCGACCGAACCGGCGCCGATCGGGCCGATATAAATGACCTGGTCGCCGACCGCATCGAGCACCGGCTTGAAGCGATCGAAGACGCCCTGGTCGCCGCCCACCAGCAGCGCGAGCTTGCGCGACTTCGCGCCGTGCGGGCCGCCGGAGACCGGCGCGTCGAGCATGTCGAGCTTCTTCTCGGCGAAGCGCGCATGGATGCGCCGCACCACGGTCGGGGAATTGGTCGAAAGATCGAACCACGCCGCGCCCGGCCGCATGCCGGCGAGCAGCTCGGCCGACACCGCCTCGACTTCCGGCGGCCCGGGCAGCGAGGTCAACACGACGTCTGCGGCTTCGGCCACCTTGCGCGGCCCGTCGGCCCAGACGGCCCCGGCTTTTATGTGCCGCGCCGCGGCGTCCCGCCGCAGATCGTGGACGATGAGATCGTGGCCGGCGGCGCGCACGTTGAGCGCCATCGAGCCGCCCATGATTCCAAGACCGATAAATCCCACTCGCATGATCGCCTCTTTCCCGGGTTGGGGCGCGGGTGCGCCCGTATGACACGCTTCTAGCCGACGGGCTGCGGCGTGTCAATCGCCGCGGGTGGATTTGATCTGCCGCAAATACGCGCGCGCGGGGTGACGTATACTGAGCGGCTCCTGCGCAGCGCTTTTCCGGAGACCTACGATGCCCGATACCGTCAAGTATCTGCTCGACGAGAGCCGCATTCCCAAGGCCTGGTACAACATCGCGGCGGACCTGCCGTTGCCGCCGCCACCGGTGCTGCACCCCGGAACGATGAAGCCCGTCGGGCCCGACGATCTGATGCCGCTGTTCCCGATGTCGCTGATCATGCAGGAGGTCGCGACAGAGCGCGAAATCGAAATTCCGGAACCGGTGCGCGAGATCTACCGGCAGTGGCGCCCTTCGCCGCTATACCGCGCGCGGCGGCTGGAGCGGGCGCTCGATACGCCGGCGCGCATCTATTACAAGTACGAGGGCGTCAGCCCCGCCGGCAGCCACAAGCCGAACACCGCGGTGGCGCAGGCGTACTACAACAAGGAAGCGGGCATCAAGCGCATCACCACCGAGACCGGCGCGGGCCAGTGGGGCTCAGCCCTTGCGTTCGCAGGCGCGCTCTTCGGCATCGAGATCGAGGTGTACATGGTGCGCGTGTCCTACGACCAGAAGCCGTACCGCCGCGCCCTGATGGAGACGTACGGCGCGCGCTGCGTGCCTTCGCCGTCCGACCAGACAGCCTCGGGGCGCGCCATTCTCGCCAAGAACGCGAAGCATCCGGGCAGCCTCGGCATCGCGATCTCCGAGGCGGTCGAGATGGCGGCGGGGCGCGAGGACACCAAGTATGCCCTGGGGTCGGTGCTCAACCACGTACTGCTGCACCAGACGGTGATCGGTCAGGAGGCCATCGCGCAGTTCGAGCTCGCCGGCGATTATCCCGACGTGATCGTGGGCTGTACCGGTGGCGGCTCGAACTTTGCCGGCATCGTGTTTCCGTTTCTCGGCGCACAGCTGCGCGGCGGCCGCAAGACGCGCATCGTCGCCATCGAGCCTGCGGCGTGCCCGAGTCTCACGCGCGGGAAGTATGCCTACGACTTCGGCGATACGGCGCACTTAACGCCGCTCGCCAAGATGCATACCCTGGGCTCGACCTTCACGCCTCCCGGCTTCCACGCGGGCGGGCTCCGCTATCACGGCATGTCGCCGTTGATCAGCCATATCAAGGAGCTCGGTCTCATCGAGGCGCGCGCCTACCACCAGCTGAGTTGCTTCGAGGCGGGAGTCCAGTTCGCCCGCGCCGAGGGCATCCTGCCGGCCCCGGAGGCGAACCACGCGGTGCGCGGCGCGATCGACGAGGCGCTCGCGTGCAAGGAAGAAGGCGTCGCCCGCACCATTCTCTTCAATCTCTGCGGCCACGGGCACTTCGACATGCAGGCCTACATCGACTACTTCGGGGGCAAGCTGACCGACCAGGAATATGACGAGGCGGAGCTGGCGATGGCGCTCGCCGGCCTGCCGTCGGTCAAGGCCGCATAGCACGGAAATCGGCATCGCGGACCCGGTCCAGGGTCCGTCGCCGATGCAGGTCAGTGCGCTCGTGCTACCCTTGGTCTTACACCAGCGTGGCACATGGAGGACACTGTGAGCAAGGTTGCACGCCATGAACCCGCCGATGCGCTTCAGCGCGTAATCGATCTTATCCGGGCCCGGGTTCCACGCGAGCGCCGCGCGGAAACCGAGCGATTCGTCACGCAATATTTCGCGCAGGTCGATCCCGAGGATCTTGCCGAACGCACGCCGGAAGATCTTTACGGCGCCGCGCTGTCGCACCTGGCCTTCGGACGCAAGCGGGAGCCCGGCAAGCCGCGGATCCATGCAATAAACCCGAAGGTCGACGAGCATGGCTGGCAGTCGGCGCATACGGTGGTCGAGATCGTCAACGACGACATGCCGTTTCTCGTCGATTCCATCACCATGGCGGTGAACCGTCGCGGACTGACACTGCACCTTCTGATCCACCCGATTCTGCGCGTCACGCGAAATCCGGACGGCGAACTGATTGCGCTGCTCGAGCCCGGCGCGAGCGAGGGTGCGGCGGAGTCGTTCATGCACGTCGAGGTCGACCGCGTCGCCGATGCCGCGGACCTCGATGCGCTTTGTGCGGAGCTGGCGGTCACGCTTGCTGACGTGCGCGTCGCCGTCGGAGACTGGGTCAAGATGAAAGCGAGACTGGATGAGGCCCTCGCGGAAATCGAGCGCCGCCCACCGCCGATCGCATCCGCGGATGTCGCCGAGGCCGTGGCGTTTCTCAAGTGGCTCGGGGACAACCACTTTACGTTCATCGGCTATCGCTGCTATGACCTGGTGGTGGCGGCAAGCGGCGAGGCGCTGCGCCCGGTGCCGGAATCGGGCCTCGGCGTGCTGCGCGCCGCCCGCGACACCGAGCAATCCGCAAGTTTTGCCGCGCTGCCGCCGGCGGTTCGCGCGCTGGCGCGCGAGCCGACGCTGCTCATCGTGACCAAATCGAACTCGCGCTCAAGCGTGCACCGGCCGGGCTATCTCGACTACGTCGGCGTGCAGCGTTTCGATGCGTCCGGAGCGGTATGCGGTGAGCACCGCTTTCTCGGGCTTTTCACCTCGACGGCATACATGGCCTCGCCGGGAGAGATCCCGCTGTTGCGGCGCAAGGTGAGTGACGTCATCAGGCGCGCCGGACTGGCGCCGGCGAGCCATGCGGGGAAGGCGCTGCATAATGTCCTTGCGACCTACCCACGGGATGAACTGTTCCAGATCTCCGGCGACGAATTGTTGCAGACGGCCACGCGGATCCTGCAGCTGGGCGAGCGCCAGCGCTTCCGCCTGTTCGTACGGCGCGACCTCTACCAGCGGTTCGTCTCCTGCCTCATTTTCGTGCCGCGCGAGAATTACAGCACCGAAGTGCGGTTGCGCTGGCAGCAGATCCTGACGGAAGCGTTCCGGGGCACGTCCACGGACTACAGCGTATTCGTGTCCGACTCGGTGCTGATCCGGGTCCTGATCACGGTGCGTACCCAGCCTGGCGGCATCCCGGAATACGATGAGGATGATCTCGAGGCACGGCTGGCTGCGGCGGCGCGCCGCTGGCAGGACGATCTGAACGCGGCGTTGATCGATACCGCGGGCGAGTCGCGCGGGACCCACCTCTACCGCGTGTTTGGACAGGCGTTCCCGGCCGGCTATCGCGAGGAGCATACTGCGCGCAGCGCGGTGGCCGATATAGAGATGATGTCCCGGCTGAGCCCGGAGAGTCCGATCGGCATGACGCTTTATCGGCCCCTCGAGGCCGCGCCCGGCATCGTGCGCTTCAAACTGCTTCATGTCGGACGCGCCGTGCCGCTGTCCGACGCGCTGCCGATGATCGAGCACATGGGGCTGCGCGTGCTCGACGAGCGGCCGCACGAGATCGGGCCCGCGGACAGCATGCCGGTCTGGCGGCACGACTTCGGCCTGGAGCCGGTCGGCGGCGTCGAGGTCGACATCGACGCGGTGCAGGAGATATTCGAGGATGCCTTCGGGCGCCTGTTCCGCGGCGAAATCGAGAATGACGACCTGAACCGGCTGGTGCTTGCGGCGCGGCTCGGCGCGGACGAGATCGTGGTGCTGCGCGCCTACACGAAGTACCTTCGCCAGATCGGCTTCGCGCTGCCCCAGCGGTTCGTCGAGGCAACCCTCGCCAAGCATGCACCGGTCGCGAGGATGCTGGTCAAGCTGTTTGACCAGCGCATGCATCCGGAGAAGCATGACGACGAGGCCGCGGTCCGCCAGGCGGGCGCAATCGAGCAGGCGCTGGAGCAGGTCGACAACCTCAACGAGGACCGGGTCTTGCGGCAGTTTCTCGCGCTCATCCTGGCCACGCTGCGCACCAACCGCTGGCGCCGCGACGCGGCGGGACGGCCGCGCACTTTCCTGTCCTTCAAGTTCGATCCGTCGAAGGTTCCGGGGCTGCCCGAGCCGAAGCCGATGTTCGAGATATTCGTCTATTCGCCGCGCTTCGAGGGCGTGCACCTGCGCGGCGGCAAGGTGGCGCGCGGCGGATTGCGCTGGTCGGACCGGCCCGAGGACTTCCGCACCGAGATCCTGGGCTTGGTCAAGGCGCAGATGGTCAAGAACACGGTGATCGTTCCGGTGGGATCCAAGGGCGGCTTCGTGCTCAAGCGCGCCCCCGCTCCCGGTGATCGCGACGCCTTTCTCAAGGAAGGCGTGGCGTGCTACCAGGACTACCTGCGGGGGCTGCTCGACGTGACCGACAATCTGGTCGGGACCGCCGTGATGCCGCCGCCGCGCGTGCGCCGGCACGATCCGGACGATCCGTACCTGGTGGTCGCCGCGGACAAGGGCACCGCGACCTTTTCGGACTACGCGAACGGTATTGCGAAGGAATACGGTTTCTGGCTTGGCGACGCATTCGCCTCGGGCGGCTCGGCGGGCTACGACCACAAGAAGATGGGCATCACCGCCCGCGGCGCGTGGGAGTCGGTGAAGCGCCATTTCCGCGAGATGGGCATCGACACGCAAACCACCGATTTCAGCGTCGCCGGAATCGGCGACATGTCGGGTGACGTCTTCGGCAACGGCATGCTGCTGTCGCGCCATATCAGGCTCCTCGCCGCTTTCGACCACCGTCACGTATTCCTCGATCCGGATCCCGATCCGGCGGCGTCGTTCAAGGAGCGTGCGCGCCTGTTCGCGCTGCCGCGCTCATCCTGGGCCGATTACGACGCGAAGCAGATTTCGAAGGGCGGCGGCGTATTCTCGCGCTCGGTCAAGTCGATCGCGGTTTCTCCGGAAGCAAGGCGGGTGCTCGGCATCGAGGCGAGCGCGCTGCCGCCGAACGAGCTCATTTCGGCGATCCTGCGCGCGCCGGTCGACCTGCTGTACAACGGCGGCATCGGCACCTACGTCAAGGCAACGGAGGAATCGCATGCAGAGGCTGGCGATCGCGCCAACGACGCCGTTCGCGTGAACGGGGCGGACCTGCGCTGCAAAGTGGTTGCCGAAGGCGGCAATCTCGGTCTGACCCAGCGCGGCCGCATCGAATACGCATTGTCGGGCTGCGGCGGCAAAGGCGGCCGCATCAACACCGACGCGATCGACAACTCGGCGGGCGTTGGCACCTCGGACCAGGAGGTGAACATCAAGATCCTGCTCGGGCTGGTGGTGGCCGAAGGGGAGCTCACCGAGAAGCAGCGCAACAAGCTGCTCACCGAGATGACCGATGATGTTGCAAGCCACGTGTTGCGCGACAACTACTTCCAGACGCAGTCGCTTTCCATCGCGGTCCGCATGGGGGTGCGGCTGATCGACGCGCAGGCGCGCTTCATCCGCTTTCTCGAGCGCGCCGGGCGGCTGAACCGCGTGATCGAGTTCCTGCCGACGGATGAGGAAATCGCCGAGCGCAAGGCGCGGAAAGCCGGGCTCACCGGGCCTGAGCTCGCAGTGCTGCTGGCGTACTCCAAGATCTGGCTCCATGAACAACTGCTCGCGTCGAGCCTGCCCGACGATACGTGGGTCGGGACCGCTCTCGAACGCTATTTCCCCGCCGCGCTGCGCGGCCGCTACGCTGCGCACATGCCGAAGCATCCGCTGCGGCGCGAGATCATCTCCACCCATGTCGTGAACAGCATGGTCAACCGCGTCGGCGGCACCTTCGTGCACAGCCTGATGGAGGCGACCGGAGCCAAGGCGCACGAGGTGGTGCGCGCCTATCTCCTGCAACGCGAGATATTCGGCTTTGTACCGATCTGGCGCGAGATCGAGGCGCTGGACAACCGCGTTGCCGACAAGCTCCAGGCCGACATGCTGATCGAATCGGGGCGGCTGGCCGTTCGCGCTACGACGTGGTTCCTGCGCTCGCGGCACAACGCGTCGGACATGGCAGCGACCATCGCGCACTTCGCGCCCTGTGTCGAAACGCTGCGCGAAGCCCTGCCGGAGCTGCTCGACCGGCAGGCGTGGGCTTCCATCGAGCAGCGCGCTGCGAGCTATGTGGCCGGAAGCGTTCCCGAACCGCTTGCGCGTCGCGTTGCCTCCTGCGAGACGCTGTTCGCGGCGCTGGACATAGTGGATATCTCGACGGCGAGCGCGCGCGCCGTCGGGACGGTATCCGGTGTCTACTTCGGGCTTGCCGCAGCGCTCGAGCTGCCGTGGCTGCGCGAGCGGATCGGATTGCTTGCGGCTGACGGGCACTGGCAGACGCTGTCCAAGCAGGCGATGCGCGACGACCTGACGGCGCTGCAGCGCACGCTCGCGAGCCAGGTGCTTGCGTGCGGCGGCGCGAACGATGCGCCTGACAAGCTGATTGCGGCATGGAAGGTCGAGAAGGCGGCGCCGCTCGAGCGCGCGATGCGGCTCCTCGGCGAGCTGCACGCGGTGCCCGCGCCGGACCAGGCCATGCTCTCGGTCGCGCTGCGCGAGGTGCGAAATATCGCTTAGAGTCCGTAACACAACGAGCAGCGTGTGCGTTGCGAGCGGCGCGAGCATTGTGTGCAAACTCCTGGCGCCGACGCTGGTCAAAACGTTTGTCCGGTCCGCGGCCTGGCAGGCGATCCGGAACGATTGATCCGACCGGCAACGTCCAACAACAAGAGAGGGAAAGATATGATCATCGACGTCCATACCCACCTCAACAACTATTACGAGGAGAAGACGATCTCGATCCAGCAGCGGATCGACGAGCTGCAGGAGTCGATGCGCTTCAACCACGTCGATATCGCGCTGATCCTGACCTCGTTCCGGGTGAACGAGAACCGCCCGTCGACGCGTGCGGTGGTCGAGGCGACGCGCGACATGAAGAACCTCTACGTCGTGGCCGGCGTGAGCTTCGAGCAGTATCGCGAGAAGGATCTGCGCGAGCTCAGCGATTACCTGAAGGAAGGGGCGGTGAAGGGCCTCAAACTCTACCCGGGCTACGAGCCGTTCTACCCGCATGACGGGCGCTGCCAGGTTCTGTACGACCTTTGCATGGAGTACGACGTGCCGGTGATGATCCACAGCGGGGACACCTACACCACCAAGGGCAAGGTGCGTTACTCGCACCCGCTGCACATCGACGACGTTGCGGTCGACAACCCTGAGCTCAAGATCGTCATCTGCCACGTCGGCAATCCATGGATCCGCGACTGCATGGAAGTGGTCTACAAGAACCCCAAGGTCTACGCTGACATCTCCGGGCTGGTGCTGGGCGACTTCACCGACAAGTTCGAGAAGTTCATGGTGAGCCAGCTGCGCGACATGATCCTCTACGCCGGCGAGCCGCGTTACCTGCTCTACGGCACCGACTGGCCGATCTGCCGCATGCGCTCGTACCTCAAGTTCGTCAACGAGCTGGGCCTCCCGGAGGAGCACAAGGAGTTGCTGCTGTGGAAGAACGCCGCCGAGCTGTTCAGGCTCGACGTCTCCCGGCTGGGCGGAGGCAAGGCATGAGCGCGTGCCGGGACGGCGCCATGCGCGCGGCATAGCCGCCTCGGCTGAACTTCGCGAATCCGCATCCGGTAGTCCGGTTCACGCCGCTCGTCAGTCCCGGGCCGCCATTTGTCCGCATGCCCGGCAAGCGGTTAATATTCCCTCGTTCGCGGAAACGGATACCGCCTAGCATGGGCGTGTACACTCACGCGATCGGCGACTGGACAGGAGACGGGTAGATGACAGCGTCCACCAAGCGCGATGAGGCGACCGCCGAGCGGGAGCAGGCCGTCGTCGCGCTGATCGAGCTGCGCAATTTCACGCGCATGTCCGAAATGCTCGAGCCCCCCAGGGTGCTCGAGCTCGCGAGCGAATTTTTCTCGCTCACGGCGCGCGTGGTCGAGGCGCACGAGGGCGAGATCTTCGCGGTGCAGAACGACTCCGTGCTCGCCGCCTTCAGGCGCGGCGGGGTGGATCAGTTCGCGCAGCAGGCGGTGCACGCCGCGCAGGCGATTCAGGGCGAGTTCGGCGTGCTCGAAGAAACCTGGCGGAACGGTTACGGGCTCAAGGCCGCGGTCGCGATCGGGCTGCACCTGGGCGACACGGTGTTCGGCACCGCCGGGCCCGAGAGCGACCGGCGCCGGGTCGTGTTCGGCGACACGGTGAGCATCGCCGAACGGCTCATGCACCGCGCTCGCGCGGGCGAGTTCGTGTTCTCCGAGAAGCTGATCGAGGTGCTCGTGCGCACCGGTTTCGAGATAGAGCCCGAGGAGCTGCCCGTGCTCGAGCTCCCGCGCCGGGACCCGATCCCGATTTACGGCGTGCTGCTCGATACCCGGCTCGACTTCACCTCATAAAACCGGGGTCTGTCCCCGGTTTTGCGCATTCAGTCGCCCACGGGGTCGGTGGTCATCGCCGCAGCCTGCTTGCGGCGGTCAAGCCAGGACGAGATGAACGGCCAGCACAGCCCGAGCACGGTCAGGACGAAGAAGAAATCCACGGCCGGGCTTTCGAACAGCCGCCGCCACGGGTTGTCGAGCAGGATCATCGACTGCGAAAAGGATGCCTCCACGAGCTTGCCGAGGATCAGGCCCATCACCAGCGGCGCGGGGCCGAAGCCGTGGCGCAGCATGAGAAATCCCACGCCACCC
>JBFKNN010000129.1:0-9290 GCA_041629335.1 Burkholderiales bacterium | reverse complement strand
GTGGTGCAGGCGGTCCTCAGCTGGGTAAACCCGTACAGCCCGATCGCCCCGCTCCTGAACAGCATGACCCGCCCGTTCCTGCGCGTGTTCCAGAGACTGGTGCCGCCAATCGGCAACGTCGATCTCTCGCCGCTGTTCGTGATCGTGATCTGCCAGTTGCTGCTGATGCTGCCGGTGGCGTATTTCGAGGCGGTGGTGACCCGGCTGTTCTAGTGGCGGCGGCCGGCTGGTACCGCTACGACACCGGGGCGCGCCGGCTCACGCTCACGCTGCACGTCCAGCCCGGCGCCCGGCGGGACGCGATCAGCGGGCTGCACGGCGATGCGCTGAAGATCCGGATCGCCGCGCCGGCTGCCGATAACCGCGCGAATGCCGCGCTCCTGAAGCTCATCGCCGAAACGCTCGGCATACCCACTGCCGCAGTCACGATCCGCCGCGGCGCGACGGCGCGCCGCAAGGTCGTGGTGATCGCGCCGGTTGACGAGTCCGCCGCACAGCGGCTCCTCGCCACGGCGGCCGCCTGAGCCGGGCTGCTCCGGCTAACAGTCGTCATCCGCCTCCGCGGCACGGCCGGCTGCCGCGCGCAGTTCGTGCGCGCGCGCGAGCAGCGACACCGCGATCCAGACACCGAGCAGCGCCAGCGGCAGGACGATGACGAGCGGCCAGATCACCCCGACCAGGGCGAGGGCGAGCAGAAGAACGGCGCCGACCGCCATGGTGCCCGCCTCGGCCGGGCCGAGCACGCGCCGATTGGTGATCGCGGCCGTCACCGTGTTGCCGATGCGCAGTGCGCCCGCGGCCGCACGCGACGCGCTCCCCCCGCGGCGGCCCTGCCGCTGCCGCGGACCCGCGGGACGCACCCGGTTGCGTCGCTCCAGCACGATTTCCGTGGCGTTGGCGAGATCCTCCTCGTAGACCGCCTGCATGGTCGCGGCGAAGGGCTCGTCCTCGACCGCGACGTCGAGCTCGTGATTGCCGATCCAGCTGGCGAGGTTGAGATTCGACGAGCCGACCCGTGCCCAGCGGCCGTCGGCCACCGCCGTCTTGGCGTGCATCATCGGCCCGTTCCATTCGAACACGCGCACGCCGGCCTCGAGCAGCGGCCGGTAGCCGGCGCGCGACAGCGGCGAGACGATCGGCACGTCGCTTGCGCCGGGCACGAGCAGCCGCACGTCGACGCCGTCCATCGCCGCGGCGCGCAGCGCCTGCACGTATGTCGCCACGCCGACGAAATAGGCATCGGCCAGCCACAGCGAGCGGCGCGCCATCACGGCGATCAGCTGATCGAGGCGGTAGAGCGGCGCCATGTTCGGCAGCGTCGCCACCACCCGCAGCATGGTCTCGCCCGCGGGTGCAATATGATCGGCGTCGACGAGTTCGGCCGCCGGTATCGCCGCACCGGTCGCGGCCCAGGATCCGGCGAAGGCATGCTCGATGCTTGCGATCGCGGGGCCGCTGATTTCGAGCCCGGTGTCGCGCCACGGCGCGATGCCCCGTGCCGGGTCGCCCGCCCACTTGCGCGACACGCACAGGCCGGTCACTAAACCGACCTCGCCGTCGACCGCGACCATCTTGCGGTGGTCGCGCTCGAGCCAGCCCGCCGGGTCGGCGAGGCGCGGCGGATTGAAGCAGCGCACCTCGCCGCCGGCCGCAATGAGGGGCCGCCTCAGGCGCCGCGAGCCGCTGCCGAGCGATCCAAGCCAGTCATAGATGACCCTGACCTGCACGCCGGCCCGCGCCCGGTCGGCGAGGTGAGCGACGAACTCGCGGCCGACGGGGTCGTCGGCGATGATGTAATTCTCGAAGTAGATCTTGCGGCGCGCCGCGCCGATCGCCGCGAGCCAGGCGGGGTAGTTCTCCTGCGCGTTCCGGAGGATGCGCACGCGGTTTCCAGGCACCAGCGGCGCCCCCGCCGCGCGCGAAAACGCCTGCTCCGCCAGCGCCCGCAGGAGCGCGGCCTCGACGGGTTGCGGCGATTGGGAATTCGGCTGTTCTGCCGTCAAAGTGAGAGAGCCCGACCGGCGCCCGGGCGCGCCGGCAGCCTACATGAGCACGATGTCGAATTGTTCCTGGTTATACGCGGTCTCGACCTGCAGCGACACGGGCTTGCCGATGAAGTCCGAGAGCATCGCCAGGCTCTGGGACTCCTCGTCGAGGAACATGTCGATCACCTGCTGCGAGCCGAGGATGCGGAACTCGCGCGCGCTGAACTGCCGGGCCTCGCGCAGCAGCTCGCGCAGCACCTGGTAGCACACGGTCTGCGCGGTCTTGAGCTCCCCGCGGCCCTCGCACACCGGGCAGGGCTCGCACAGCACGTGCGCGAGCGACTCGCGCGTGCGCTTGCGCGTCATCTCCACCAGCCCGAGCTGGGTGAACCCGTTCACCGTCATGCGGGTGCGGTCCCGCGCGAGCGCCTTCCGGAACTCGTTGAGCACGGCGTTCTTGTGCTCCTCGGTGTCCATGTCGATGAAATCGGTGATGATGATGCCGCCGAGGTTGCGCAACCGGAGCTGGCGCGCGATCACCTGCGCCGCCTCGAGGTTGGTCTTGAAGATCGTGTCGTCGAAGCTGCGGCCGCCGACGAAACCGCCGGTGTTGACGTCGATGGTGGTCAGCGCCTCGGTCTGGTCGATGATGAGGTAGCCGCCCGACTTCAGGTCGACGCGCCGGGCGAGCGCCTTCTCGATCTCGTCCTCGACGCCGTAGAGATCGAACAGCGGCCGCTCGCCCTGGTAGTGCTCGATGCGCTCGACCACGTTCGGCGTGAATTCCTGCGCGAAGGCCTGCATCGACTGGAACGTCTCGCGTGAATCGATGAGGATGCGCACGGTCTCCTCGTGCACGAAATCGCGCAGCACGCGCAGGGAGAGGTTGAGGTCTTCGTAGAGCGGGGTCAGGGGTCCGGCCGTGCCGGCGCGGTCCTGGATGCCGCGCCACAGCTTCCTCAAATACTCGATGTCGGAGGTGAGCTCCGGGTCGGAGGCGGCCTCCGCCATGGTGCGAACGATGAAGCCGCCCTTCTCGTCCGCCGGCAGCAGCTGCTGCAGCTTTTCCCGCAGGTGCTGGCGCTCCTCCTCGTCCTCGATGCGCTGCGAGATGCCGATGTGCGATTCCTGCGGCAGATAGACGAGCAGCCGCCCGGCGATGCTGATCTGGGTCGAGAGCCGCGCTCCTTTGGTGCCGAGCGGGTCCTTGATGACCTGCACCATCAGGCTCTGCCCCTCTGCCAGCACCTTCTCGATCGGCACGGCCGGCTCGCCGTTGTGGCGCGCCGACCAGATGTCCGCAACGTGCAGGAATGCGGCGCGCCCGCCGCCGATGTCGATGAATGCCGACTGCATGCCGGGCAGCACCCGCGCAACGCGGCCCATGTAGATGTTGCCGACCATGCCGCGGGCGGTCGCGCGCTCGATATGCAGCTCCTGGGTCACGCCGTGCTCGATCACCGCGACTCGCGTCTCCTGCGGCGTGACGTTGATGAGGATCTCCTCGGTCATCGCCTCCAGCGACCTCACAACGCCTCGATATCGAACTTCATGAGCAACTCCGCCGTTTCCGCGAGCGGCAGTCCCATGATGCCCGAGTAGCTGCCGTTGATGCGCGTGGCGAACGAGCCGGCGCGCCCCTGGATCGCGTATGCGCCGGCCTTGTCGAGCGACTCGCCGGTGGCGACATAGCGCCGGATCTCGATTTCCGTCAGCGGCCGGAATTCGACGGTGGATTCCGAAAGCCGCGCCACGATCTGGCCCTTGTGGGCGAGCGCCACGGCGGTGATGACCTGGTGCTGGCGTCCCGACAGCGCCGCAAGCATGCGCATCGCGTCTTCGGCATCCTGCGGCTTGCCGATGATCGCCCCGTCGAGCACGACCGTCGTATCCGCGGCCAGCACCGGATGCGTTCTCAGCCCGCGCTGCAGCAGCTGGCGCGCTGCGACCTCGGCCTTGGCCCGCGCCAGCCGCAGCACGTAATCGGCGGGCGCCTCGGCGGCAAGCGGCGTCTCGTCCACGTCCCTGCCGCGCTTCAAGTCCTCGCGCAGCAGCAAGACTTCGAATCCGACGCCGATCTGCTTGAGCAGATCGCGCCGCCGCGGGCTGCGCGAGGCAAGGTAGATGCGCGTCTCAGCCATATTGTTGTGGATTATCCGCGCGGCGCGCGAGACTCAGAATGGATATCCCGGAACGGCCCGCGTGGGCCCCGCCGCTCGAGCTTCATCCCTCACGTTCCGCCCCTCAGGGTTTCCCTCACTCCCGGTGATACGGATGGTTGGCGAGGATCGAGGCCGCGCGGTAGAGCTGCTCGGCGAGCACGATGCGCACCAGACCGTGCGGCAGCGTAAGCGGCGACAGCGACCACACCAGGTCCGCCTCCTCCCTCAATGCCGGCGCCGTCCCGTCGGCGCCTCCGATCACGAATCCGACATCGCCACCCGCCTCGCGCCAGCGCGCCATGCGCTGCGCGAGCTCGCGGGTCGAAAAGCGCTTGCCCTGTTCGTCGAGCACCACCGTGCGGCAGCCGGCGGGCAGCGCCGCGTCGATGCGCCGGCGCTCGGCCTCCAGCAGGCGGCGCATCGCCTCCGCACCCGGCGTGCCGCTGCGCCGCTCGGGGCGAACCTCGATCAGCGTAACCCGCGCCTCGCGTGGCATGCGCCGCGCGTACTCTTCGAATCCGCCCGACACCCACTCCGGCATCTTGTGGCCCACCGCAACCACAACGAGCCTCATGCGGGCTACGCCGCTTGTGCGGGGCGGCGCCGCGCCGATCGCGCCGGCGGCGTCCAGAGCTCCTCGAGATTATAGTACTGGCGCACAGCGGGCTGCATGATGTGCACCACCACGTCACCCAGATCCACCAGGACCCACTCGCCGACCTGCTCGCCCTCGACGCCGTAGACTTTCGCCCCCAGCGCCTTCAGTTTTTCCTGGACATTTCCGGCAAGCGCCTTCGTCTGACGCGTGGAGTCGGCGCTTGCGATGATGATTTTGTCGAACAGCGACGTCATGCGCTTGACGTCGAGCACCACGATATCCCGCGCTTTGATGTCCTCCAGCGCGCCCACCGTGGCTTTTACCATTTTGTCGAGCCTCATTGACCTCCTGAATATAGCGTATGCGACTGAATATAGTCGAGAACGGAGTCGGGAAGCAAATAGCGCGGACTTGCGCCGGCGGCCACCATTTCGCGAATCCGGGTCGCCGAGATGTCGAGCGCGGTGAACGGGATCACGGCGATGCCGCCGGCCGGCGCTAGGTGCACCGCGAGCGGTTGATGCATGAGACGGCCCGCGTACTCGCGTGCCAGCGGTTGCGGCATGCGCGTCTGCCAGGTGTCGACCGGGAACCCGGGGCGATGCGCCACCACGATGTGCGCGAGCGTGAACAGCTCGTGCCAGTGATACCAGGTCGCGAGCTCGAGAAACGCGTCGGCGCCGAGCAGCAGCGCGATCGACTGTGTCGGCCCCAGTTCCCGGCGCAAATCGGTGAGCGTGACGGTCATGTAGCCGGGCCCGCTGCGGCGGGTCTCCCGGTCATCGACGCTGAAGAGCGCGTTGCCTTCCAGCGCGAGCCGGGTCATGGCCAGCCGGTGCTCCACGGCCGCCGCGGGCGCGGTCCGGTGCGGCGGGGTGCCGCTCGGGATGAAGCGCACGTGGTCGAGCTTGATCGCAGCGCCGACCTCCTGCGCGAGCCGCAGGTGGCCGTAGTGGATCGGATCGAACGTGCCGCCGAGGATGCCGATAGGGGCAGTCGACATGGGTCAACTGCCCCGGTGACCGGCGACGGGTGACCGGTGATGGGAAAACCCCGTGCTGCCACGACTCGGTGTCAGGCGCCGCGCGGACGTCTCCTGAATTCCCGCGCTCCGCTCCTCGTGCCTCACGCGCCGCTCCTCACGCCGCTTTCCCGACGCTTTTCTTGCCCACGCTTCTAAAGAACGAGCCGGCGTATGTCGGAGAGCACGCCGGAGAGGAAGGTGATGAAACGCGCGCCGAGCGCGCCGTCGATCACGCGGTGATCATAAGACAGCGACAGCGGCAGCATCAGGCGCGGCGCGAACTCCTTGCCGTTCCACATGGGCTTCATCGTCGACCGTCCCACCCCGAGGATCGCGACTTCGGGCGCGTTGATGATCGGGGTGAACTGGCTCCCGCCGATGCCGCCGAGGCTCGAGATCGAGAAGCACCCGCCCTGCAGGTCGGCGGGGCTGATCTTGCCCACGCGCATGCGCTCGCTCACCTCGCCCAGGTCCCTGGCGATCTCGAGCAGCCCCTTCTTGTCCACGTCCCGGATCACCGGCACCACCAGGCCGTTCGGCGTATCGACCGCGACCCCGATGTGGAAGTACTGCTTCATCACCAGGCTCTCCCCGTCCGGCGAGAGCGAGGCGTTGAATTCCGGAAACTGCTTGAGCGCCACCACCACCGCCTTCATCAGGAAGCCCAGCATGGTGAATTTGATGCCGCTCTTCCTGGCCTCCTCCGACTGCGATTTGCGGAAGGCTTCGAGCTCGGTGATGTCGGCCTCGTCGTGCTGGGTGACGTGCGGAATGCTCACCCAGTTGCGGTGCAGATTCGCGCCCGAGAGCTTCTTGATGCGCGAGAGCGCCTTCACCTCGACCGGCCCGAACTTCGAGAAATCGACCTGCGGCAGCGGCGGGAGCCCGACGCCAATGCCGCCGCCTTCCGCGCCGCGCGGTCGCGCCAGCTCGGACTTGACGTAGCTCTGGACGTCTTCCTTGAGCACGCGGTCCTTCGGGCCGGTGCCCTTCACGCGGGAGAGATCGACGCCGAACTCGCGCGCGAGACGCCGCACCGCCGGGCTCGCGTGCGCCTTGCCGAATGCGGCTTCGTCGACCGGCGCGCGCGGCGCCGGAGCCGCGGGCTTCGGCGCGGCGGGCGGCGCCGCCTCTTCCCCGGGCGCCGCTTTCTTTGCGACCGGCGCCTCGCGTCCGGGCTCTTCCTTCCCGCGCTCTTCCTTCTTCGCCTCCTTCTTCTCTTCCTTCGCGGCGGGCGCGCCGCCGTCGCCGGCTTCGAGGGTCAGCACCAGCACGCCCTCGGACACCTTGTCGCCGACCTTGACCTTGAGCTCCTTCACCACGCCGGCGGCAGGCGACGGCACCTCCATCGTCGCCTTGTCGGACTCGAGCGTGAGCAGCGAATCCTCGGCGCGCACCTGATCGCCCGGCTTGACCAGCACCTCGATCACCGGCACGTCCTTGAAGTCGCCGATATCGGGGACTTTGACTTCCACTAGGTTGCTCATGATCTTCTTTTCAGGGCATGAGAGTGAGCGATGTAGGCCTGCCGCCCCCTGGCACCAAGGCAACGCGGCGCGGCGCGCCGGGGGCGTTGCCGCTCCTGCGCTTCATGCGTTCACTGTTCTTAGACCGTTGCCGGATTCGGCTTCTCCGGATCGATTTGGTACTTCTTGATCGCCTCGGCCACCTTCTTGCGCGGCACCGCTTCCTGGTCGGCGAGCGCCTTGAGCGCGGCGACCGCGACGTAGCGCCGGTCGACCTCGAAGAAGTGGCGAAGCTGCTTGCGCGTGTCCGAGCGGCCGAAGCCGTCGGTACCGAGCGTGACGTAGTTGTGGGTCGGCAGGAACGCGCGGATCTGGTCGGCATAAACCTTCATGTAGTCGGTCGAAGCCACCACCGGCCCCGCGCGGTCCTTGAGGCACTGCTCGACGTGCGCGAGCCGCGGCTCGGCGTCGGGGTGCAACAGATTCCAGCGCGCGACATCGAGACCGTCGCGGCGCAGCTGGTTGAAGCTGGTGACGCTCCAGACGTCGGCGGCGATGCCGAAGTCCGCCTCCAGCATCTCGGCGCCCGCGATCACCTCGCGCAGGATGGTGCCGCTGCCCAGGAGCTGCGCCTTGGGCTGGTTCTTCTTCGCTCTTCCCTCGCTGAACAAATACATCCCTTTGAGTATGTCCTTCTCCACCCCGTCGCGCATCGGCGGGTGCCGGTAGTTCTCGTTCATGACGGTGATGTAGTAGAAGACGTCCTCCTGCTCCTGGTACATCCGCCGCAGCCCGTCCTGGATGATCACCGCGAGCTCGTAGGCGAACGTGGGATCGTAGGAAATGCAGTTCGGGATGGTGGACGCGAGCAGGTGGCTGTGGCCGTCCTCGTGCTGCAGGCCCTCGCCGTTCAGCGTCGTGCGCCCGGCCGTGCCCCCGAGCAGGAATCCCCGGGCGCGCATGTCGCCGGCGGCCCACGCCAGGTCGCCCACGCGCTGGAACCCGAACATGGAGTAGTAGATGTAGAACGGGATCATCGACACGCCGCTGGTGCTGTACGCGGTTGCCGCGGCGATCCACGACGACATCCCGCCGGCCTCGCAGATGCCCTCCTGCAGGATCTGGCCGTTCTGGTCTTCCTTGTAAAACATCAGCTGGTCGGCATCCTGCGGCCGGTAGAGCTGGCCGACGTGCGAATAGATGCCGAGCTGCCGGAACATGCCTTCCATGCCGAACGTGCGCGACTCGTCGGGAACGATCGGCACCACGTACTTGCCGATCTTCTTGTCGCGGATGATGGCATTCAGAATCCGCACGAAGGCCATGGTGGTCGAGATTTCGCGATCGTCGGTGCCCTTGAGCTGTGCCTCGAAGGCGGAGAGCGGCGGCACCTCCAGCGGCTCGGCGCGGCGCCGGCGGGCGGGCAGCGCGCCGCCCATCGCCTCCACGCGGCTGCGCAGGTACTGCATCTCCGGCGCGTCCTCCGGCGGCTTGTAGAACGGCACTTCTTCCAGCTTGTCGTCGGGGATCGGCAGGTCGAAACGATCGCGGAACGCCTTGATCGAGGCCGTGCCCATCTTCTTCTGCTGGTGGGTGATGTTCTGCCCTTCGCCCGCCTCGCCCATGCCGTAGCCCTTCACCGTCTTTGCCAGAATGACGGTGGGCTGGTCCTTGTGCGAGGTCGCGGCGGCGTATGCGGCGTAGATCTTGTGCGGGTCATGCCCGCCCCGGTTCAGCCGCCAGATGTCGTCGTCCGACATGTTCGCGACCATCTCGAGCAGCTCGGGGTACTTGCCGAAGAAGTGCTTGCGCACGAACGCGCCGTCGTTCGCCTTGAACGCCTGGTATTCGCCGTCGACGCATTCCTCCATGCGCTTCAGCAGCAGGCCCGACTTGTCGCGCAGGAACAGCGGGTCCCAGTACGAGCCCCACAGCACCTTGATCACGTTCCAGCCGGCACCGCGGAACGCCGCCTCCAGCTCCTTCACGATGCTGGCGTTGCCGCGTACCGGGCCGTCCAGTCGCTGCAGGTTGCAGTTGACCACGAAGATCAGG
>JBFKNN010000128.1:0-9432 GCA_041629335.1 Burkholderiales bacterium | reverse complement strand
GCTGCTGCGTGGCTGCCCTGGGCGGGGGCGCCGCCGCCGGCATGGGATGATGTTTGGCCCGCGGGTGCCGGCGCTGCGCTCGCCGCGCTCGGCGCCTGGCGCGGCGCGCCATGGCGGCGCTGGCGCGTGCCGCCGGGCGATGTGCTGGTGCCGCTCGCCGCGCGCGGGCACGGCTTGGCGCGCGCGCTGCGCGCGTTCGCCGAGGACTTCGACCGCGGCGCGCTGGAGGCCTTCCACGCCCTGCGCCGGCGCTTCGATGCCGTCGTGGGGCGCGCCGGCGCGCTCGCCGCCGCGGGCGAGGCGCGGCTCGGCCCCGCCGCGAGTCTCTTCGTCCTTGCATTGATCGCGCTCCTCGCCCTGTAAAGTGAGCAGCGACGTGGACTAATATGGTGCCTCGATGCCGTGTCCCACCAGGAGCTCCACCAACGCGACCTAATAATCTCGCCTGGTCAAAGTCTTGTGTTGGCCTGTTGGTCCGACCCGGGGTGGTGCGCGGGCTGCTGGTCGTCCTGGTCGTGCCGAATAACCCGCGTCCTGCGCCATAGTGCTTTGGTGTATGAAGAGCCTGCTTCTGGTCGCCCTGGCGTTCTTTGCAACCCCGGTCCTGCCGCAATCGTTCGACCGGGCGGCCGGAATCATCGGCATTCTCACGCTACCCGAAGTCTTCGGCGTCGCGCCGTGCGAGCGCTTCGAGCCGAAGGAGATTCCAGTGTTCCGTTCGCCGGAAACCGGCCGCACGTTCGGGAAGATCCACGTCGCGCAGAACTGGCGCTTCCCGAAGGAAGGCGGCTGCGAGGGGCTCGTCGTGCGGGTCAGTGCAGCGGATGCACCCGCGCGGGCCGACGAGCTGCCGGCGATGGAGTTCGCGTACGAGCAGCCCGGCGCGATCGTCGTACGGCGGATCGATCCTTGGTTCGAGATTGCATTGAGCGAAGGGACAGGTTGGGTGCGCGTGCCGCAGGCCGAGCGCTTCCTGCCCGTGGAGCGGATGCTGCGCGACGGTCTTACCTATCTGCGGAAGGGCGGGGAGGTTCCGCTTCGCGCGGTACCGGGTGATCCCGCCGGCACGCGAGCCGCGGTGTCGCGCACCGCGCTCGACCTTCCGGTTAAAGTGCTGGCTTTCAGGCGCGTGTCCGATGTCCTCTGGGTTCAGATCGAACTCCTGGGCGCCAACCCGTGCTCGGACGAGAAGCTGCCGGTCGCGCCGCCCCCGGGATGGATACCCTTCCACGACGCGAAGGGCGAGCCGACCGTGTGGTTCTCGTCGCGCGGCTGCTAGGGCTGGAACCGCGCTAGCGACTTTCGGCGCGGGCTTCCTCGAGCTGCCTGAGCTTTTCCCGGGTCGCGAGCAGTTCGCCGGTAAGCTTCGCGTTCTCGAGCTTCAGGCCGATCATGGTGGACGCGTTGCGTTGGGAACGACGGGCGAGTGCGAGCATGGCCACGAGGAATACCGCGCTCAGCCAGCTCATCGCGTAGTGAACGAGATCGTCCTGCATGGCGAAGCGAACAATGACCGGAACCACGACAAGCACGGCGAAAGAGGCAAACGCCGGGAACACGGGACCGAGCGTCGTGACGCTGCCGGCAACCATCCCGCCCAGGATGAACGCCACGAAAACCTGGTGCGCAATGTTCATCGGCGGATACAGCAGGATGGCGGCCGAACCCCATACGACGCCGCTCGCGACCGCGCCGGCGATGGCGTAGGTGCGCCACCGCGCGATGTCGTCCGCATCCGGTGCCGCGCGCTGGAACGCCGAGCGCCCGACGATGCGGACCACGGCCACGATCGCCACTGCGGCGAACCATCCGATCAGGATCAGCGGCTTGATAACCAGCGACTGCGCAATGACGAAGACAAGGGCATTGAGAACCGCGATGGCCTGCGAAATCGAGAGGAGCTCGTAGACCAGTCTTGTCTGCTCAAGCCGCAACAGCTCCGTCATGTTGTCGGGAGCCGCGCCTGTCGAAGCAACGGGAGAGACCGGGGAATCGTTCTTCATATCGTGGATATAGCGTACGAAATTTTGTCGTTCTCATCAACCGGACCGGGCCGGCTGGTGTACCTGCGACGCCGCAGGAGCGGCACGGCGGCGAGAGGTGCGCCGGAGGATCACCGCTTGCACATCGGACCAATCACGCCCACCAGGATGATCAGCACCACGGCGGGCGGCCCCGAGCTGTTGCGCGGTCACCGAGCAGTCGTCCGTTCCTCATGCGGCAAACGTACTGCCGGCCTGCTCACAGCACGCGGTTGAACCAGAATACCGAGGAAAGCGCCGAGACAACCAGCAGCAGCGCGCCGAAACCGACGAAAAGGGCGGTCACCTCGACGGTACGCGAGCGCTCGATGACCATGCGCGCGCTGAGATGTTGGTAGATCCTGGTCAACTCCTGCGCGGAAGTCGCAGCGTAGTACTCGCCGTGCGTGGTCGCCGCGATCTTGCGCAGGGTGTCTTCGTCCAGGCGCACGCGCATCGACCAGCCGCTGAACCCGAGCGTGATGCCTTCCGTGCTTCCGATGCCCACGGTATAGATGCGAATCCCGTGGTCTGCGGCGAGCTTGGCGGCATCCAGCGGGTCCGGACCGTGATTGCTCTCGCCGTCACTCAATAGCACGATCGCGGCCGAGCGGTTCGATCCGGCGGGCACGGGCTTCCTGTCCTTGCCCGCGGCGCCGGGCCAGCTCCAGGACCGACCCTGCACGAGATGCTCCAGGTTGATGCCCGCGTCCGGGAGCAGCGTCGCGAGCGCGATGTAAATGCCGCTGCCCAGGGCAGTGCCGCGCTGCAGCTGGACCCGCTCGATCGCCTGCAGCAGGTCTTCGCGATTGTCGGTGAGCGACTGCACGACGGACGCGGTGCCGGCGATCGCCACGATGCCGATCCTGGAGTGCCGCGGCTGGCTCTCGACAAACGCCCGGGCCGCGCTCTGCGCAGCGTCCAGCCGGTTCGGCTTGACGTCAGTGGCACGCATGCTGCCCGAGATGTCGATCGCCAGGATGACGTCCTTGTGCATCGAGGGAAGCATCACCACCGCCTGCGGGCGCGACACCGCGCCGATCAGTGAGGCGAGAGCGACGAGGAACAGCAATGGCGGGACGACCCGGCGCAGCGACGCGCCGAAGGCCCCGGCTGCCGGCAGGTTCGACAGGCCCGCCAGCCGCGCATGTGCCCGCCGTCGCTGTGCGCCGAGCCAGACGTAAATCACGGCAAGGAGCGGCAGCGGGGCGAGCAGCCACAGCATGCGCGGCCACATGACGGTGATCTGCCCCAGTTGGTCGAGAAAGCTCATTTGATCAGTGCCGGCGGCACGCCGCCGCTCGCGAGCTGGGCGCTGCGCTTGCGCAGACGAGTGAAGCGCATCAGCGTGTCCACCAGGTCGTCGTCGGTCGCGAGCTCGATGCAGTCGGCGCCGGCAGCGGCGAGGGCCTCGCGCAGCGCGGTCTCGCGCCGGGTGGCAAGCGCCGAAAAGCGCTTGCGGAAGGCGGCGTCGTGCGTGTCCAGGAACAGCTGCTGCCCGGTCTCGTTATCCTCCACGATTACCAGACCAAGATCGGGCAACGCCATCTCCAGCGCGTCGTAGAGCCGCACAGCCAGCACCTCGTGGCGCTCCCCGAGCAGGGCGAGCGCGCGCGCCCAGCCGGGATCACTGATGAAATCCGACAGCACGATTACCACCGACCGGCGCTTGATCGCCTGCAGCGCGCGTCCGAGCAGTTCACCGAGCTGCGTGGGCTTGCCCGGCTTCGTTGCGGTCCCGGTCTTCTGCATCTGATCGATAAGATGCAGGACGTGCCGGCGCCCGCCCCGCGCGGGCAGCACCAGGTCGACCCGGTCGGTGTAGAGAAGCGCGCCGACGCGATTGCCGTAGCGGGTCAGCAGGCGCGCGACGAGCGCGACGAAATCCACGGCCATGGCGCGTTTGGTGGTTGCGCCTGCGCCGAAGTTGACCGATCCGCTCAGGTCGACCAGGAACCAGGCCGTCACTTCGCGCTCTTCGTTGAATTGCCGCACGTGCGGTACCTGCAAGCGCGCAGTTGCGTTCCAGTCGATGGTCCGTGCGTCATCGTTGGCCTGATACTCCCGCACGTCCGCGAGATCGATGCCGAAGCCCCGGAAGAGCGTCAGGTAATTCCCCTGCAGCGCGCCGTCGAGCCGGCGCAGCACCGTCCACTCGAGCCGGCGCAGCACGCTTTCCGCATTCGGCGCGGCGGGCGGCGCCTTGGCCGCCGGGCGGACCAGCTTCAAATCAGCCTTTGGCCGCGATCTGGACATGGGTCTCGAGCGGCGCCTCGGGCAGAGGCACAGCCTGCATCATCCGCGCGATCAGGGCATCCGCGGATTGGCCGTCGGACAGCGCCTCGTAAGAGAGCACGAGCCGGTGGCGCAGCACGTCCGGGACGACATCGGCCACGTCTTCCGACAGCACGTATTCGCGCCCGCGCAGGAAGGCGAGCGCGCGGGCGCCCTCGATCATGCAGATGGTCGCGCGCGGGCTGGCGCCGAACGTGATGTAGCGGGCGAGCTCGGTGAGGCCGTAGCGATCGCAGCGCCGGGTGGCTGATACGAGCTTCACCGCATACTGGAGCAACACCGGATCGACGTAGACCTTGCGGCACTCGTCCTGCAGCGCGGCGAGCTGGTCCGTGGTTGCCACCGCGCCGACCGCGGCGGCGGCCCCGGTCACCCGCTCGACGATGACGAACTCCTCTTCCTCGGTCGGGTAGTCGACCAGTACCTTCATCATGAACCGGTCGACCTGCGCCTCGGGCAGGGGATACGTCCCTTCGGTCTCGATCGGGTTCTGAGTGGCCATGACCAGGAACGGGGCGGGCACGCGGTGCGTCTCGCCGGCGATGGTGACCTGGCGTTCCTGCATGACCTCGAGCAGCGCGCTCTGGACCTTCGCCGGCGCGCGGTTGATCTCGTCGGCGAGCAGCAGGTTGGTGAACACCGGCCCGAGGGACGTGCTGAAGTCCCCGGTCTTCTGGTTGTAGATCCGGGTTCCGACCAGATCGGCGGGCAGCAGGTCGGGCGTGAACTGGATGCGCTTGAACGATCCGCGGATCGTGCGCGCCAGGGTCTTGATCGTGAGGGTCTTGGCCAGTCCCGGCACGCCCTCGACCAGCAGGTGGCCCTGGGCGAGCATCGCGATCAGCACGCGCTCGAGAAAATGGTCCTGCCCGACCACCACGCGCTTGATCTCGTAGAGGATCCGCTCCATCAGGTCGCGGACATTGCCGTTCGATTCGTTGCTCATTGTGCGGTTGCTCCGGAAGTTCAGAAGGGATGGATGCCGACGGCGCGCCCGGCCGCGGCGATGGTGACCGCGAAGCCGATGCCGATGAAGGTGCGGCTTTCAGTCGGATTGAGGATCGCGGTGACGATGCCGACCACGTCGCCCTGCATCGTCACCAGCGGGCCGCCCGAACTGCCCGGATTGGCCGCGGCATCGAATTGTATGAGCCGGGTGAGCAGGCGCTCGCCTTCGGGCGAGCGGAATTCCCGGTTGAGGCCCGACACGACGCCGTACGACACCGACGGGCCCATGCCGAACGGGAAGCCGACCGCGACGACTTCGTCGCCGGGCTTCAAGCGGCTCGCGGACCCGAGCGTCGCGGCGGGCAGGTCGTCCGGAATCTTCTTCGCCTTGATGACCGCCAGATCGTTTTCCGGATGGACGCTGACGAGCCCGGCCTCGGACTCCGAGCCGTCGTGGAAGGTGACCATCACGCGCTTGGCGCCCCAGACCACGTGCAGGTTGGTCAGAATGACGCCGTCGTCCACGATCACCACCCCCGATCCGAGGGAGATCTCCTCCATTCCTTCGGGATCGTTCCTGCCTTTCGCCGACGGCTCACTGTGACCGAACTTGCCGCGGGGACGCGTCGACTTGTCCTTGGCGTCCGCCTTCGGCGGCTTATCGAATCCGCGCACGCGTACGAGCGACGGGCGCACTATGTCCGCCGCCTTCGCGGCGCGCGCCGGCAGCGTCCGGCTTTCCAGCGTGTGCAGCACCGCCGCATCGACGTCTTCCTGGCTCAGGGCGCGCGGCCGCGGCTGCGACCAGAGGTAGACGCCCGCGATCAACGCGGCACAGGCGGCGCCCCCGAGAAAGCGCAGGAGGCCGGCGTGCCGGGCGCCGAGGGCGCGAAGGCGCCCGAACCGCGGGCTTGCGCCGGGAAGGACGGTCCCAGCGGGTTCCGGGGCGGGCGCGCCAGCCGCGGGCCGGGTCGCGCCCGGCCCGGCACCGGGTGTGCGTCTCGAACCGCTGTAGAGCACGTGTCGCCTCATGAAGGGGTCCTCCCCGACCGCGCGTGTCGGCATGCGCAAGTTAGCACGGTTGCCGGTTGCCCGGTATGGTTCAATGTAATTTTGCTTCAAATCACGGGCACTCGGCGCGGGTGTATATTGTCGCGCGGGTGCGGTGTCTGCGACACCGGTAAACGCGCCGGCGCGCGCGAGGAAGCGCAATGCGATTCTTGTGGTCCGATTTGCTCTGGCTGCTGCTGACCGTTCCGATGTTGATCGCGGCCTACGTCTACGCGCTTCGGCGGCGCAAGAAGACGGCGCTGCGCTACGCGAGCCTCATGCTCGTGCGCGACGCCATCGGACCCGGGCAATGGCTGCGGCGCCACCTGCCGGCGTTGTTGGTCGCGCTGGCGCTCATCTGCGCGCTGCTCGGGGCGGCGCGGCCGATCGCCGTCTTCACCCTCCCGGCGTCACATCAGACAGTCGTGCTCGCAATGGACGTCTCCCGCAGCATGCGCGCGACCGACATGGCGCCGAGCCGTCTCGGCGCGGCGCAGAACGCGGTGAAGGATTTCGTCAAGGATCTTCCGCCCAACGTCCGGGTCGGCATTGTGACCTTCGCGGGCACGGCGGCGATCGTGCAGACGCCGACGCAGAATCGCGACGAGCTGATCGCCGCGGTCGATCGCTTCCAGTTGCAGCGCCAGACCGCGATCGGAAGCGGATTGCTGATGGCTTTGTCGTTGCTCCTGCCGGACGCGGGCATCGACCTCGAGGCGGACGTGTTCGACAGCAGTTTCTCCCGGCGTTCTGGCGGGGTGCCGCTCGAAGGCGCCCGCACGTCGGGGCGCAAGGAATTCAAGCCGGTGCCGCCGGGCTCGTATACCGCCGGCGCGATCGTGCTGCTCTCCGACGGCCGGCGCACCACCGGCCCCGATCCGCTGAAGGCGGCGAAGGTGGCCGCCGAGCGCGGCGTGCGCGTCCATACCATCGGTTTCGGCACCAAGGAGGGCGGGCCGGTCGAGTTCGATGACATGACGGTCTACATGAGATTCGACGAGGAGGCGCTGAAGGCGATCGCCGGCATCACGGAGGGGGAATACTCCTACGCCGGCAGCGCGGCCGACCTGCACAAGGTCTACAAGAGCCTGACCGCCAAGCTCGTGCTGGAGCGCAGGGAAACCGAACTCACCGCGTTCTTCGGCGCGGCGGCGGCACTGTTCGCGCTCGTCGCGGCGGTGTTATCGCTGCTCTGGTTTCATCGCACGTCCTGAGGTGCGCAGCCTCCGGCTTGCGCGCGCGCCGGATTGCCTTCTCGAAATGACGTGCAACGAGGGGGAGACCACGTTTTCCTAACTGACGTACCGCCGCGAACAAGGGGGAAGCAACCGGAAAACGTAGTGTGTCCCCTAGATTTACTCCTTCCTCCTTCCTCCTTCTTCCTTCTTCCTTCTTCCTTCTTCCTTTCAATCATTCTCCCTCGCCACCCAACTTCCCTGCGTCGCTTCGAATACGATGCGGCCGGCTCGCTCGCTCGCGCGTATCCGGACCCAGTTGATGTTATGGCTGCCGAACACCTCCACGCGGGTGAAGTTGGTGACCGGGGTCCCGGTGGCGGGATCGCGCAGCGGCTGGTCCACGCGGTAGCGGTGCGTGTCGCCGTGCACGAGCAGCACCTCCCCGTCGAATGCGCGGGATTCCGCCGAGAACCGGCGCAGCAAATCGCGAAAGCCGATGTCCGCCCACGTTCCCCCGAACCAGGGATTGGCCTGCATCAGCACCACTACCGCTCGCAGGCGGTCTCGCCGCGCCATGGCAAATGACTGCTCGAGCCACTGGTCCACCGCGGCGCTGCGGCTGCGGAATTCCTCCGGCATATGGAGGGCGTTGTTGTCGTGCCCCGGCACGTTGAGCGACACGAACAGCACGCCTTCGTGCCGCCAGCGCGCATGCTCGGGATAGCCGCCCGGCTGGCGCTCGAGCCTGATCCGCCGCTGCCCGAGGCTCAGCTCGCCCTGGAAGAACAGCTCGCGCAGTTTCCCCAGCCGCTCGAGCGGATCGTAGCCGCCCGTACGGGGGCTGCCGCAGTCCTTCCACTCGTTGTCGCCCGGGACGAAGATGAACGGGTGGCGGATCGTGTCGAACCAACGTTTGCGCTGGAGGAACAGCTCGTCGCTGCAAGGTGAGCCCCCACCCCTGAAGTCGCCGACGTGAACCACGAAGGCGAGGTCCTCCCTGTTCATCTCGGCGACGAGAGCGGGGAAGTGCGCCTCCTCGAACCAGGTGTAGGGCGTGTCGCCGAAGGCGCCGAAGGTGAACCCGCCGGCCGCCACGCCGCCGCAGGATGCGATCCACAGGGCAGCGCCGACTATCAGTCTGGAGAACACGTGAATGACGCTGCGGACGAATGCCGATGAACGTGCATCAGTCAAGAATAGCAAAACCAGCCAGGGGGGAGGTCCTGCCTCTTGCCCCTGGACCGAGACGGCCGCAACTGGACGGGCAAGAGGCAAGGCTGTCCCCTTTCCTGCGAGCCGGAAGACCTTGGTCGTGAGCGTTGTGGCGCCGGAAGCAGCGTTCGAGCGCCAACCAACGGCATTCGCTGGACCGATAACCCTGCAGGTACATCGCGTCGCAAGACGGGCCAGCCTCGAATTTCAGGTCTTACAAACTTCCATCGCTCAGGCGGGCGGCCGGTACCAGCGCGCGGGGCGCTTGTCGGCGAACCTATCCGAATTAATTTCCCCCAAAACTGTTGCCGTCCGGTGGCGCAAGAAAGACCGTTACGGGCGATTAGCAGGAACCATTGTCGTAGACGGTCAGGGCGTGAATTGCCTAATCGATCCATCCGGGGTATTGCGCGCCTAGAGATTAGGGATTACGATCTTGGCGCGCGCCGGTTCGCGAAGAAGGGGAGGCCATGCCGACGACGTACTCCGTTCTGGCGGTACCGCCACGGAACTACCAGGGCGCCATAGGTACGGCCACCACTTACGCTGTCAATGTAATTCGCAGCGGCGATACTTCCGCGGCGCTCGACGTTCCCTGGCAGGCCAGCAACACGTCAAATACCATCGGCGCCGATTTCGTCGGCGGCGTCTTCCCCAGCGGTTCGATTCATTTCAACCCGGGACAAACCTCAGCCCAGATCAATGTTCGCGTGGCGGGCGGCAACCTG
>JBFKNN010000127.1:0-9455 GCA_041629335.1 Burkholderiales bacterium | reverse complement strand
TGAAGTACAACGACAAAATGCGGGGAAACCTCAGGGACGGAGCCCAGTTGTCTCTATGCATCATCATCTGGGCTCCGCCTCCAAAGGTAACCCTTGACGGCGAAAGACGGAAGGGAAAAACGGTGAGCGGTGACCGGTAGGCTCGACGGAGTCCGCAACAAGAGCGTTATCGCTTATTGCGCGGTCCTTTTCGCCTTCCTCCTCCCTCCTTCCTCCTTCCTCCTTCCTCCTTCCTCCTTCCGCCTTCCTCCTTCCGCCTTCCGCCTTCCGCCTTCCGCCTTCCTCATTCCTCCTTGCCCTCAGTCGAGCTTCACCCCCAGCGTCTTGATCAGCTTGTCCCACATCGCGCTCTCGTCGCGAACGAGCTTCTGCGTCTCGGCCGGGCTCGCGCCGCCGGGTTCGGACCCGCCCACGGCGACGGCTTCCCTGACTTCCGGCATCTTGAGGATCTTCGCCGACTCTTCGTGCATGCGCGCGATGATGTGCGACGGCGTTTTGGCCGGGGCAAGCAACAGGACCGAGCCCTCCACCGCGTAGCCGGGCACGCCGGATTCAGCGATGGTCGGCAGCTCCGGCATCACCGTAGAGCGCTTGGCCGTGGTGACGGCGAGCGCGCGCAGCCTGCCGCCTTTCACGTGGGGCATCGCCGAGGGCGCCGTGGCGAGCGAGATCTGCGTCTCGTTGGCGACGACGCTCGCAACCGCCGGTCCGCCGCCCTTGTATGACGCGCCGACAATGTCCGTCTTGGTCATGAGTTTCAAGAGCTCGGAGGCGAGGTGCACGTTCGTGCCGATGCCGGGATGCGCATAGGTCACCTTCTTCGGCTGCTCTTTTGCGAGCGCGATGAACTCCTGCATGGTGTTCGCACGCACGGAAGGATGCACCACCACCACGTTGGAGTAGGTGATGACCGGCGTGATGGCAACGAGATCGCGGCTCGGCAGGTATCCCAGCTTCTGATAGAGGCTCGGGCTGATGGTGATGGGACCTTCGGCCGTGATCAGGAACGTGTGTCCGTCCGGCGCGGCCCTGGCAACGATCTCGCTGCCGATGTTGCCGCCCGCGCCGCCGCGGTTGTCGATGACGATCGTCTGCTTGATCGCCTTCGTCAGGTGCTGGCTCAGAATCCGGGCGGCGAAATCCGAAGAGCCCCCCGGCGGGAACGGCACAACGATGCGAACCGGCCGCTCCGGCCAGGTCTTGCCGGCGGCGGTTTGCGCCGCGGCCTGCGGCACGCATAACGCTGCTGCTAACGCTAAAGCGATCCTGACTTGCATGGACATCCTCCTTTGGTGAAGTTCGCGTTTCATACACGAATTGCTTGCAAGGATCGCCTGGCCTGGATGCTGCGATCTTCGCGGCTCGGCTATCCTACCGGGCCGTATGGATTCCGCAATATGGATACGGGGCTAAATCAACCGGGGCGGGGGGAGCCGGTCCCATGCACCTTCTCAGGGCGCGCTTCTTGCCGCCAAAAAGAGGGCGCTCTTAAGCGCTAGAAACACGCCGCTTCGGAACCAATTTTTCGTCAGATCAGCGGGTTGCGGCGGTGCGGCCCGGATTGGGCCGCGAAGGCGAAAGTCGACAGCTAAAGCCAAGGCCGGTTACCCATGTTCTCTTGGCGCACCTCCTTCCTCCTTCCTCCTTCCTCCTTCCTCCTTCCTCCTTCCTCCTTCAGACAAGTTGTGCTCCGTCCCATATCACGCGAAGACTCGTCGCGCCGCGGGGGCGCCGCCCCCGGAGAGCTCGATCGCGCTGTTCACCAGGCCGACGTGCGTGAGGGCCTGGGGAAAGTTTCCGAGCATGCGCCCGAGCGCGGGCTCGTACTCTTCCGAGAGCAGGCCAACGTCGTTCGCAAGGCCGAGCAGGCGCTCGAAGCAGGCGACCGCCTCGGTCTTGCGGCCCTGCCGCGCTAGGTTATTGACGTAGAGGAAACTCAGCGGCAGGAAACTGCCCTCGCCCGGCGGCAGGCCGTCGGCGTGGCTGCCGGCGGTCGCGTAGCGATACACCAGGCCGCCGCTCATCAGTTCGCGCTCGATCGCGGCGACCGTGCCGACCATGCGCGGATCGGTTGCGGGCAGGAAGCCGACCAGCGGAATGATGAGCAGGCTCGCATCGAGCGCCTGGCTGCCATAGTACTGCACGAAGGTATTGCGCTTCGCGTCAAAGCCTTTGCTGCAGACGTCGGTGTGAATCCGTTCCCGCAGCGCGCGCCAGCGCGCAACCGGACCTTCCAGCCCGAGGCGCTCGACGCTTTTGACCGCTCGATCGAATGCGCGCCAGGCCATCACCTTCGAATGCGTGAACTGCTGCTGCCCGCCGCGCACCTCCCAGATTCCCTCGTCGGGCTTCTCCCAGTTCGATTCGAGGAAATCCATCAACACCTTCTGCAGCTGCCAGGCATCGTCGTCATGGTCGATGCCGAAATCGCCGCCGAGGCCGAGCACGTCCATCACTTCCCCGTAAACATCGAGCTGAAACTGGCGCGCCGCGCCATTGCCGATGCGCACCGGCGCCGCGCCCTGGTAGCCCGGCAGCCAGGGCAGCTCGCGCTCGAGCAGCCTGCGATCGCCGCGCACGCCGTAGACGATCTGCAGGTCCTGCGGCCGGCCCGCGGCGGCGCGCAGCAGCCAGTCGCGCCATGCCACCGCCTCGTCGCGGTATCCGGTCATGAGCAGCGCATAGAGCGCATAGGCCGCGTCGCGCAGCCAGCAGAACCGGTAATCCCAGTTGCGCACCCCGCCGAGCGCTTCGGGCAGGGACGTCGTCGGCGCGGCGATGATGCCGCCGGTGGGCGCGTAGATCAGCGCCTTCAGCGTGATGAGCGAGCGCAGGACCATGTCGCGCCAGGGGCCCTGATAGGTGCACTGCTGCGACCAGGACTGCCAAGCGCGTGCAGTGTGCGCGAGCATTTCCTCGGCGTCGCGGGCGGGCGCCGTGGGCTCGTGCGATGGATGAAACGAGAGCACGAACGGGATGCGCTCGCCGCGGCGCACACGGAACTCGGCGACCGAGGTGAAATCCTCGCCGTGGACGCGCACCGGCGTCCGCAGCCGCAGCGCGTCCGGCCCGCCGATGAAAAGCGTGCCGTCGTCGGTGCGGCGCGCCCAGGGGACGACCGCACCGAAGTCGAAGCGCACGACGAGCTGCATCCACATCGGCACTTCGCCCTCGAGCCCTTCGACGATGCGCACGAGCTGCGGCGTGCCGGCATCGAGCGCCATGAATTCGATCAGGCGTACCGATCCCTCTTCGGCGTGGTGTGTGGTCTCGAGCACCAGCGTGCCGTCGCTATAGCGGCGCTCGATGCGCTTCGATTCGCCCGCCGGGCGCAGGAGCCAGTGTCCGTGATCGGCGCGGCCGAGCAGCGCGGCGAAGCAGGACGGGGTGTCGAAGCGCGGCAGGCACATCCAGTCGACCGAGCCGTTGCGATCGACCAGGGCCGCGGTGCGCATGTCGCCGAGCAGCGCGTAGTCCTCGATCGGGGCCGGGGTATCGTGTTTGATGCGCGTATTCATCGGCAAAAGGAGTCAGGCCAAATAGCTTACCGGCCGGGAAGGCGAAAGTCGAAATTAGACTGGTGAGCACAAGGCATGGCGAACGGCGGATGGAATAACACCGTGAGCGGCGGGTAGGGTGCGGCTTCAGCGCACCACTCGATTAGCGGTGACCGGCGCGTAGGGTGCGGCTTCAGCGCACCACTCGATTAGCGGTGACCGGCGCGTAGGGTGCGGCTTCAGCGCACCATAACACGCAGACGCGAAACGGGTTTGTAGTGCGCGGTGCGCTAAAGCCGCACCCTACTGTTTCTCCGCGCGGTAAAGCCCTTCCGCGCAACTCAGGGGCGCAACACGTCCGCCCCGGGAGACGCCTCCAGCTCACAGGCATTCGCGGTCATCGCCAGCATGCCGTAGTAGCCGATCGTGCCGGTGAGCTCGATGAATTGCTCGTCGCCGAATCGCTGCTGCAGCGCTTTCACGGCTGCGGCGTCGACCCGGTGCTTGCGGAGGAGATCGCGCGTGAAGTCGACGATCTGCGCGTCCTCCGGCGGAAGCCCCCGCGAGTGCCGCTCGCGGATTGCGGCGATGGTCGTCTCCGGCACGCCCAGCTTGCGCGCCTGGCCGGTCTGGGCGCCCCACACGTAGACCACGTCGAACTCCCGCGCAACGGCCATCGCGGCGAGCACGCGCGCACGCATGTCGAGCTTGCCTTGGAAGCGCACGTACGCGCCCAGGCGCATGACGTGCTCGGCCAGCGGCGGACAGTGCATGAGCATCGTGAACGGCCCGTGCACCGCCCCGCGGCTCTCCACGATCGCGTCGAAGACTGCGTGATGCTCCGCGGGTACCTGATTCTTGCCGGTGATCGATTCGAGTCTTGCCATGGTTCTCCTTTGCGGGATGAGCGTCATGGGCACCCCGGGGCCCGTGAAGACCGCCCGACCGGCGTAGCATAGCGCACCGACTGCATTACGAGGCCAGGTCTTGAATCCTGACAAATGAAGTTCGGAGCCTGGCCCTGCACTTTACATTTTCTGACCAGACTGATATTCGATTACTCCTGGTCACAAGAACAAGGAGCAACAATCATGGCGAAAACCCGGCAGCAGCCGGTCAGGACCGTGGTCCCGGACGACTATCCCGTCGCCTACGGCGGACTGCAGCACCCGCAGCTCGCGCGGCTTGCGCAATATGGCGAGGTGGTCTGCCACAGCACTCGATACCCTGACCGTGCCGAATTCTTCAAGCGCATCGCCGAGGCGCAGGCGGTGATCAACGTTCGCGCCTACTCCATGTTCGACAAGGAAGCCTTCGATCACGCGCCGCACCTGGGGATCGTGTCGATCCTCGGCACCGGCACGGACAATGTGGATCTCGTCGAAGCCCGCCGGCGCGGCATTATCGTCACCAACACCCCGGCGATCAATCATGTCGCGGTGGCGGAGCTCTGCATCGGCTTGCTGATCGGCGTCTGGCGCAATATTCCCGCCGGTGATCGCTGGCTGCGCCAGGGCCAGTGGAAACATCCGCCCACGGCGCACGAGATCAAGGGCAAGACGCTGGGGCTGCTGGGCCTGGGGGCGATCGGCGCGGAGACCGCGCGCCTCGGGCGCGGCATCGGCATGAACGTCGTCGCGTGGAGCCCGACGAACGACCCGAAGCGCGCCGAGCGCCTGGGTGTCGAACTGGTCGAGCGCGACGAGGTGTTCCGGCGCGCCGACGCGGTCTCGCTGCACCTGCGCAATTCCCCTGAGGTGCGCGGCAGCGTCGGCCGCCGCGAGTTCGAGCTGATGAAGAAGACGGCGGTGCTCGTCAACACCGCGCGCGCCGCAATCATCAACCAGGACGACCTGGTGGCGGCGCTGAAGAGCGGCCGGATCGCCGGCGCGGCCCTGGACACGCATACCGTGGAGCCGCTGCCGCTGGACAAGAATCCGTTCGCCAAGCTGGACAATGTCGTGATCACGCCGCACATGGGCGGCACGACGATCGAGTCGAACCTGCGCTCGCGCAAGATGCCGGTCGACAACATCATCGCCTGGATCGAGGGCCGGCCCGAGCATGTCGTGAACCCGTAACGCGTTCAGAACTCGATTCGCCGCGATCGAACTGAATCAGAACGGATTGACCCGTTTTGCTACGTGTCAGATGCTAACCGCGCAGGAATCAATCGAGTCTGACCCATTGGCATTAAGTTCACCTACCACGATGTCGTCAAGGAGCCGCGCGGCCTCTACGAGATGCTGGCGGGCGTGAAGCCCATCGTCGGGCCCAAGACGCCGATCACGGACCCGCAGACCTGGATAGACGGCAAGTACGTCCGCGGCGCCGACCCGTTGAGCAAGATCGTGCGCGAGCAGGCCGAACCGAACTTCGACCGCGGGCAGTGCGCGCGCTCGCCCGAGAACAGAGATGCCGTCGAAGCGCCGGCAAGGACATGAGGCAAGAGCCGTAACACCGTAGGGCGCGGCTTTAGCGCGCCCCACGATGCTTGATCCGCTTGAGCTCCAAGTATGCCGCGCTCGCGATCGAGAGCATCGTGAGCGCGAAGAGCACCAACGAGATCGGGCTGCCGAGGATGTGCAGCAGCAGCGGCCCCTTTGCCAGCACCGCCGACTGGCGGAAGCCCGTCTCGGCGATCGGGCCGAGGATCAAGCCCAGCACCATCGGCGCCGGCGCGAACCCGCCCTTGCGCATCAAGTAGCCGATGACGCCGAAGGCGAGCATGGTGTAGACGTCGAACAGGTTGTTGCCGAGCGAGTATGAGCCGACGATGGACAGCATCACGATGCCCGGGATGAGGATGCTGTTGGGCAGGCGTGTGAGCCGGTTCATGTAGCGGCCGACCGTCATGCCGATCACGCCCATCAGCAGGTTGGCGAGCAGGAACCCGGTGATCACCGTGTAGGTCACGTCCGCGTGCTGGGTGAAGAGCGTGCGGCCCGGCAGCAGGCCGTGGATGATGAGCGCGCCCAGCAGCACCGCCGCGGTGGCGCTGCCGGGAATGCCGAGCGTCAGCAGCGGGATCAGCGCGCTGCCGGTCGTGGCGTTGTTGGCGCTCTCGGAGGCGGCCACGCCGAGGATCGATCCCTTGCCGAATTCCGGATCGTTGCGCGCGAAGCGCTTGGCTTCGTTGTAGGCAACCCACGAGCCGATGTCGCCGCCGGCCCCGGGCAGGATGCCGACGACGATGCCGATCAACGACGAGCGGCCAACCGTCATGCGGATGCGCCGGATCTCGTCGCGCGTGGGCAGATAACGCCACACGCCCTTGATGACCTCGGTCAGCTGGATCGAGCGGCGCGCCTCCTCGCACATCAACAGCGCCTGCGAGAGCGAGAAGAGCCCGATCACCGCCGGCACGAAGCCGATGCCGCCGTGCACCTCGGTCGAGCCGAAGTCGTAGCGCGGCACGCCCGAATCGAGGTCGAGCCCCACCGTGCTGAGGAAGAGCCCCGCCACGCCGGAGATGAGCCCCTTCACCAGGTTGCCGCTCGCGAGCGTGGCGATGACCGTGAGCCCGAACACCGCCAGCATGAAATACTCCGCCGGGCCGAACTTGAGCGACAGGAGCGAGAGCGGCGGCGCGATCATGAGCAGCGCGAGCCCGCTCGCGATGCCGCCCGAGACCGAGGCGAAGGTCGAGACCCGGATCGCCTTGTTGAACTCGCCCTTGCGCGTCAACGCAAAGCCGTCGATGGCGGTCGCCGCCGAGGCGGAAGTGCCCGGCGTATGCAGCAGGATGGCCGAGAAGGAGCCGCCGTAGATGGCCGCGGTGTAGAGGCTCATCAGCATGAGCAGCGCCGCGGTGACATCCATCTTGAACGTCACCGGCAGGAGCAGCGCCACGCCGAGATTGGCGGTGAGTCCCGGCAGCGACCCGATGCACAGCCCGCCGACTACGCCGACGAGGATCGCGAGCAAATTCCCCAGCGTGAGCGCTTCGGCGAGGATGGCGAGCGCTTCCATGCTCAGAAGGTGAGATACCGCGAGGCGGTGAGCGGCACGCCGAGGAAGGCGACGAAGAGCACGTAGATGAAGACGAGCAGGCTCGCGCACGCGAGCCCGTAGGCCGCCCGGTTCCCAACCTGGAGCAGCGGCATGAAGAGGAGCGCCAGCACTGCCATCGCCGGGAAGAAGCCGACGAAGCGCATCGCAACGACGGCGAGCACGACGAGCGCGAAGACCGCCAGCGGCCGAACCAGCGAGACCGTCGTGCGCGCGCCCTCACCGTCGCGCACCGGCTCCACCGACGCGACGAAACTCCTCGCGATCATGATCGCCGCGAGCACGACGATCGCGGCGAGCGTGAAGCGCGGGAACTGGCGCGCCTCCGCGGGGAATGCCGCGGCGAGCTGCCATAGCGGGAAGGCCGCGACGATGATCGCGGCCCCCACGATGCGGTTGATCCAGAGCACGGGAATCTGCGGCCAACGAGCTCAGCGTCGGGGGCGAGAGAGAGCGGCGCGGAATTCACCCGCGCCGCAGCCGACGCGCCGCGCCGGGCCGGCTACCAGCCCATCAGCTTCTCGATGTCCTGCTCGGTCGCTTTCAGGAACTTCCCGTAAGCCTCGCCCTTGACGATCTCGGGCGCGAGGCTGAGCTTCTCGGCCTTCGCGCGGTGCCCCTGCGAGCTGATCGTCTTCTCGAGCGCGGCGAGGAGCTTCGCCTTGACGTCTTCCGGCAGCCCCGCGGGGGCGGCGATGCCGCGCGACACCGACCACTCCTGGTTGAATCCCTGCTCCTTGAAGGTCGGCACGCCGGGCAGGAACTGGGAGCGCTTCGGCGCCATCACGCCCAGCACACGCAGCTTGCCCTCCTTCACCTCGTTCGCGACCTCGCTCACGTTGCCGCCCAGCACGTCGACGTGGCCGCCGAGCACCTGCGCCTTGGACTGGGCCGTGCTCTTGTTGTGCACGACCTTGAACTTCACGCCGGCCGCATCCTGCATCGCCAGGATCGCAAGGTGATCGTCGTTGCCGAACCCGTGCGCCGTCGCGCTGATGGTCCCGGGGTTCTTCTTCGCCGCGTTGACGACGTCTTTCACGCTCTTGTAGGGGCTGTCCGCTTTCACCGCCCAGACGCAATAGTCGGTGACGTGGTTCATCAGCGTCGTGAAGCTGTCGAGGGTCTCCTTGCGGCCGATCTTGGGATTGAGGTAGCCGGCATACATGTTCGGGATGTTGATGTAGCCGATGGTGTAGCCATCCGGATTGGCGGCCGCGATGGAGCCCCAGCCGTTCCAGCCGCCGCCGCCCGTGATGTTCTGTACGGTCACCGGCTGGCCAAGCGTCTCCTCCAGATCCTTGGCGAGCAGGCGAGCGGTCACATCCGTGCCGCCTCCCGCACCGTAGGCGACGATCAGCGTCACCCCCTTCTCCGGAAACTCGGCGCTTGCCACAGGCGCCAGCAGCACGGACACAGTGACCGCGGCCGCGGTAGCCAGCCTTTTGCAAACATTCGCGATTGTCATATCTGCCTCCTCCTGGAGTTGAGCGGTTGATAGGAAGGAAGGATGGAACGTCCCTATGAACGGGACTTGCACAAGTTACAAAGAGTATGAACGCGCGGGGAACGGGGGAGTTCCCGAATGCGCGCTCCAGTAGAGCCGCTCGCGTTGGTCCGACCCCGAACAGGCGCGGATAGCTAACCGAATAGCCGGCGAATTTTCGTAAAAAAGGGACGGATCACTCCGCCCCTTTTCCGTTTTTGATCCTGTGTTTCAGCAGACCATCGCCGCGACACACCATCGGTCATGGACAACGCCGCATCGCGGTCACCGCACTTGAATGCCGGCGCGCTTCACCACGTCCGCCCATTTCTTCATGTCGTTCAGCATGAACTGACGGAACTCTTCGGGCGTGCTAGTCACGGCCTCGGAGCCGTTGTTGCGCATGGTCTCGATGAACTTGGGCGACTTCACGAGGTTCAGGACCTCGGTGTGAATCTTGTTGA
>JBFKNN010000126.1:0-9524 GCA_041629335.1 Burkholderiales bacterium | reverse complement strand
ACTACTGCGACGCCGCGCGGCGCGAGAAAGCGGGAAAAGCTGGCGGTCGCCCCGCTGCGGGTGCGTTCCCGTACGTCAGGCATGAAGGATCGAATCGTGGATGGGGAAGCCCGTCGATTCTACCGTGCGCCGCGCGCCGGCAGGCGCGAGGGGCCACATCGTGGATGTGGGCGGCGCGGCGCGGATTAGCGCAGCCCCCCGGCCATGCGGGTGGCCTCGGGCAGGTGCCGCAGGCGCCAGGTCGCGAGCGGTCCGAGCAGCGCGCCGGCGCCGAGCGACACGAAGGCAAGCCCCCACGTCCACATTGGCGAGGCCTCGACCGCGCGCGTCGCATCGAGCGTGAGCCCGAACACCCACGGCGCGAGCGCGCCGGCGCCGAAGCCGAGCACCGAGCGCACCGAGTAGGCGGCGCCGATGAAGCGCGGGGGCACGAGCTCGGTGATCACCGTGGAATACACCGACGAGTCGCCGATCGCGGCGAAGCTGTAGAACGCCGCGATGGCAACCAGGATCCAGAGCGGTGCCGCGACCATCCAGCCGAACGCGAACGAGCACACGGCGCTCGCGCCGGCCATGACGAGCATGGTCCAGGTGCGTCCCTTGTGGTCGGAAACGGCGCCGCCGACGATGCTGCCGGCCATGCTGCCGAGATAGGCGATCGCGGTGAGCGCGGCGCCCAGGCTCGCCGCCTCGGTGGCGCTGCTGCCGGCAAGGTACGCGGAGGCGGCGAAGAACGCGGGCAGCCACGCTTTCATGCCGAGCAGTTCCCACGAGTGGGCGGTGTAGGCGCCGATGGCGAGCATCGCCGGCTTGTTCTTCAGCACCGCGGGAATCGGCGCGAGCGCGGCCTCGCCCGTCGTTGCCGGATGCACGACGTTGGGCGTGCCGCGCAGCATGTAGAGGGCGAGCAGCGTGCCCGCGAGCGGGCCGCTCGCATTGACGATGAAAGCGCCGCGCCAGCCGATGTACGGCACGAGCGCGCCGGTCACCACCATCGCCACCGCATAGCCGAGCGACGCGGCGGCGAGATAGAAACCCATCGCGCGGCCGCGGCGCGCCGAGACGAAGCGCTCGGCGATCAGGGTGAGGCCCGGCGTGTACGAGCCGCCGGAGAGCAGCCCGGTGAGCCCGTAGAGGAGCGCGGCGGAGGCGAAGCCGTCGGCAAACAGCGCGAACGCGAGCGCGCTCACGCTCGAGGCCACGCCCGAGACGATGAACACGCGCTTGGCGCCGTAATGATCCGAGAGAAAGCCGATGGCGAAGAGCGATACCAGGTAGCCCGCGTGCCACGCCGATTGGATGAGACCGGCTTCGCCCGCGCTCATGTTCCAGGCAGGCGCGAGCAGCGGGATTGCCGCCGCGTAGGCGGTGAAGATCAGCGCGAAGCACAAACGCGCGGCGCACAGCCCGCCGAGCCATGCGCCGTCGCTGATCGCCGGAGATGCGGCCACGCGCTGGCGCTACTTTCCGAGGAAGCGGGGCGGGCGCTTCTCCTTGAACGCCGCCACGCCTTCCTTGTGGTCGTGCGTGAGCCGCGCGATACCCGAGGCGAGCGTCTCCATCTCCAGCAGTTGCTCGAGGCTCGGCACCGCCATCGCATGAAACATCTTCTTGGCGAGCGCCAGCGCGTAGGTGGCGGAGGACGCGAGTTCCTGTGCCAGCGCGCGCGCTTCGGCCTCGAGCCGGTCGTCCGGCACGACGCGCATCACGAGCCCCAGGTCGCGCGCCTCCTGCGCGGCGATCGGGCGCGCGGTGTAGACGAGCTCCTTGGCCTTCGCGATGCCGAGGAGCTGCGTCAGGAAGAACAGCGCGCCGCCGTCCGGAACCACGCCGACTTTCTTGAAGGCCATGGAGAACTTGGCGGTGTCGGAGGCGATGACGAGGTCGCAGGCGAGCGCGAGTCCGTTGCCGATGCCGTAGACCGGCCCGCGCACCGCGGCGACGACCGGCTTCTCGAGCGAGTAGAGCGCGGTGATCACGCGGTGCCGGTTCTTCGAGCGGGCGCGGCCGGTGACGATGGTGGACTTCGCCATGTTGTCGATGTCGCCGCCGGAGCAGAAAGCGCGGCCGGCGCCGGTGAGGATCACCGCGCGCACGCTCTCGTCGCCCGCGATCGCGCACAGATGCTCATGGAGCGCGTTCCACATCGCATCTGACATGGCGTTCAGCTTCTCGGGGCGGTCGAGGGTGAGGGTGGCAACGCCGTTGTCGGTTTCGAGTCTGACGGTCATATTGGCCGGGTGAGCAGTAGGCGGTTGGCGGTTAACGGTTGGCGGTGTCCGCGCTCCCGCTTACTGCTGCTTGCTTGCCGTTACCGATGCTTAAATGGAATCCCAGGAGAACACGTCCGCCGTGCGGTCGAGCGGATAAAAGCTCGTCTTCAGCGCCGGCAGCATGTGCTCGGCGCAGGCGCGCGGCGTCCAGCCGTCGGAGCGGTGGATGCTGCGCAAGGGCCGCGACTGGCTCATGAGGAAGATCTCGTTCTTGCGCACCGAGAAGATCTGTCCGGTGACCTCGCGCGCCGCGTCGCTCGCGAGGAACACCGCCAGCGGGGCATTGTGCTCGGCCGTGATCTGCATGCGCTGCTCGATGCGCTTCTTCGCCGCCGGGTCCTTGGGCGGGATCGACGCGGTCATCCGCGTCCACGCCACTGGCGCGATGCAGTTCGAGCGCACGTTGAAGCGCTGCATGTCGACCGCGATGTTCTTGGACAACCCGACGATGCCGAGCTTTGCCGCGCCGTAGTTGGCCTGACCCATGGCGCCGATCAGGCCCGAGGTCGAGGTCATGTGCACGAAGCTGCCGGACTCCTGCTTGCGGTAATGGTCGGCCGCGTTGCGGCACATGTTGAACGCGCCCTTCAGCATCACGTTCAGCACCGAGTCCCAGTCGTCCTCGGTCATCTTGTGGAAGATCACGTCGCGCAGGATGCCGGCGTTGTTGACCACGCAGTCGATGCGGCCGAAGGTGTCGAGCGCGCACTGGACGATTTTCGCCGCCGCAACGAACTCGGCAACGCTGTCGGTGTTTGCTACCGCTTCGCCGCCGGCTTTCTTGATGGCGTCCACCACCTCCTGCGCCGGCCCGGGGTCGCCGCCTTCGCCGGTGAGCGATACGCCGATGTCGTTGACCACGACTTTCGCCCCCTCGGCCGCCAGTGCGAGAGCGATGGCGCGGCCGATGCCGCGGCCGGCGCCGGTTACGACGGCGACCTTGCCGTCGACGATCTTGCCTTGCGTCATGGCATCTCCCTGTGGCTGCCGCGGTGGAATCTCGCGGTCTTCTCGGAAAAGGCGTGATTAGTGATCAGTGAGCCGTGAGCCGACTGAACCAAGCGTGCTCAAGCTGGCTCTCGCGAGCTTCAGTCGGCTCACGAATCACGATTCACGCGGTTCAGGCAGCGATCGTTGCGCGGCCGTTGTCGAGCACGGTGACCCCGCGCGCCGGGACCGTTGCGCGGAAGCTCACGGTCGTCTTGTCGACCCACATCTCCGTGCGGATCGTCTCACCGGGGAACACCGGCGCCGAGAAGCGCGCGTCCATGCTCTTGAGGCGCGCCGGGTCGTAGCCGCAGCAGGTCTTGAGCAGGGCATGACCGACGATGCCGAATGTGCAGCGGCCGTGCAGGATCGGCATCTTGAAGCCGGCGTTCTTGGCGTAAGCGGGATCGGCGTGCAGCGGATTGTAGTCGCCCGACAGCCGGTAGATCAGCGCCGACTGCGGCATCGTCGCCAGGTCGCAGGTGTGCTGCGGCGCCGAGTCAGGAATCGGATGGGGCTTCTTCGCCGACTCGCCTGAGCCGCCGAAGCCGCCGTCGGCGCGGCAGAAGGTGGTCGAGGTAAGCGTGCAAATCGTCTCGCCCGAGGCCTTGTCCCGCACCTTGCACTCGGTGAGGATCAGCGCACCTTTGTCCTTGCCCTTGTCGATGACATCGCTGACGCGCGTCTTGCCGAGCACGGCGCCCTCTACCGGCAGCGGGCGGTGGATCATGAATCCCTGCTCGCCGTGCACCACCTGGGCGCGCGTGATGCCGAGGTCGGGGTGCGCGTGCCACGGCCCCGGATAACCGAGGATCACCGCCATCGACGGCAGGGCCTGGAGATTCTCCTCGTAGACGAACTTGAGCTGATCGACATCCATCGGGTCGGCGCCCAGGCCGATGCCGAGCGCGTACAGCATCACGTCGCGCTTGGTGAGGCGCTGCTCGACTTCCGGAATGTCCCAGTTGATGAGTTTGTCGCGATTGATGGGCACGGGGAACCTGTTGCGATGGCTATCCGGCAGGTGCTTATTCTAGCCCATAGGTCCGGCCGGCGTCTCCAGCACGCGCGCTGCGGCCGGACGCCTGGTTTTCGGCGTTGATCTGGATCAATTTTGCCGGTGGTGTGGCGTTATGATGGAATTGGCCCGCTGGCAGCGGACGCGCACTCGCATGGAAGGGGACGGGAGAATGCCATGCATATCGTAATCTGGACATTCGAGGTGATGGAAGGCAAGAACCGCAATGACCTGATGATTCCGATCGAGGGGTCCGCAGCGGATTATCAGGACGTGCCCGAGTTGATCCGGTGTTACTACGGCCTGGCGCCCGAGCTGAAACCGGGGGTCGAGATCTACCTGTGGAAGAGCAAGGCGGACGCGGACAAGTTCTTCGATTCGGACTGGGACGGCGAGACCTCGCGGCGCTGGGAAAGCGCGCCGATGACGCGCCAGGACTTCGACGCGCCGGTCGTAATCGAGACCGCCGAGAAACGGATGGTGACGAGCCGGTAGCGGCAGGCTGCCCGCGCCGCCGCATTGCGGCAGTTGGGTATACTAGGCGCGTGTTCCCATCACGAAGCACGCGTCGAGCGCGATGAGCCGGCGCGAGATGATCGTCAATTGTGCCGTCTATGCCGGCGGCAGGCGCCTGCGCGACATCCGGATCGACGAGATCAGCGACGCGCTCGAGGAGCAGGACACCTTCGTGTGGCTCGGGCTGCACGAGCCGGACGAGAAGCTGATGAAGCAGGTGCAGGAGGAGTTCAGCCTGCACGATCTCGCGGCGGAGGACGCGCACCGCGCGCACCAGCGCCCCAAGCTCGAGGTCTACGGCGACAGCCTGTTCGTCGCCCTGCATACCGCGCAGCTGATCGACGGCGACGTGCACTTCGGCGAGACGCATCTCTTCATCGGGCCACGTTACGTGATTTCGATCCGCCACGGCGCCTCGGCTTCCTATGCGGCGGTGCGCGAGCGCTGCGAGCACATGCCCGATCTTCTTGCCAAGGGCCCCGGGTTCGTGCTCTACGCGATTCTGGATTTCGTGGTCGATCATTACATGCCGATCGTCGACGCCCTCGAGGACGAGCTGGAGACGGTCGAGGACCAGATCTTCAGGGCGTCGTACCGGCGCCGGACGACGGAGCGGCTCTATCAGCTCAAGCGCCGGGTGACGGCAATGCGGCGCGCGTTGTTCCCGCTGCTCGAAGTCTGCGACCAGCTCATGCGGAACTCCCCGATATCGATCGCGGATGACATCCGGCCGTACTTCCGCGATGTGCACGACCACGTGCAGCGCATCAACGACGCCACGGAGAACATCCGCGAGATGCTCACTACTGCTTTGCACGTGAACCTGTCTCTCATCTCGGTAGCGCAGAATGATGTCGTCAAGCGGCTGGCGGGATGGGGTGCGATTCTGGCGGTGCCAACGGTGGTGGCCAGCGTCTACGGCATGAATTTCGAGCAGATGCCCGAGCTGCACTGGCAGTACGGCTACCCGATCGTCGTCGCGATCACCGCTGTCGCGTGCCTGATCCTGTACCGCCGGCTCAAGCGCGCCGACTGGCTATAGGAGGGAAGAACCATGAGCCTCGAGCTGACCTCGGAAGCGTTCGTCCACAACGGCGAGATTCCGCGCAAGTACACTTGCCAGGGTGACGACGTGTCCGTTCCGCTCCGCTGGAGCGGCGTCCCGGCGGGAGTGAAGTGCCTGGTCCTGATCGTCGACGACCCGGACGCGCCCGATCCCAAGGCGCCCAAGATGACGTGGGTTCACTGGCTGCTCTACAACATCCCGCCGGCGTCCGGCGGGTTAAAGGAAGCGATCGCGGCCGACGAGCTGCCCGCCGGCACGCTGCAGGGACTGAACGACTGGAAACGCGTGGGCTACGGAGGACCGTGCCCGCCGACCGGGCGCCATCGATATTTCCACAAGCTCTATGCGCTGGACACCGAGCTGCCCGACCTCGAGCAGCCCGGCAAGAGCGATCTGGAGCAGGCGATGCGCGGGCATGTCATTGCGCAGGCCGAGCTGATCGGCACCTATCAGAAGACTTAGACGGGTCAGAGCCGCGGAACTCGCGGCGCAAACGAATGGGGGAATCCGCGCGGCCTAGATCAGGGCGGCGCGCTGCATGCGGTGGTCCATGTGGCGCAGGCGCCCGGCCATGATGCGCATGATGTGCAGCGCGAAATCGGGCCGGTCCTGGACCAGCAGGATGAATTTCTTCCGGTTGATGGGCATCAGCTTGCAGTCGGTGTCGGCGATGGCGGTGGCGCTGCGCGGTGCGGCGTCGATCAGGGCGAGTTCCCCCAGAACGCCGTCGGGCCCGACGCGCTCCACCACCTCGTTGTCCACGAACAGCTTCACCTGCCCCTCGACGACGACGTACATGACTTCGCCCGCGTCGCCTTGACTGAATATGGTCTGGCCGCGGGCGAAAGATTGCAGTTGACGCGCGATGCTGGAGGCCTTCATTTTCTTCCCTGCGCCGGCATCCCCTCTCTCATGAGGTTGAAAGCATGGTAGCCGCGGCCGGCGCCCGCGCGCTGCGAACTGCGTCACGCTCGCCCCCTATTCGTCCATGCCCGTGCGTGAACTTCGTCACGGAGCCTGCACCGGGGCGCTCACGCGGGCTTGCGGAACACCGCGATGCGGTTCGAATTGGTGCCGAGCCGGTTATTGCTGATGCCCCAGATGTTCGCGGTCTTGGTGAAGCGCTGGGCGTTGATCAGCACCGCGTCGCATTTGAAGCCGACGGCGACCCCGAGCGGTACCACGACCTCCTCGAGCCGGACCGCGCCGCGCTTCACTTCGCCGACCTCGAACGCCACCCAGCCGCCGGGGCGGGTGATGCGGTAGAGCTCCGCGAAGACGCGCAGCATCGTCTCCGCCCATTCCTCGACCGTGGCGCTCATCGTGATGTGCCGCCCGATCGACTCGGCGTCCAGGTGGTTGAACCAGCAGCGCAGCCAGTTGTCGCGCGCGTACTGCACGACGTTGAGAAAGGGCGGCGAGGTCACCGTCAACTGGACGCTGCTGCCCGGGATACCGGGTGTGGCGGCGGCGTCGTCCTGCAAGAAGCGCGCACGGGCTGCCGCCTGATGCAGACGCCAGCGGGCCGCCGCGTTGAGCTCGCTCTGGAGCTGCATCGACTTTCGCAGGATCAGCGCGCGAACGTCGCGGTACTGCGGCGCCTGCTTCAGCTTTTCGTTGATCTTGACCTGGTTCTCGGGGGACACCGCCTGATTGGGCGGAAGCGTGTAGACGGAGAAGAATCCGGGCGAGTGCCCCGTGAGCCGGTTCGTCGCCACCATGCGGATCCAGCGGTCGATACTGTCCTCGGTGCTGTCGGCGCGACGGCGCTGGAGATAGGCGCGCAGGTTGAGGATCTCGATCTCGGTGGCCGCGTCAAAGAACATCGAGACGTCGATTTCCGAGCGGGCCTTTGACGTGAGCCGCAGGGATCGCAGGCGCACGTCGATTTCGGTCAGGCTCGGCACCTCGAGCCGCGGCCGGGTGAGTATCGCGCACAGCGGGTTGACGTCGTTCACCGTGACGTCGCGCCCGCGCAGCGCGGCCTCGATCGCGGTCGTGCCGCGGCCGCTGAACGGGTCGTAGACATTGTCGCCCGGCTTGGTCAGCCGCTCGATGAAATAGGCCGGCAGCTGGGGCTTGAAGCAACCGCGGTAGGAGACTTCGTGAAGCGGGCTCGCCTGGCGCTGGCGGCTCGTCCAGAGCTCCTGCTCGTACACGGGGACCGATACCTTGGCAACGGGCGCCGGCTGCGGGGCGTGGGAGGACGTTCGGCGGTACGAGAACACCAGGTTTCCCGATGCGGCGGACGAAGCGAGTGCAACCATCGCGTAGCTCCTCACATGTCAGTACTGCGCGCGATGGTACGCCTCGGTCGGCAAAAGTACAAGCCCCGGATGACGGCGCAAGTACGCGCGCTTCAGTCACGCGAGTGAGGGTACGCCTGTCGGCGGAAAAGTACAAGCCCCGCGTGGCAGGGCGCCTGCGGGATTCAGCGCGCGGGGAGCGCTTCGTCGAGCGCTTCGATCCAGTGCCGCACGGGAAGCGGGGTCGCGGCCTGCAGGTGCATCTGGCAACCGATGTTGGCAGTGAGGATCGCGTCGGGCTTGCCGCTGCCCAGCGCGGCCACCTTGTTCGCCCGCAGCCGGTGCGAGAGCTCCGGCTGCAGGATCGAGTAGGTACCGGCTGAGCCGCAGCAAAGATGCGCATCGGGCACGTGGGTCAGCTCGAACCCGAGGTCGGCAAGCAGCGCCTCGACGCTGCCCTTCAACTTCAGTCCATGCTGCAGCGAGCAGGGTGCGTGGAATGCGATTCTCCGGTGGCTCGTGGCCGGGGGCTGGTGGCTCGTAAGTTCGAGAACGCGCTCCTTCTCGGCGGCGATCACCGCGCTCACGTCGCGCGCGAGCTCGGAGACGCGCTTTGCTCTTTCGGCATACTTGGTGTCGTGCGCGAGCAGATGGCCGTACTCCGCCACCATGGTGCCGCAGCCGGTCGCGGTAATGACGATCGCCTCGGCGCCCTGCTCGATGTACGGCCACCACGCATCGATGTTGCGGCGCATGTAGTCGCGCGCCTCGTCCTGGGCGTCGAGGTGGAAAGTGACGGCGCCGCAGCAGCCGGCGGTCGGCGCGCGCACCAGCGAGATACCGAGCCGGTCGAGCACGCGCGCTGTTGCCGCATTGGTGGCGGGCGAGAGCGCAGGCTGCACGCAGCCCTCGAGCACCAGCATGCGGCGCGGCTGGCCGCCAAGCGGCCAGACGCCGCCAGGCGCGGGATCCGGCACGGCGCCCTTCAGCGCGTTCGGCAGCAGCATGCGCGCGAAGCGTCCGAGCGCGAGGAGAGAATTGAACAACGCCGGGCGCGGGATCGCCGCCGCGAGCGCCTTGCGGCGAAGCGCTTCCGCGGGGCTGCGGCCGACCTTCCGCGCAACCACGCTGCGGCCGATGTCGACGAGGCGCCCGTACTGCACGCCCGACGGACAGGTGGTCTCGCACGAGCGGCAGGTGAGACACCGGTCGAGGTGGAGCTGGGTCTTCGCGCTGACCGGCGCGCCTTCGAGCGCCTGCTTGATGAGATAGATCCGGCCGCGCGGCCCGTCGAGCTCGTCGCCCAGCAGCTGGTAGGTGGGGCAGGTTGCGGTGCAGAAGCCGCAATGCACGCACTTGCGCAGGATGGCATCCGCCTCCCGGCCCTGGGGGGTGTCCTTGATGAAGTCGGCGAGGTT
>JBFKNN010000125.1:0-9562 GCA_041629335.1 Burkholderiales bacterium | reverse complement strand
CAAAGTTTTTCGGCCGGCGCTGGAATCGATGGGGTAGTTCGTCCGCCGACGAGTAACAGGAACCACAGAATCATCTGATGGACGCAGCGGCGCCCGAAATTCGGACGCCGCTCGCGGTTTCCGTACTGGAGAAGGGAGTTCCATTATGTTGAAGGACTTCAAGGACTTCGCAATGCGCGGAAATGTGATAGACATGGCCGTCGGGATCATTCTCGGTGTCGCCTTCGGCGCCATCGTGAAGTCGCTCGTTGCGGACGTCATCATGCCGCCGATCGGCCTGCTGCTCGGGCGCGTCGATTTCTCCAACCTGTTCGTCGTATTGAAGTCCGGCAGCGTCACGGGCCCGTATGCCACTGTGGAAGCGGCGCAGAAGGCCGGCGCCGTAACGCTCAACTACGGCGTGTTCATCAACACCATGATCACGTTCGCCATCGTGGCGTTCGCCGTGTTCGTGCTGATTCGGGCAATCAATGATTTGAAGCGCAAAGAGGCCGCGAAACCGGCGGCGCCGCCCGCGCCCAAGGAAGAGGTAGTGCTGCTGCGCGAGATCCGCGACGCGCTGAGGAAGTAAGACCGGCTCACCCGAACAGCGCGAGGCCCCACACCACCGGCACGTTGACGAGCGAGAGCATAACCGCCGCGCTACCGAAGTCCTTGGCGCGCTTGGCGAGCTCGTGGCGCTCAAGCGAGACGCGGTCGACCGCAGCCTCGACCGCGGAGTTGATGAGCTCAACCACCAGCACCAGCAGCACGCTCCCGATCATCAGCGCCTTGCCGGTGCCGCTTGCCGGCGTGAGCAGTGCGGCGGGGATCAGGATCGCCGCAAGCCCCACCTCCTGGCGGAACGCGTCCTCGTGCTTCAATGCCGCGCGCAGGCCGTCGATCGAGTAGAGGAGTGCGTTCCAGATGCGCTTCAACCCCGTCTTGCCCTTGTCGGGGCCGCCGTCGTGAATCACGCGCCCGGGCGGCGCTTCCGGCTCGCTCATGGCGGAGTCCATTTCAGATTCAGGTCGCGCGCGGCCTTCACGTCGTCGAGACGTCGCACGGGCGTCGAGTGCGGGGCGCTCTTCACGAGCTGCGGATCGCTGCGCGCCTCGCTCAGGATCTCCTGCATCGCCGCCACGAAGGCGTCGAGCGTCTGCTTCGATTCGGTTTCCGTCGGCTCGATGAGCAGGCATTCCGGCACCAGCAGCGGGAAATACGTGGTCGGAGCGTGGAAGCCCTTGTCCAGCAGCCGCTTGGCGACGTCCATGGCGGTTACGCCGGTCTCGTCCTTCAGCTTTTTCAGCGTAATGATGAATTCGTGGCTGGCACGCCGGCCGGGAAAAGCGGGCTCGTACCCCACCCGCCTCAACTCGGCCATCAGGTAATTGGCGTTTAGCGTGGCGAAGTCGGCCACGCGCTTCATGCCCTCGCGCCCCAGGAGCCGCGCGTAGACGTACGCGCGCAGCAGCACCCCGGCATTGCCGAGGTGCGCGGACATCCGCCCGATCGTGAGCGGCAAATCGCGCTCCTCGAGCAGCCGGTACTCGTCCTTCGGGCGGCCCACCAGCGGCAGCGGCAGAAAGGGCGCGAGCCGGGACGACACGCCGACCGGCCCGGCGCCGGGGCCGCCGCCTCCATGGGGCGTGGAGAACGTCTTGTGCAGGTTGATGTGGATCGCGTCGAAGCCCATGTCGCCCGGCTTGACGCGGCCCAGGATGGCATTGAGGTTCGCCCCGTCGTAATAGAGCAGGCCGCCCGCCGCGTGCACCGCCTGCTCGATGTCGAGTATGCTCTCCTCGAACACGCCGAGCGTCGACGGATTGGTGAGCATCAGCCCGGCCGTCTGCGGCCCGAGCGCCGCCTTCAGCGCCGCCACATCGACGTTGCCTTCGCGATCAGTGCGCACCTCGCGCATGGTGTAGCCGCACATCACCGCCGTCGCCGGATTGGTGCCGTGCGCCGCGTCCGGCACCAGGATCTCTCGCCGCGCCGTGTCGCCGCGCGAATCGTGATAGGCGCGGATCATAGCCACCCCGGCGAACTCGCCCTGCGCCCCCGCCATCGGCGCAAGACTCACCGCCGCCATGCCGGTGATGTCCTTCAGCATCTCCTGCAGCTCATACAGGCACGCGAGAAAGCCCTGCCCGGTGTCGCTCGGCGCACCCGGATGGCGCGCCACGAACTCTGGCAGCAGCGCCAGATGATTGCACGCCCGCGGGTTGTACTTCATGGTGCACGACCCGAGCGGGTAGAAGTGCGTGTCGATCGAGTAATTCTTCTGCGAGAGGCTGGTGTAATGGCGCACCACGTCGAGCTCGGAGACTTCGGGCAGCAGCGGCGGCCGCGCCCGCAGCTCGCTGGCGGGGATCTCGCTCCGCGCATGCGGCACGCGCGGCGCCTGGGACGGATTGCGCCGCCCGGGTCTCGATCGCTCGAATATCAGCATGTTGGCATCCGATCGTGCTTGCGCATGTCGAGCAAGAAAATCAATTTGCCGCCAAGAGCGCCAAGAAGAGCAAGACAATTACTCGAATCAAGAATCGATATCTCCCATGTGGCACGCGCGTGTAGATCTCGCGAGAACAATGAAAGGATCGCTCTTGGTTCTTGCTATTGTTGATTTTCCTTGGCGCTCTTGGCGGCCTTGGCGGCTGAACATTACTTGAGCGCAGCCAGCGCCGCGTCGTAGTTCGGCTCCTGCTTGATCTCGGGCACCAGCTCCGAGTGCAGCACCTTGTTGTTCGCATCCAGCACCACCACGCCGCGCGCCGTCAGCCCCTTGAGCGGTCCGTCGGTGATGTCCACGCCATACTTGGCGTGAAAGTCGCGCCCGCGCACGGTCGACAGCGTCACCACGTTGTCGACGCCCTCGGTGCTGCAGAAGCGCCCCATCGCGAACGGCAGGTCGGCCGAGATCACCAGCACCACCGTGTTCGCCGCCGAACCCGCCTTCTCGTTGAACAGCTTCGTCGACTTGGCGCACACCGGTGTATCCAGGCTCGGCACGATGTTCAACACCTTGCGCTTGCCGGAAAAGTCCTTGAGGCCGACGTCTTTCAAATCCTTGCCGGTCAGGCTGAAGTCGGGCGCGGCGTCGCCTTTCTTGGGGAAATTCCCCGCCACGCTGATTGGATTGCCGCCGAGGGTGACACTTGCCATGATCGATCTCCTTCAGGTTTGTCTGGATTGTGGGTCGGGCTTGATGGCGCACGGCGCCGGGCGGAAATGCTTGCCGACGATGCGCGCCATGTGCTCCGCATAGCGCGCGATGTCTTCCGCGGTCTTGGTCTCGGTCGCGCAGACGAGCAACGCCTGCCCCAGCTCGGGATAGTCGCGCGAGAGATTGATGCCCCCGAGTATGCCTTGCGGCTTGAGAGCGTTCAACACGGGTGCGAGTGGGGTCTTCACGCGCAGCACCGCCTCGTGGAAGACCGGCCCGCTGAAGGCGCGCTCGACGCCGTCGATCGCGCTGAGCGCGTCGAGCAGCGTGAGCGTGTTGGCGTGGCACGCGCGCGCGACCTGCGCGAGCCCGCCTGGTCCCAGCAGTGCCATATAGATCGTCGCGGCCGTCACCATCAGACCCTGGTTGGTGCAAATGTTGGAGGTCGCCTTCGAGCGCCGAATGTGCTGCTCGCGCGCCTGCAGCGTGAGCGTGTAACCCGGCCTGCCGTCGGCGTCGCGCGTGGCGCCCACGACGCGCCCGGGCATTTGCCGCACGAGCGCGCTGCGGCACGCCATGAAGCCGAAATACGGGCCGCCGCTCGCGAGCGGGATGCCGAGCGGCTGGCCGTCGCCGACCGCGATGTCGGCGCCGCGCCCGCCCCACTCGCCCGGGGGCTTGAGCAGCGCGAGTGCGGTCGGGTTCACCGCCGCCACCGCCAGCAGCCCGTTGGCGTGAGCCCAGTCGGTGAGCGCGTCGACCGGCTCCAGCACGCCGAAGAAATTCGGCTGCGGGATCACGAGCGCGGCAAATTCCTGGCCGGAGAAACGCGCGAGCGCCTCGGGCAGCGTATGCCCGGACTCCGTGCAGAACGGCACCTCGGCGAGCTCGATGCCCTGGTTGCGCACGATTGCGCGCACCACCCTGCGCCATACCGGGTTGACCGTCGCTGGCACCAGTACCCGCTTCGCGGACTTGTGCGTGCGCACCGCCATCAGCACCGCCTCGGCGAGCGCCGATGCGCCGTCGTACAGGCTGGCGTTGGTGACATCGAGCGCGGTAAGCGACGCCATCATGGTCTGATACTCGTACAGGAGCTGCAGCGTGCCCTGGCTCGCTTCCGCCTGGTACGGCGTATACGCCGAGTAATACTCGCCGCGCGTCGCGATCTGCCACACCGCGGCCGGGACGTGGTGCTCGTAGGCACCGGCGCCGATGAAGTTGAGATAGAATCCGTCGCGCTCCGCGCGCTCGCCCATCAGCCGCGCGATCTCCATCTCCGCTGCCGCCGGGGGAACGTGCTTGAGCGCGTCGGCCCGCAGGGTCGCCGGGATCTCGTCGAACAGCTCGTCGATCGAGGCAACGCCGACCGCCTTCAGCATTGCCTCGATGTCGGCTTCGGTGTGGGGGATGAATGGCATTTCAATTCCGTGATGGGTAACGGGTAACGGGTGACGGGTGACGGCCGCCTGCGCGCCGCCTCGCGGAGTCTTCGGTCATTCCTTGCCGCTCCCCATCACTTGCCACTCGTCACTCGTCACTGTTTCTCGGCGTCGGCGATCTTCTGGTACGCCGCTGCGTCCAGCAGCCGGCCGAGCTCCGGCGGATTGTCCGGCTTGAGGCGGAACATCCACGCCGTATACGGCTCCTTGTTCACCGTCTCCGGCGCATCGGCGAGCGCGGCGTTGGCGGCGACGACTTCGCCCGAGACCGGCGCGTAAATGTCGGCCGCTGCCTTGACCGATTCGATCACGCCGCACTCCTCGCCCTGCTTCAACTTGCGGCCGACCGCCGGGTTCTCGATGAACACCACGTCGCCCAGCATTTCCTGGGCGTGGAAAGTGATGCCGACCGTCACCGTGCCGTCGGCTTCCGGCTTCACCCACTCGTGGCTCTCGGTGTATTTCAGATTGTCAGGCGTTGTCATGCTGGTCCTTTCGAAAAATTTTTCGTGTCTTTCGTGTCCGCGCTTTACACCAAGACTTTCCCATTGCGCACGAATGGCGGCTTGACCGCCTTCGCGTGCAGCCATTTCCCGCGCACCTCGACCTCGACCGCATCCCCGGGGCGCACCGCCCGCGGCACCCGGGCAAGCGCGATCGAGCGGTTCAGCGTCGGCCCGAAGCCGCCGCTCGTGACTTCGCCCCGCCCGGCACCGGTGCGCACCGGCTGGCGGCTGCGCATCACACCGCGTTCCGCCAGCATCAGCCCGGTGAGCTGCCGCTCCACCGGCCGCGTTGCGAGCGCCGCCTTGCCGATGAAATCCCGGTCCGTCGTGAGCGCCACGGTCCAGGCAAGCCCCGATTCGAGCGGCGACACCGTCTCGTCCATGTCCTGCCCGTAGAGGTTCATTCCTGCCTCGAGCCGCAGCGTATCGCGCGCGCCGAGGCCCGCGGGCGTGACTCCCGCGCCACGCAGCGACTCCCACACCGTCGCGGCGCGCTCCGCCGGCAGCATGATCTCGCAGCCGTCCTCGCCGGTGTAGCCGGTGCGCGCGACAAAGAGATCGCCGCACTCGGCCGCCCGGAAGGAGGCGAGAGAGCCGAGCGCGCCGGCTGCCTGCGGCAGCACGCCCGCCGCCATCTCGCGCGCACGCGGCCCCTGCACCGCGATCATTGCCAGGTCGCGGCGCGCCATCTGATCCAGCCGCGGTGCGACGGCGCGGCGCTGCGCGTCGATCCAGCCGGTATCGCGTTCGGCGGTGCCGGCGTTGACCACCAGCCGGAACCAGTCCTCAGCCATGCAGTAGGCGATCAGGTCGTCGAGCACGCCGCCGCCGTCGTTGAGCATGCACGAGTAAAGCGCCCGGCCCGGCCCGGTCAAGCCGGCCACGTCGTTCGCGAGGAGCCGGCGCAGGAACGGCCTCGCATCCGGCCCCCGCAGATCGACCGCCAGCATGTGCGAGACGTCGAACATGCCAGCGTTGCGGCGCACGCTGTGGTGCTCTTCCACCTGCGAGCCATAGTGAAGCGGCATGTCCCAGCCGGCGAAGTCCACCATTTTCGCGCCCAGCGCACGATGCGCGGCGTTGAGCGGCGTGATTTTCAGTGAGGCTCGATTCACGTGATCCGGCACCAAAAAACGAAAAGGGGCGAAACCGGCGATCCGGCTTCGCCCCTCTGTCCTCGGGAGTCTCGACGACTCCGACCTGAGAGATTGCGGCCGCGCCGCGCGCGCCGCGTGCCCCTTCGGTGGCGGAACCCGGATTCCGGTTCCGCGCTCTCCAGAGTTGCCACGCCGCAGAGTACGGGTGCCTGAGCGTTTTCGGGCGATTACGCCTACGGCGGCGCGCACTCGCATGCGCGCGCTCTCCTGCTGCAGCGTCTTGGCTACGCGCCCCTCACGCAGCACGGGCGCGACGGGCTCGAGAAAACTATAACCGCAAGCAGCGAACCCCCGCAAGCGGCGCTGCAGCAATCAGCGCGCCGGCGCCGGCAGCAGATCAAGACGGAATCCGGCGGCGCCCAGATCGCCGGTATCGAGCTCGATCCCGACGGTGACTTCGGCCTTCGCCGGGATTCCGGCATCGGGATCCCGGCCGCGCTCGAGATACTCCGCGGGCATGAAGATGCGGCGCGCGAGCGTGTGCTCGCGCGTGTTGGTGAGCACGAGATCGAGCACTGGATAGCCGACGTCATGGCTTGCGTGATTGCGCAGCGTCGCCGTGAGCCGGATCACTCCGGGGCGCGCCGGATCGACGACCTGCAGGTCGGATGCCTCGATATTGATAAGCCGCGGCCGCTGCGGCAGCGGCACGCGGCACCCGGCGAGCTGGCACAGCTCGACCAGCACCGGCTTGAGCGCCGGGTATTGCACTGCGAGATCCGAGCGGTAGTAGTACGCCCCCTGCACGACCAGCGCGATCAGGAGAAGCGTGCTGCCCACCCACCACGGCCAGGTGCGGCGCGGCAGCGGCTCGAGGTACTCGTCGCCACCATCCGCGTCGAGCGCGATGGCTGGCGCCATGCTCGCGTCCCCCGGCATCCTCGGCGGTGCGGCCTCGGTCGTAACGAGCCGCTTGGGCACCGGTGGCGGCTTTTCGTCCGCCGGCTCGAGCCCGAATTCCGGAATTTCGGGCGCCGGCGTTGCCACGCGTTCCCGTGGCTGCGCGGGAACGACTGCGTCCCCGGCAATGTCGCCGCTCGCGGGCCGCGTGGCCTCTGCGCGCAGCGCCTGGCCCGCGCCGGGCGGCTCAGTGGCGGCCTCGGGCTTGTCCGCCGGCGGCTCCGGCACGCCCGCCGCTGCCGCATCCGGCAAGGTGGCAAGCCCGCGAAAACCGTCGAACACCGTCATACAGCGCCCGCAACGCACCTGGCCGCCGTGCGCCTGCAACTGCTGCGGCGTCACGCGGAATACCGTCTCGCAGCCGGGACACCGTGTCGCCATTGCCATTGGCGCCCTCCTCAGCCGGCGCGGCGCGACGGCGCGACCGCCCGCGCGGTGCCGGTCACCGCGGTTTCCGCGTTCCGCTCAACAGAACCCATTCTTCGTCCCGCTCCATTTCGTCCATGTCGAACCAGGCATCGTAGGCGGCGGCCACCGCTGCCGCTTGCCCGGCCAGTATTCCCGACAGCGCGACGCGCCCGCCGTCCTTGGTGAGCCGCGCGATCAACGGCGCGAGCACGACCAGGGGGTTGGCGAGAATGTTCGCGGCCACCAGGTCGCCGGGATACGGCACCTCCTCTTCCGCCGCGACGAACTGCGCTGTCACCTGATTTTGCATAGCATTGTGGCGCGCGGCAAGCAGCGCCTGAGGATCGATATCGACGCCACATGCGCGCGCCGCGCCGAGCTTGAGCGCGGCAATCGCGAGGATGCCTGAGCCGCACCCGTAATCGATCACGGTCTCGCCGCCCCGGATTTCGGCCTCGAGCCAGCGCAGGACGAGGCGCGTGGTCGGATGCGTACCCGTGCCGAAGGCGAGTCCCGGATCGAGCGCGAGGTTGACCGCGGCCGGATCGGGTGGCGCGTGCCAGCTCGGCACGATCCACAGCCGCGGCGAGATGCGCGTGGGCACGAACTGGCCTTGCGTGGCGCGCACCCAGTCGCGGTCGTTGACCGGCACCACGCCCCACGGGGAACTTTCGGGCATGGCGGCGGCACGCAGCGCGGGCGGCAGCAGCGCGGCAAGGTCGGCGTCCCGCGCAAACAGTGCGGTCACGCGGTTGTGCTGCCATGCGCTCGCGGGGGCCGCACCGGGCTCGGCGAACCGTGGCTTCTCTGCGTCCGAGCCGGCCGCAGCGTCCGCGATGTCCACGGCGAGCGCTCCCGCTTCGAGCAGCGCGTCCGCGAGCGGCTCGGCGCGGGCGATGTCGGCATCGAAGGAAACCGCGAGCCAGGACATAGGAGCAAGGAGGAAGGAAGAAGGAAGAAGGAAGAAAGAGGAAGGAGGAAGGAAAAATCTGGATCAGAAGTTGCTCGCTCGACGCGACAGACGGCCTGCCATCGCGTTTCTTTCGCCCGCCGCCTCTACCCTTCTTCCTTCTTCCTTCTTCCTTCTTCCTTCCTCCTTCTTCCTTCTTCCTCCTTCCGCCTTCACTCTTCCCGCACCATCTTGGCGAGCTTGTGCGCGAGATAATGGATGTTCGTCCCGCCGCGCAGGAAGGCGGCGTCGGCCAGCAGCTCCTGATGCAGCGGAATGTTGGTCTTGACGCCCTCGATCACGGTCTCGGACAGCGCGACGTTGAGCCGTGCGATCGCCTGCTCGCGCGTGTCGCCGTAGGCGATGATCTTCCCCAGCAGGGAGTCGTAGTAGGGCGGCACGAAATAGCCGGTGTAGGCGTGCGTGTCGACGCGGATGCCGGGACCCCCAGGCACGTGCAACGACGTGATGCGCCCGGGGGAGGGGGTGAATTTGTATGGATCCTCGGCGTTGATGCGGCACTCGACGGCGTGCCCGCGAAACACGACGTCGCGCTGCTTGAGCGGCAGCTTCCCGCCGGCGGCGATGCGGATCTGCAGCTGCACGATGTCGAGCCCGGTGATGAACTCGGTCACCGGGTGCTCGACCTGCAGCCGCGTGTTCATTTCGATGAAGTAGAACTGGCCGTCCTCGTACAGGAATTCGAAGGTGCCGGCGTTCTCGTAGCCGATCTTGCGGCACGCCTCGGCGCAGCGCTCGCCGATGCGCGCGCGCGCCTTCTCGCTCAGGAGCGGCGCGGGCGCCTCCTCGATTATCTTCTGGTGCCGCCGCTGCATCGAGCAGTCGCGGTCGCCCAGGTAGATTGCATTCTTGTGCTTGTCGGCGATCACCTGGACCTCGATGTGGCGCGGGTTCTCGAGGAATTTTTCGATGTACACGGCGGGGTTGCCGAAGGCCGCCTGGGCTTCCGAGCGGGTCATCGAAGCCGAATTGGACAGCGCCGCCTCGGTGTGCACCACGCGCATGCCGCGTCCACCCCCGCCGCCCGCCGCCTT
>JBFKNN010000124.1:0-9586 GCA_041629335.1 Burkholderiales bacterium | reverse complement strand
GCACGCCGGCGTGATCGCCACCAGTCCGGCAATCGCGCCGGTGGCAATACCCAGCAGGATCGGCTTGCCCTTCCCGATCCACTCGACGAACATCCAGGCGAGAGCCGCAGCCGCAGTGGCGAGCGTGGTGTTGATCATCGCCAGGCCGGCGGCGCCGTTGGCGGCGACCGCGCTGCCGGCGTTGAAGCCGTACCAGCCCACCCACAGCAGCGAGGCGCCGATCAGCGTTAGCGACAGGTTGTGCGGCGGCATGGCGAGGGTGCCGTAGCCTTTGCGCTTGCCCAGCGCGATCGCGCACATGAGGCCGGCGATGCCGGCGTTAATTTGCACCACCGTGCCGCCGGCAAAGTCGATCGCGCCCATCGCGCCGATCCAGCCGCCGCCCCACACCATGTGTGCGATCGGCACGTAGCACAGGGTGAGCCACGCCGCCATGAACAGCATGACCGCCGAGAACTTCATGCGCTCGGCGTAGGCGCCGACGATGAGCGCCGGCGTGATAGCGGCGAACGTCAGCTGGAAGTTGGCGAACACGAACTCGGGAATGGTGTCCTTCAGCGTGTCGGGCTTGATGCCGGACAAGAACAGCTTGTCCAGGCCGCCGATGAACTTGCCCTCGCCGCTGAAAGCCAGGCTGTAGCCGTACACCGCCCACAGGATCGACATCATGCTGAAGATGGCGAAGACCTGCATCAGCACCGACAGCGCGTTCTTGGTGCGCACCATGCCGGCGTAGAACAGTGCCAGGCCGGGGATCACCATCAGCGTAACCAGCACGGTGGACACCAGCATCCAGCTCGTGTCGCCGGTGTCCAGCTTCTTCGCCTCGGGTGCCGGCGCCGCCGCCGGCGCTGCCGGCATTGCTGCTGCGGCCGCCGGCTCGGCGGGCTTGTCCTGGGCGTAGGCGGGCTGCCCCGCCAGGCTCAGCGCGCCGAACAGCGCAAGGATCGCAAAAAGTCTCTTCATGACATGTACCCCTTATAGCGCTTCCGCGCCGGTTTCGCCGGTGCGGATGCGGATGACCTGCTCGAGTTCGAAGACGAAAATCTTGCCGTCGCCGATCTTGCCGGTGTTGGCGGATTTCTCGATCGCCTCGATTACCTGCTCGAGGATCTCGCTCTTGATCGCGGCCTCGATCTTGACCTTGGGCAGGAAGTCCACCACGTACTCGGCGCCGCGGTAGAGCTCGGTATGCCCCTTCTGCCGCCCGAAGCCCTTGACCTCGGTGACGGTGATGCCCGTGACGCCGATGCCGGACAGCGCTTCACGCACCTCGTCAAGCTTGAACGGCTTGATGATTGCAGTAACCAGTTTCATTGCGTTTCCCCGTGTGAAGGGGGCAGAAATGACCTGCCCCATGCGCCGTCTTCCTCAGAAAGTCTTCGAGACGAAGACGGTGAAAGTGTCCTTGCCGACCCAGCGGTTGTCCGCGGCATTGGTGTAGAACGCCTTCTGCGCCGCGGTCATGTCGGTGCCGCTGAAAAAGCCGCCGATGGTGAAATCCTTCGGCAACGAATAGGTGGCGCCAATCTTCCAGTCGTCGTATGAGGCGACCGAATCGTTGGAAACACCGCCGATGCTGCCCTTGAATTCCTGCTTGCCATAGTGCGCGACAAGACTGAGCTTGTCGGTGACCGGGAAACTCGCGGACAGGTCGAGATACCAGGTGCCGTCGCTGTTGGCCACGCCGAACGTCTTGTTGTCGATGCTGTAGGAGTACTTGGCGCTGAGCCATTTCCACGACAGTGCACCGTACACTTCCAGCGTATCCGCCTTGACGGATCCCGGTGCTGTTGCGGCGCTGTGCGTGCCGGGATAGTAGTAGTACAGCAGACCGACGTCGTATCCCAAGCCGGTGTTGCCCATGCTGCCTTTGTAGCCCCCGTAGAAATCCCACTCGAGGCTCGAGCTTCTGTAGCCCGTAACCGCCGAGGAGTCGGTAAGCCAGCTGATGTTGGAGAGCCAGGTGCCGGCATAGAGCCCGCTCGAGTGCGCGTAGTCAAACCCGCCCTGAAGCGCCGGGTCCTTGTTGGTTTGGGTGAGTCCGCGGAAGATGTACTGGCTGTAGATTCCCACGTTGCCGCTGATCGAGTGCGGCGAGGAGCCTTGTGCGGAAGCGAATCCGGGAGCCACTGCCGCCGCCAGAACGCCTGCTGTGAGTGCTTGCTTCAACATGATTTTTCCTTTCGGTTGACGAAGTCGCAATACGACAGCGGCTTTGCGAGCATGTACCATGCCAGATAACTTTATATTTAAAACCATTGAGTTACATCAGACGTGCGATCGTAGGTCGGACGCACCGCACCATTTTGGGGCGCGGCGAATGCGCGAATGCACCAGCAGTGTGCGCAAGGGGCGCCAGGGCTGACCTGATAAACTCGACCGAGGAGATTCCACATGCGCGACCAGAAGCTGCTAGACGAACTGAACGAACGAATCCGCTCGGTGCTGGCCCAGAGCCCGGCCGCCGACCTGGAGAAGAACCTGCGCGCGCTGCTCACCTCGATGTTCAGCCGGCTCGATCTCGTGACCCGCGAAGAATTCGACGTGCAGCGCGAGGTGCTTGCTCGCGCCCGCGAGAAGCTGACCGAGCTCGAAGCGCGGATCGCTGAATACGAGAAGAAGATGAAAAATGAAGAATGAAGGCGGAGGGCGAAAAGCGCCTGGCTGGAACCCGCAACAGGCAGATCGGTCTTTCCTTCCTCCTTCCTCCTTCCTCCTTCCTCCTTCCTCCTTCCGCCTTCCGCCTTCCGCCTTCCGCCTTCCGCCTTCCTCCTTGCTTCTCGTCGTCCTGATCCCCGTCTCATCCGTTAAGCGGCAATAACGACCCGCTCGGGAGCCGCATGTCGCTCGCCGTCGTATACAGCCGCGCGCTGGCGGGCATGGATGCGCCGCTGGTGACCGTCGAGGCGCACCTCGCCAATGGCCTGCCCAGCTTCACCATCGTCGGCCTCCCTGAGGCCGAGGTGAAGGAAGCGAAGGACCGCGTGCGCGCCGCGCTGCAGAACGCGCGCTTCGATTTTCCGCAGCGGCGCATCACGGTGAACCTCGCGCCGGCCGATCTGCCGAAGGAGTCCGGCCGCTTCGATTTGCCGATCGCGCTCGGTATCCTCGCCGCATCAGGCCAGATTCCCGGCGGGCGGCTGGCCGAGTACGAGTTTGCGGGCGAGCTCGCCCTGTCCGGCGACTTGCGGCCGGTGCGCGGCGCGCTCGCGATGGCGCTCTCTGCCGAGCGCGATCATCGCGGTTTCGTGCTGCCCAGAGACAACGCGCCCGAAGCCGCGCTGGCAGGTAAGGCGGCGGTGTACCCGGCGCGCTCGCTGCTGCAGGTCTGCGCGCATCTCGCCGGCCGCGAGCCGCTATCGCGCCACGACGACAACTGCGTGGTGTCGGGTTTTTCCTACCCGGACCTCGCCGACGTGCGCGGCCAGGCGCACGCCAAGCGCGCGCTGGAAATCGCCGCCGCGGGCAGCCACAGCCTGATCATGGTTGGGCCGCCCGGCACCGGCAAGACGATGCTGGCGCAGCGCCTGCCCGGCATCCTGCCGCCGATGTTGCGCCATGAGGCGCTCGCCACCGCGGCGATCCAGTCGCTGGGCAGCCAGGGCTTCGATGCCGCGCAATGGGGCCGGCGCCCGTACCGCGCGCCGCACCATACGGCATCAGCGGTGGCGCTCGTCGGCGGCGGCAGCCAGCCGCGGCCGGGAGAGGTCTCTCTGGCGATGCACGGCGTCTTGTTCCTCGACGAGCTGCCCGAGTTCGACCGCAAGGTGCTCGAAGTGCTGCGCGAGCCGCTCGAGTCGGGAAAGATCAGCGTCTCGCGCGCCGCCCGCCAAGCGGAGTTTCCCGCCGATTTCCAGCTGGTCGCCGCGATGAATCCTTGCCCGTGCGGCTACCTCGGCCACCACAGCGGCCGCTGCCGCTGCACGCCCGGCGAGGTCGCCCGCTACCGCCGCAAAATCTCCGGCCCGCTGCTCGACCGCATCGATCTGCAGATCGAAGTGCCGGCCTTGCGCGAGGAAGATCTGCTGCGCGCGGCGGCCGCCGAGCCGTCTTCCGTCATTCGTGAGCGGGTAAGCGCGGCGCGCGCACGCGCGCTCGCGCGCCAAGGCAAGCCCAACGCACGGCTCGGCGCGCGCGAGTGTGATCGCCACTGCAAACCGGATGCACGCGGCGCCGAACTGCTCAAGCAGGCGATCAGCCGGCTCGGTCTTTCCGCGCGCGGCTGCCATCGCGTGCTCAAGCTCGCGCGCACCATCGCCGATCTCGCGGACGACGAGCCCGTGCGCTGTGACCACGTCGCCGAAGCGATTCAGTACCGCCGCTGGGATCGCGCCGGGTAGGGCCCCCGCCGCGGCCGTGCATGCCCCTGCGCGAGCCGAGTCCGCATTCCGTCGCTCAGTCTGCCGCTGGTTGATCTGAATCAACCCCACACTGCCGGTCGGATGGCCTAATATAGTCATCTTTCCGAACCAGGGAACCGCTTTTGCCGGGATCGGCGTGACACAGCGTTGACTCGGCGGGGACAGAATGAGAAACGAGTTCGACGGTCGCGTCGGCGATCCGGTTGCCGTGCCGCTCTATCTTTCGGAAACCTACTGGTGGGCATACGTCCATCCGCGCGCCGTGAGTTTTTTCGAGCGCCAATGGATCGTCAACCTGATCCTGTGGGGCAACTTCGGGCGGCTGCGCGATGCCGCGCTCGCCGCGCTCGGCGCGAAGCTCACCGGGCGCACGCTGCAGGTCGCGTGCGTCTACGGTGACCTCACGCAGCGGCTCGCCGCACAGCTCACGCCCGGCAGCTCGCTCGATGTGGTCGATGTGCTGCCGGTCCAGCTCGACAACCTGGCGCGCAAGCTGCCCACCGGCGCCGCCGTGGCCCTGATACACGGCGACAGCGCGGCGCTCGACCTGCCGGCTGCGAGCTACGACCGTGCGCTGCTGTTCTTCCTGCTGCACGAGCAGCCGGAGGCGGTGCGGGTGAAGACGCTGGCAGAGGCGCTGCGCGTGGTGAAACCCGGCGGCGAGGTCGTGATCGTCGACTACCATCGCCCGCACCGGTGGAATCCGCTGCGCCTGCCGATGGCCGGGGTGCTGCGCGCGCTCGAGCCATTCGCGCTCGATCTATGGCGCCACGAGATCACGGAGTGGCTGCCCGATCTGGTTTCGCGCGGCAACGTGCGCAAACAGACCTGGTTCGGCGGCCTCTACCAGATGGTCAGGATTTCGGTGTAGGCACCCTCGAGCAAGACAATCCGGGCTGGAAAAAATGGTGATGAGACGCCCGCGCGGCGGGAAACGGCACAAATGCAAGTAGTCAAGACAGACATCGTGGTGGTTGGCGGCGGCGGCGCCGGATTGCGCGCCGCGATTGCGGCACACGAGGCCGATCCCGGTCTCGGCGTTGCGCTCATCTCCAAGGTGGTGCCGATGCGCAGCCACACGGTGGCCGCCGAAGGCGGCGCGGCCGCCGTGGTGCGCGCGGACGACAACCTGGACAATCACTTCGACGATACGGTATCGGGCGGAGACTGGCTTTGCGACCAGGACGTCGTCGAGTACTTCGTCGCGCATTGCACGGAGGAGATGACGCAGCTCGAGCACTGGGGCTGCCCGTGGAGCCGTAGGGCCGACGGCCACGTCAATGCGCGCTTCTTCGGCGGCATGAAAGTGCAGCGCACGTGGTTTGCCGCGGACAAGAGCGGGTTTCACATCCTGCACACGCTGTTCCAGACGTCGCTCAAGTATCCGGGCATCAAGCGCTACGACGAGTTCTTCTGCGCCGACCTGATCGTCGAGGACGGGCGCGTCGCGGGCGTGCTCGCGATCGAGATCGCGACGGGCGAGACAGTCCTCTTCGAATGCAGGGCGGTGATCTTCTGCACCGGCGGCGCCGGGCGCGTTTATCGGCAGAACACCAACGCCGGCATCGTCACCGGTGACGGCATGGGCATCGTCTACCGCCACGGCGTGCCGCTGCGCGACATGGAATTCGTTCAGTGGCATCCGACCTGTCTGCCCGGCACCGGCATCCTGATCACCGAAGCCTGCCGCGGCGAGGGCGGCATCCTCGCCAACAAGGACGGCTACCGCTATCTGCAGGATTACGGCATGGGTCCGCCCGATCCGTGGCCGCGGCCGAAGGCGATGGAGCTGGGACCCCGTGATCGCCTGTCGCAGGCGTTCTGGCACGAGGAGAAAAAGGGGCGCACGATCGCCACGCCGCATGGCGCGGCGGTGCATCTCGATCTGCGCCACCTCGGCGCAAAGAAGATCCACGAGCGGCTGCCGCTGATCGTCGAAGTGGCGGAAACGTTCGCCGGCTTGGACGCCACGCTGTCCCCGATTCCGGTGCGGCCCGCCGTGCACTACACGATGGGCGGCATCCTCTGCAACGGGCGCTGTGAAGCGCCGCTGCCGGGCTTGTACGCCGCGGGCGAGTGTTCGAGCGTGGGCATTCACGGCGCCAACCGGCTCGGATCCAACTCGCTCTCCGAACTCGTGGTGTTCGGCAAGGTTGCCGGCGAAGGCGCGGCACGGCACGCCAGATCCGTGGCGGCCGGAACGGGCGACGGGACCCGCAAGCAGGCCGAGGAGCGGGCCAAGGCGATTACCGGGCTGTTGCAGCAGGAAAAAGGCGAGCGTGTCGCCGCGCTGCGCAACGAGATGATGGATACCATGGAAGCGGGCGTCAGCATTTACCGGACGGGCGATGGCATGCAAGCCGCGTGCGGCAAGCTGGCGGAACTGCGGGATCGTTACCGGCGCGGCGTCAAGCTCGACGATCGCGGCCGGGAGTTCAATACGGAGTGGCTCACCACCATTGAGCTGGGATACATGCTGCAGGTCGCCGAGGCGATGGCGCATTCCGCATACCAGCGGAAGGAGTCGCGCGGGGCGCACATGCGGCTCGACGAGTACAAACAGCGCGACGACGTGAAATTCACGCGGCACACGCTGGCGCACTCGGGCGGCGACGGGCCGCCGCGCATCGAGCACTCGCCGGTCACCATCACCAAGTCCAATCCCCGGGCGCGGGTGTATGGTGGCGCGGGCAAGAAAGCGGAAATGACTTGACCGTTCGGAAAGATCAAAAGCAAATTGAACCGCCAAGGCCGCCAAGAAAGGCAAGAGATCTGTAACGGGGAAAGGTGCGGCAAACCGAGTGCAACCCCAAACTAGCAATCGTGGACGCACCGCTGGAAACCGAAAATGATTTCAGTCGTCGGGAGGGTGCGCAGCTGTCCAGTTTGCTCTCAGTTTCGGGTTTCGGTTTTGTTGTATTGGCTTTGATTCTTCTTGGCGGTTCAGTTTCTTCTTTTGACGTTTTTTGCAGTCGAGTTCCATCGTTGCCTTACGCTTAGGATGCAGAATGGCAGAGACCAAGACCATCGAAATCGAGTGCCTGCGCTATCACCCCGGCACCGACAGCGAGCCGCGCTACCAGACCTACCAGGTGCCCTTCACCGAGGACATGTCCGTGCTGCAGGGGCTGCAGTACATCAAGGATCACCTGGACGGCAGCCTCACCTTCCGCTGGTCGTGCCGCATGGCGATCTGCGGCAGCTGCGGCATGATGCTCAACGGGATCCCGCAGCTCTCGTGCCACGCGTTCCTGCGCGACTACCACCCGGGCCGCCTGCGCGTCGAGCCGCTCAACCACTTCCCGATCATGCGCGACCTCGCGATCGACCAGACCGATTTCCTGCGCAAGCTCGAGACGATCAAACCGTATATCCTCCCCAAGGAGAAGAAGACGCCGGCCCAGGGAGAGTTCCTGCAGACGCCCGCGCAGATGGACGACTACTATCAGTATTCCCAGTGCATCAACTGTCTGCTCTGCTATGCGGCGTGCCCGCAGTACGGCCTCAACCCGGCGTTCACGGGGCCGGCCGCGCTCGCGCTGCTGCATCGCTATAACGCGGATTCGCGCGACGCCGGCACGGCCGAGCGCATGGAAGTGATCAACGCGGAGGACGGCGTGTGGGGCTGCACGCTGGTGAGCTACTGCTCGAAAGTCTGCCCCAAGGACGTCGATCCGGCGCGCGCAATTAATCAGAACAAGATCAACAGCACGAAGGACTATTTCTTCCGTTTCCTCACGCCCCGTGGAGGCGAGTGATATGGGCAAACCCAAGACCTATGTTCGGCCGATGGCGGGGTGGTGGCGCCGCAACCCGTTCTACCGCAGCTACATGATCCGCGAATTCAGCTCGGTGCTGGTTACGGTGTACGCGCTGATTCTGCTCTTCGGGCTGTACCGTCTGTCCCAGGGACAAGTGGCGTTCGACGGCTGGCGCGCCGCCCTGGCGACCCCGGGATCGATACTCTTTCACTGCGTGATGCTGGCGGCATTTTTCTACCACGCGTGGACGTGGTTCGAGGTCATGCCCAAGACGATGCCCTTTGTCCGCATCGGCGGGCACCGGGTATCCGACAACGCCATCGTGGCAAGCGCCTCCGCCGCGGCGGTCGCGCTGTCGATTCTGCTGTTCGGTCTCACGTGGTGGGTGACGCGATGAAGCGCTCGAACAAGCCCGTTTTCTGGTCGCTGTTCGGCGCCGGCGGCATGCTGGCGGCGCTCATCGGAACCATGCTGGTGTTCGTCACCGGCATTGCGGCGCCGGCGGGATTCCTGCTGCCGGGCGACGCGATGAGCTACGCGCGAACGATGGCGCTGGCGCAACACTGGCTCGGCAAGCTCGCCATTCTCGCCGTGATCTCGCTCTTCCTGTTCCACGGCTGCCACCGCATGTATCACTGCCTGCACGACGTCGGCGTGCACGTCGGCGCCGGCATCAAGGCGGCATTCCACGGTTTCGCGGCGGCAGGCACGCTGGTGGCCGCGTATCTCCTGCTGTCGATCGGCTTCGGCGGCTGATGTTGCGGCTCGGCCCGCCTCGGCAGGGGTAGCCCCGCTTGCCGCGCCGGGACCTCACAGCGCCGCTGCTGGCAACCGTCCTGGCGGCCCTGGCCATGCTGGGGCCGTTCTCGATCGACACCTATCTGCCGTCTTTCCCAGCGATCGGCGGCGAGTTCGATGCGTCGGCTGCCGGCGTGCAGCAGACCCTGAGCGCGTACTTCCTTACCTTCGCCGTCATGACGCTGTTTCACGGCACGCTGTCGGATTCGTTCGGGCGGCGGCCGGTGATACTCGTAAGCCTTGTCGTTTACGTGGCGGCTTCGATCGGTTGCGCTGTCGCCACCGACCTGCCGGACCTGGTGCTGTACCGCGCGCTGCAGGGCCTGTCCGCGGGCGCCGGCATGGTGGTGGGGCGCGCGATCATCCGCGACAGCTTCGAGGGCCACGCGGCGCAGCGCCTGATGTCGCTCGTCACCATGATCTTCGCGCTGGCGCCGGCGATCGCGCCGGTGATCGGCGGCTGGCTGCAGGGATGGTTCGGCTGGCGCTCGGTGTTCGTCTTTCTCGCGCTCTACGGCGTGATCCTGCTCGCGGCGTGCTTATGGCGTCTGCCCGAGACTCACCCGCCCGCGGCGCGGAGGCCAGCGCGGAGATCCACATCGGTTGGCCGGACGGGGCGGTCCCGCAGGTGGGACTGATCCCGTCCGGCGATCGCCTCGTGCT
>JBFKNN010000123.1:0-9615 GCA_041629335.1 Burkholderiales bacterium | reverse complement strand
TTGGAGCAAAGCGGACTTGCCTGCCTTCGGAGGATCCCGCTTTGTTAGGCTGCAGGGTAAGCTTCAATTGCTGTATCATAATCAAGAAAACGCAATGAAAGGAGAAACAAATGATTCATGTCGTTGCTACCATCGAATTGAAGCCGGGGTGCAGGCAGGCGTATTTGAATGTTTTGCTTGCGAACGTCCCCGCCGTGAAGGCTGAAAAAGGCTGTCTGACATATGAGCCTACAGTCGATACGGACACCGATATAGCCGTTCATGAAAAAGCCGGGGATGACGTGGTTACGATCATTGAATCCTGGGAAAGCGTCGATGCGCTGAAGAAGCACTTCACGCAACCGCATATGCTTGCCTATCGTGAAAAGGTAAAGGACCTCTTCAAGAAAATTAGTATTCGGGTCGTGAAGCCGGCCTAGAACAAGGGCCTCGCTCGAAATCTTGTTCCGGTGGGCCGTAAGGGCCGGCGGCTCTGGGAGCGTGTGGCCCGCGATGGATGACAAGGGCCCGTACAGGAAATCGCGGAATTCAGCGGCATCGCGTCGAGCGATGTCCGGCTGGAATTCCGCGAATTAAACCGGCGCCGAAGGCGTCCGGCTTTAAGACTTGGTAGGCGGTCGGGGATTCGAACCCCGGACCAACGGATTAAAAGTCCGCTGCTCTACCGACTGAGCTAACCGCCCGTGGAAAAGGGTCGAATTTTACCGTCGCCTGGGGGTACGGGTCAATAAAACGGCAACCGCGGAGGCCGGGAAACCGCTGCAATCGCGCGCCAATTTCGGTGCGCGCCCACCGCCCGCAGGCCATGCTCACGCCTCCTGCATCATCCTCCAGTACTGGTATTTCATCGTGCCGGACGCGCCGATCACGATCGCAAGGAAAGTGAGGATCGAGCCGATGGCGAGCGTCGAGACGCCGGTGATCGCCTGCCCGACGGTGCAGCCCATCGCGAGCACGCCACCAATGCCCATCAGCGCGCCGCCCGCGGCGTGGTTGACGAAGTCCCTGCCGTTCGCGAACCACTCGATGCGAAAGCTTCGCGTCACCAGTGCGTAGACGAGCGAGCCCAGAATGACGCCGGCGAGCGCGACCACGCCGAAGTTGACGAGCGAGAGCTTGTCCGCATCGAGCAGGTAGCGCACGCTGTCGCCCATCGGGCTCACGAAGGTGTACGACTGCACCTGCACGCGGCTCGGGATGTCGATCGCCATGTCGGCGAAATCCTTCCATTTCTGCCCCCACGGGCCGCCGGTGATCCACCAGCCGGCGACCACGGCAAGGCCGACCACGCCGCCACCCAGGATGTTGTCGCGGCTGCCACGAAAATCCTCGGACTTGAAAACAAAAACGAGCATCGCGACCGCGACGATCGCGCCGACCGCGAGCTGGAAACCCGCCCCCGATTTCATTCCGAACATGCTCGCCAGCACCGTCGAGACCTCCTGGTTGGGCATGCCGTAGCTCGATAGATTGACCGTGGTTGCGGCGATCCACGGCACGAATGCCTTCTCGAACAGCACCGACCACAGCATGAAGTAGGCGGCGATGGCGGCGACGATCAGCACGACCAGCGACTTCAGATTGCCGTTGCCCACCCGCACCAGCGTCTTGTTGCCGCAGCCGCTCGCGAGGGTCATGCCGATGCCAAACAGCAGCCCGCCGACGATATAGCGCAACCACGCGAATTGCGCGGTCCGGTAGGGCGGGAATGTGTTGGAACCCAGACTCACTGTCGCCGAGGCCTCGAGGCCGAGCACGCCGATCAGTGCTACGGCCATCGCGAACAGCCACGCGCGCATGCGACCGGTGTCGCCGATGTTGACCCAGTCGGACACCGCGCCCATGGTGCAGAAGTTGGTCTTGTTGACCACGGCGCCCATGATCGCGGCGACCACGAACACGGCCAGCAGTACCTGATTGTGAATGGTGAAGTCCATGACGTTCCTCCTCGCCGGCGACCCCCGCGCGGCATGCCCGGCGCCCGCCCGCGCCGCTCCGACGAAACATTGCTATGTTACCGGACTCCGCCGACACCGAACCAATTCATTGTTTTGAATCGGGTATCCATTATATGTATCGGGTCGGGTCCGCAATTCCCGCAGCGGCGAAGCCGCCGCGGCGCAGCCGGCACGAGTCGCAATTGCCGCAGGCGCGGCCGGCATCGTCCGCCTGGTAGCACGATACGGTCAGCGCGTAGTCGACACCGAGCGCCGCGCCGCGGCGAATGATCTCGGCCTTGGCGAGGTCGATGATCGGCGTGTGCAGCTTGAGCCGCCGACCCTCGACCGCGGCCTTGGTCGCGAGATTCGCGAGCGTCTCGAACGCACGCATGTATTCCGGCCGGCAATCGGGATAGCCCGAATAATCCACTGCGTTGGCGCCGAAAAAAATGTCAGCTGCGCCGCAGACCTCCGCATACGCCAGCGCGAGCGCGAGCAGCACGGTGTTGCGCGCCGGCACGTAGGTCACCGGGATGCCGTCCTTCACGCCATCGACCGGCACGGCGATTGAACGGTCGGTCAGCGCCGAGCCGCCGAACACCGTGAGATCGAGGGTGACGATGCGGTGCCCCGCCGCGCCCTGCGCCTGCGCCACCCGGCAAGCCGCATCGAGCTCGGCACGGTGGCGCTGGCCGTAATCGACCGACAGGCAGTGGCAGTCATAAGCGTCGCTCCGCGCGATCGCAAGCGTCGTCGCGGAATCAAGACCACCGGAGAGCAGTACGATCGCGGGTTTCATGGCGGCGTTGTCGACGGGCGCTGCGCGTGAACCCGGCTTCCCACGGCGCTGCGATCAGCGTCCGGGCTCTTCGCCCCACAGGAGCTTGTGCAGCTGCACCTGCATGCGCACCGGCAGGCGGTCGCGCAGGATCCAGTCGGCGAGCTCGCGCGCAGGCAATTCACCATACGACGGCGAAAACAGGACCGGGCAGATGCGATCGAGGGCACGCTCGGCCAGCACCTGCTTCGCCCACTCGTAGTCCGCCTCGCCGCACAGGACGAACTTGATCTCGTCGCGAGGCGAAAGATGCGAGAGATTTGCCCACAGGTTGCGGTCCGCCTCGCCCGAAGCCGGCGTCTTGATGTCCACGATCCTCGAGACGCGGGGATCGACCGCTGCCACGTCGAGCGCACCGCTCGTCTCGAGGGAGACCGCGTAGCCGCGATCGGCAAGCGCGGTGAGCAGCACGAGGCAATTCCGTTGCGCCAGCGGCTCACCACCGGTGACCGTCACGCAGCGCGCGCCATGGCGCGCGACCTGCGCCAGCACCGCCTCGAGCGTCATCGTCGTGCCACCGTGGAATGCGTAGGCGGTATCGCAATAGCCACAGCGCAGCGGACAGCCGGTGAGGCGCACGAACACGGTCGGCAGCCCGACGCGGCTGGTTTCGCCCTGCAGCGAGAAGAAAATCTCGGTGATGCGCAGCGTCAGCGCGAGCACACTCGCGTCGACTCCGGAAACCGCCTTGTCAGAAATAATATTCATGTGAGCGGTGGGCCGTGAACAAGAAAAGCACGAAACTGCGTCGATCTTGCCGCTATTCGGGAACTGCCAACGGCTAACAGCCAATCGCCAACTGCCAACGGCCAACCGCCAACCGCCAGCAACCTAGCGCAGATTCGCCAGCCTGCGCTTCGCCTTCTCCGCCGCCTCGCTCGCCGGGTAGCGCGCAACCACCCCGTCGAGCGTCTTCCTGGCCGCGGCGACATCGCCCAGCTCGAGCTGCGAGCTCGCGATGTTGAGCAGCGCATCGGGCACCGAGGCGCTGTCGGGATAGGTCGTGATGAGCTTCTGCTGGTTCTGGATCGCCGTCTTGAAGTCGCGCAGGTTGTAATAAGAGTCACCGACCCAATATTGCGCACGGTGCGCGAGCGGGCTCTTCGGATGCTGCGTGAGGGACGTCTGGAACGCCACGATCGCGCCCTGGTAGTTGCCGATGCGCCGCTGGTTCTGCGCCGCTTCGTAGGCACGGGCCTCTTCCCCGGAGGGAGGAGCCGCTGCCGCAGTGCCCGCCGTTGCCCCGGCTGCCGGTGCGCCGGCCGCAGCCGCTGGTGCCGCCGCGCCGGACGGCGCCGCTCCTCCCGGGGCCGGCACGCCAGCGGCGGGAGCGACCCCGAGCTGGGCCGGCGGCGCACCCTGCTCGAGCCGGCGCAGGCGCGTGTCGAGGTCGACGTACATGTCGCGCTGGCGCTTGGCGGTGCCGTCGATGTTGTTGCCGAGCACCTCGATCTGGCCGCGCAGCCCCATGATTTCCTGCCGCAGCTGCTGGATCTGCGCGAGCAGCTCGAAGAGCGGCGCCTGCGCCATCTTCGCCGATTCCTCGACCGCGGTCAGGCGCGACGACAGCGCTTCCTGCTGCTGTCGGAGCTCTTCGAGGCGCTTCGCCTGCTCGGCGATCTGCTTGCGCGCGGTCTCGTCGCCTCCGAACAACTGCGCAGGCGCAGGCGGGCTGACGGCGAGCAGCCCCGCGGCGGCGATGCCAGCCGCTATCGACCTCATGGCGCCCTTCCCGTCACTCGTCACCCTTCACAGGTCACTCACCGCGGTCCTTGTACTTGATGTCCGCACGGCGGTTCTCCGCCCAGGCGGCCTCGTCGTGGCCGGTCGCCGCCGGCTTTTCCTCGCCGAAGCTCACGGTCTCGATCTGGGCAGGCATCGCGCCCAGGAGCTGCATCATCTGCTTGACGGCGTCGGCGCGGCGCTGCCCGAGCGCGAGATTGTACTCGCGGCTGCCGCGCTCGTCGGCGTTGCCCTCGATGCGCATCTGCGCCGAGCGGTGCTGCACGAGGTACTTGGCATGCGCCGCGACCGTCGGCTTGAACTCGTCCTTGACGATGTAGTTGTCGAAATCGAAGTAAACGCTGCGCTTCGAGAGGATGTTCTTAGGGTCGGTGAGCGGATCGGCGCCGACCTTCGGCGTCGCGAGCGGCTTCGCCGCCGCGCTGTCATCCGCCGGCTTGACCACCGGCGGCGTCGTCACCGTGGGCGCCCCGCGCTCCTCGACCGCTGCGCCTTCCTGTTCCTTGGTCGGTCCGGTCGCGCATCCAGCCACGAATCCGGCCACGAGCAGAGCTGCGATCAGTTTCGTCATCGATTGCTCCTCGAATAGAAGGTTATTTGACCAGCGGACCCCACGCGGGTTCGCGCACATCCCCTGTGTATTCGGTGAGACGCTGCTTCACTCGGCCGTCGCTCGAAACCGCAGCCAATATACCACGCCCGTTCACCACGGTTGCGTAGAGGATCAGCCTGCCGTTCGGCGCGTAGCTCGGTGATTCGTCGATCCCGCCTTCTGTCAGCAGCTGCACCTGGCGCGTCGTGAGATCCTGCACCGCGACGCTGAAGCGATTGCCGCTGCGTTGTATATAGGTGAATGCCCTGCCGTCGGGGCTGAAGCGCGGCGAGACGTTGTAAGTCCCTTCGAACGTGAGCCGCCGCGCGTCGGCGCCGTTTACCGACATGCCGTAGATCTGCGGGCTGCCGCCGCGGTCGGAGGTGAAGAGCAGCAGTTGACCATCGGGCGAGAAATTCGGCTCGGTGTTGATCGCCGATCCCGACGTGAGCTGGGTGGGCTCGCCGCTGCCGTCGGCGTTGATGAGATAGATGTGCGAGCTGCCGTCCTTGGTGAGCGTCACCGCGAGCTTGCGGCCGTCGGGCGACCACGACGGCGCACTGTTGCTGCCCCAGTGATTCGCAACCGCCTGGCGGCCGCCGGTAACCAGCGACTGCACGTAGACGACCGGCTTCTTGCGTTCGAACGAGACGTACGCAAGCCGCGTGCCGTCCGGCGCCCACGCAGGTGAAATGATCGGCTCGTTGGACGCGAGCACGGTCTGCGGGTTGTCGCCGTCGGCGTCCGCCACCTGCAGCTCGTAGCGCGACCCGCGCTTCACCACGTAAGTGATGCGGGTGCTGAACACGCCGACATCTCCGGTCAGCTTCTCGTAGACGATATCGGCGATGCGGTGGGCGGTGAGCCGCAGCTGCGTGGCCGACGCCGTGAACGCGAAGCCGGCGAGCTGCGTCTGCTTGATCGCGTCCATCAGGCGGAAACGCACCTCGTAGCGGCCGCCTGCCTGGGCCGCGACGCTGCCGATCACCACCGCTTCCGCTCCGCGGGCGCGCCACTGCGGGTAGTTCAGCTGGTCGGGTTCGTGCGGCACCGGCGAGATGCCGCCGGGGTCGACCATGCGGAAGAGCCCGCTGCGCGTGAGATCGGCCGCGACGACCGATGTGAGCTGCTGCGGCAGCCCTTCCTCGGCGCGGAACGGCACGATCGCGATCGGAATCTGGTTTGCGCCGGCGCCGACGATCTCGATGGTGAGCGCTGCGCGCGCCGCCGGCAATAGCACGAGCAACACCCCGATCAGCGTTGCGTTGAGAAGAATTCTGATCAAAGTCGTTTTCATGGCGCGACATTATAACCGCGGATCGGTGTCATTCCTTGGGCCTGAACTTCAGCGTAAGCTCGCGAAAATCCTTGAACAGCGCCGGGTCGTCCGGCAGCGGCAGCGGCTGCGCCTTGAGGATCGCGCGCTCGACTGCGCCGTCGTAAGCCGCAACCGCGCTGCTCTTCTTCATTTTCACGCCGAGCACTTCGCCGCCCGGCAGCACCACCACGTCGAATTCGACCTCCGGATTGCCCTGCAAGTTCGGCGGCTCGACAATGAAGCGCCGGATCTTGTCGCGGATGCGGCGCTTGTACTCGTCGATCAGCCGCTGCTGCGCGGCCGCCTGCTCCGCCGCCAGGCGCCTGAGCGCCTCTTCCTGCTCCCGCCGCGCCGCCGCCTCCTTCGCCTGCTCCGCTTTCAGCGCGGCGATCTTCTTCTCTTCCTCGCGCCGCTTTGCCTCGACTTGCAGCCGCTCTTCCTCGCGCCGCTTCGCCTCGGCGCGTTTCTTCTCTTCCTCGCGCTTCTTCTCCTCCGCCGCCCGCTTTGCCTCTGCCTCCCGCTGCTCCTTCAGCTTGCGCTCCTTCTCGAGCTGCGTCTCAAGCTCGATGTCGGGTTTGGGCACGGGCTTAGGCTCGGGCTTGGGCGGCGCGGGCGGCGGCGGAACCGGCTTCGGTGCCGGTTTCGGTTCGGGCTTGGGCGGCTCCGGCGCAGGCTTGGGCGGCTCGGGCTCGGGCTGGACGAGCGGCGGCAGGCTTGCCCACAGATCGACCACTACCGCCGAATCGGGGCGCGTCTGCTGCCAGGACACTCCGAGGACCATCAGCACGAGGAACGCGACGTGCATCGCGAGCGCCAGTGCGCCCGATATCGCCTTCTCGTTCGGGGTCGAGTACGCGTAGCTCATCAGCTCCGCGGCTTGACCAGCAGACCGACCTTTCTCACCTGGTTCTGCTGCAGCATGTCCATCACTTCGAGCACCGCCTCGTAGCGCACATCCTTGTCGGCGGCGATCACTACCGCCTGCTCCGGGTTCTGCGCCTGTTTCTCGCGGATCGCGTTTGTGAGCTCGTCGCGCGTTACCTTGCGGTCCGGGGTCCCCGCCGAACGGTCGCGCAGCCAGAGCGAGGCGTCAGTGCGGATCGAGACCTCCAGCGGCTGAATCGGCGGGACGGACGTCTTGCCGATCTCCGGCAGCTCGACCTGCCCCGGGCTGATCAACGGCGCGGTGATCATGAAAATGACCAGCAGCACCAGCATCACGTCGATATACGGCACGACGTTGATCTGGTTCATCAGGCGTTTGCCGCTGCGCTTTTCGATGATCACCGTTTCATTCTCTCAAGGTCGTGACCGGGCGGTCGGGTGCCAATCGTTGCAGCATCAACCACTCAATCATCTGATCAGTCCGTCGTAAGCTCTCAATGCGCCTGGCGCTGCAGAATGTTGGAGAACTCTTCCATGAACGATTCGAACCGGGTGGCGAGCCGGTTGATGTCGCCCGCGAACCGGTTGTACGCCACCACCGCCGGAATCGCCGCGAACAGCCCCATCGCGGTCGCGATCAGCGCCTCGGCGATCCCCGGCGCGACGTGGCCGAGGGTCGCCTGCGCCACGTTGGCGAGCCCGCGGAACGCGTTCATGATGCCCCAGACGGTTCCGAACAGCCCGACGTACGGGCTTACCGAGCCCACCGTGGCGAGAAATGCGAGATAGGACTCGAGCCGGTCCATCTCGCGCTGGTAGGTAGCGCGCATCGCGCGCCGGGTGCCTTCCATCACCACCCCGACGTCCATCCCCGGCTGGCGCCTCAACTTCAGGAACTCGCGGAAGCCGGATTCGAATATCCGCTCGAGGCTGCCCGCCGACTCGCGCGAGGTTATCGCGCGCTGGTGCAGCTCGTTCAGGTCCCCTCCGGTCCAGAACTCCTTTTCAAACTGCTCGGCAAGCCGCGTTGCCCGCGCGAAGGTGAAGATCTTGAGGAAGATGTAGTACCACGAGAACAACGACGCGAGCAGCAGCATCGCCATCACGAGCTGCACCAGCACGCTCGCGTTCGCCACCAGGGCGACGACCGACATGTCGTGGGTCACGGATGGATTCAAGATAAGGTCCCTATTCTTGTCATGATGGGCTGCGGAATTCGCACCGGCTTGAGCGTCGCCGCGCTGACGCACGCGAGCTTCACTTCGGCGGCGGCCAGCAACTCGTTCTCGCGCAGCACGCGCTGCCCGACCACGACCTGACTGGCGCCAACCTTAGCGAGTTCCACGGTCACCTGCAACCTGTCGTTGAACAGCGACGGCCGGTGGTAGTCGATGGCGAGCGCGCGCACCACGAACACGACTTTGAGGCGGCCGGCGAGCTCGGTCTGCTCGAAGCCGAGCGCGCGCAGCCACTCGGTGCGCGCCCGCTCGAGAAACTTGAGATAGTTGGCGTAATACACCACCCCGCCCGCGTCAGTATCTTCGTAATAAACGCGGACCGGCCAGAAAAAGGGTTGAGGTGCGGGTCTTGTTGTTGCTGGCGGGGGGATTCCGGCGGCCATGGACACGGATTGGGGAATCAAATCAGCGCCATGCGCCCTGCGCCTGACGCAAAGTGCTCACCGCTGTTCCTCGTCCTGCCACAGCTCCGGCGCCGCGGCAGCGCGCGGTTGGGCGAGCCCGAAATGACGGTACGCGCTGACGGTCGCCATGCGCCCGCGCGGGGTGCGCTGCAGGTAGCCCTGCTGGATGAGGTACGGCTCGAGCACGTCCTCGATGGTGTCGCGCTCCTCGCCGATCGCCGCCGCCAGGTTGTCCACCCCGACGGGGCCCCCGGCGAATTTCTCGATCACCGCGAGCAGCAGCTTGCGGTCCATCACGTCGAGCCCCACCACGTCGACGTCAAGCATTTTCAGCGCCGCGTCCGCCACCTGGCGTGTCACGTGTCCGCTCGCCCGCACCTGTGCATAGTCGCGCACCCGCCGCAGCAACCGGTTGGACACCCGCGGGGTACCGCGCGCGCGGCCGGCGATCTCGCGCGCGCCCTCGACGTCGACCTCCACCTCCAGCAGCTGCGCCGAGCGCTGCACGATGCGCGTCAGCTCGTCGGCCGAGTAGAACTCGAGGCGTGCGACGATGCCGAAGCGGTCGCGCAGGGGGTTGGTCAGCATGCCGGCGCGGGTGGTGGCCCCGACCAGCGTGAACGGCGGCAGGTCGAGCTTGACCGAGCGCGCGGCCGG
>JBFKNN010000122.1:0-9721 GCA_041629335.1 Burkholderiales bacterium | reverse complement strand
GTCTTCAGCGCGCTGATCGACGTCGACGCACGGAACCGCGTGCCGCTCTTCGCCAGCCGCCAGCCCTCTTCTTCCACGCGCCCCGAGAACTGCGCGATTTCCAGCAGCCGGTCAGGCTGTCGGCCGAGGATGTCGTCCTTGATGAAGAAGCGCGAGTAGCTCTGGCCCACGATTTCCTGGGCGTTGTAGCCGGTGATCGCCTCGGCGCCCGGATTCCACGTCTTGACGATGCCATTCACGTCGAGGATCACGATGGCGTGCCCTTTGACGCTGTCGGCGGTCAGGCGGAACCGCTCTTCGCACAGATGCAGCAGGCTGCTCATGCGCTGGAAGCGCTCGATTTCGCTCTTCAGATGGTCGTTCTCCGCATTCACGAGGCTGAGTTGATCGACCTGCTCCTTGAGCGATCCGACCATCAACGCGATGAGCGGCGAGGCCACCACGACCAGCATCGCCTGCCGCCAGTCCATTTCCGTGTAGCGGAAGGAGTACACCGGGTTTGAGAACAGGACGAAGCAGCTGAACAGCACGATGGCCGCGCTCAGCATGCCGGCCATGCCGCCGGCGATATAGGTCGCCACCGCTACGGTCAGGAGCAGCAGGACTTCCGGGTTGGGCAGCGCACCGACATTGCGCCACAGCACCGTGATCAGCATGATCGACGCCACCGTTATCAGGAACGAGGTGACGTGGGGCAGCCAGTCCGACTTGCTTACCCCGATGGAATCGGTCACTTGGTCAAGTAATGTCATGTTACGCGCCTCTGCAAATGTGACATTTGCCGTAGTTTCGACACGCATGGTCTAGCTTTCGTCTGTTTAACTGTGAAAAACCGCATAAACCGGTGTTTCGCCCTCTCTCCTGCAAGATCAATGCCAGCTCGCCAGACCGGTGTCCGCTGATGTGCCTTAAGGTAATGTTTCGATGAAATAAACTCAGTTAGTACTGGGCAGGAAATGGCGCTGCCGACGGCGCCGCTGTCCTGGCCCGCCGTGCGCTGAGGATTCGGCACCACCCGCGCAAATCACCGTAGGGTCCGCGGCCGGCCTTTGTCAACCGGGGATCGTCCGGCAATGTCAGGCGAAGGCCGACAAGCCGGTCTGCGCGCGACCGAGCACGAGGGCATGAATGTCGTGCGTGCCTTCGAGCGTGTTCACCGTCTCGAGGTTGAGCAGGTGGCGGATGACGTGAAACTCGTCGGAAATACCGTTTCCGCCCAGCATGTCGCGTGCCAGGCGCGCGACCTCCAGGGCCTTGCCCGCCGAGTTGCGCTTGAGCAGCGACACCATCTCCGGTGTCGCCTTGCCCTGCTCGCGCAGCCGGCTCACGTGCAGGCAGGCGAGCAGCCCGATGGCGATCTCGGTCTGCATGTCGGCAAGCTTTTTCTGGATCAGCTGATTTGCCGCGAGCGGCCGCCCGAACTGCCTGCGGTCGAGGACGTATTGCCGCGCGATATGCCAGCAGGCCTCGGCGGCGCCGAGCGCGCCCCAGCAGATGCCGAAGCGCGCATTGTTGAGACATCCGAACGGGCCTTTCAGCCCGGTCACGCGGAGCACGTTGTCGCCGGGGACGAATACCTGGTCCATGACGATCTCGCCGGTCGGGGACGCCCGTACCGAGAACTTGCCTTCGATCTTGCGCGTCGCCAGCCCTTTCATGCCGCGTTCCAGGATGAAGCCGCGGATCGTTCCCGCCTGGTCCTTGGCCCACACCACCATGAGGTCGGCGATCGGCGCGTGGGTGATCCACATCTTGTTGCCAGTCAGGACGTAACCCCCGTCGACCTCGCGCGCGCGTGAGGTCATGCTGCCCGGGTCGGAGCCGTGGTCGGGCTCGGTCAGGCCGAAGCAGCCGAGGAGCTCGCCGGTCGCCATCTTCGGCAGATACTTCTGCCGCTGGGCCTCGCTGCCGTAAGCATGAATCGGCAGCATCGACAGCGCCGTCTGCACGCCGCAGGCGGAGCGGAACGCGGTGTCGACCCGCTCCAGCTCGCGCATGATGAGGCCGTAGGCGACGTAGCCGACGCCGGCGCAGCCGTAGCCTTCGAGCGGCGCGCCGAGAAATCCGAGCTCGCCCATCTCGCGCATCACGGCGGGATCGAAAGTCTCCTCGCGATTCCAGCGCAGGATGCGCGGCATGAGCTGCTCCTGCGCATACTGCCGCGCGGTATCGCGGATCAGGCGTTCCTCGTCATTGAGCTCCTCGTCGAGCAGCAGCGGGTCGTCCCACCGGAACTGCCCGCCGGTCAGCGTGATCCGCGCCGGGTCCTGCATGATTCGCACCCCCCAAAAAAAATGAGCCGGCACGATCGTCCGCACCGGCTCGTTCACATCGCAGGCAGGAGGCCGGTATCGGCCGTCGCCCATCCCGCGTTACGCGGCGCCTTACGCCTTCTCGAGAATTGCCGCCATGCCCTGCCCGCCGCCGATGCACAGGCTCACCAGGGCATAGCGTCCGCCGCTGCGCTGCAGCTGGCGTGCCGCGGTGAGCGCGAGCCGCGCGCCCGATGCGCCCAGCGGATGGCCGACGGCGATCGCGCCGCCGTTGGGGTTGACGCGCTTGTCGTCAAAGGCGACGCCCAGTCCCTTCAGGCACGACAGCACCTGGGCCGCAAACGCCTCGTTGATCTCGATGACGTCCATGTCCTTGACGCTCAACCCCGCGCGCGCCAGCGCCTTCTTCGACGCGGCGACCGGGCCGATGCCCATGATATTCGGCGGCACGCCCGCGGCGGCGCTCGCCACCACGCGCGCGAGCGGCTTGACGCCGGCCTTGTCGCCCGCCGCTTTCGAGGCGACGATCAGCGCCGCGGCGCCGTCGTTGACACCGGAGGCGTTGCCGGCGGTGGTCACGCCGCCCTCGTACAGCGGGCGCATCTTGGCGAGCGTGGCGAGGTCGGTGTTCGGGCGCGGATGCTCGTCGTCGGTCACCGGCGGCTGCGGGCCTTTGCGCGTCGGCGGCAATTCGACCGGCGAGATTTCGCCCGCGAAGAAGCCCTCGCCCTTGGCGATGGCGTATTTCTGCTGCGAGGCGAGCGCGAACTGGTCCGCTTCCTCGCGCTTGATCTCATACTCGCGCGCCAACGTATCGGCGGTCTGCGGCATCTGATCGTCGCCGAACTGCTTGGTCAGTTTGGGATTGGAGAAGCGCGGCCCGATGGTGCTGTCGTAGAGCTTCATGTCGCGGCCGAACGGCGATTCCGAGCGGCTCATCACCCACGGCGAGCGGCTCATGCTCTCGACGCCGCCGACGAGGTAGACCTCGCCCTCGCCCGCGCTGATCGCATGCGCGGCATGAACCACCGCACCGAGTCCGCTCGCGCAGTTGCGCTGCAGTACGGTGCCCGGCGTCTCGATCGGCAGGCCGGCAACTAGGCCGGCGTGGCGCGCGACGCAGCGGCTGTCCTCGCCGCCCTGGTTGGCGCAGCCGACGATGATGTCCTCGATCTGCTCCGGCTTGAATGCCGACTTCTTCATCAGCGCCTTCATCACCTCCGCCAGCAGGTCGTCGGGGCGAACCTTGGCGAGCACGCCGGCGTGGCGCCCGAAGGGGGTCCGCAAGCCGTCATACAGGTACGCATTCATCATGATCATATCCTTTGCAAACAGATGGTTATTGTGATGCTATGGCTCCGGGGTGAGCAGCGGGACGCCGAGCCGCGCGCGCCGCGTGAGCCAGATGTTCGGGCGGTAGCGCGGGTCACCGTAGATGCCGAACATCGATGCCAGCACCTTGTGGACTCGCTGCGGGCCGAGCACGTCGCCGAAGCGGAACGGCCCGTTGGGATAATTGAGCCCCAGCGTCACCGCCTTGTCGATGTCGGCGGGCGCCGCGGTGCGGCTCTGCGCGATCGAACAGCCGATGTTGACGATCATGGCAACGATGCGCTGGGCGATGAAGCCGGGGCTGTCGCGGCATACGGTCACCGGCACGCCGTCGGACGCGAGCAGCCCGTGCGCCGCGTTGCGATAGACGTGATCGGTCACGGGCGTGCACATCATGGTGCGGCGCTTGACCATGGGAAACAGCGTATCGACCGCCACGGTACGCTTGGGATCGAGTTCCTGGTCCACCGCGCAGGTGGTTGCGTCTTCCCCGACCGGCGTCACCAGGATCAGCGCGTTGGCGCTCGGCTTGGGGCCGCTCTCGAGCTTCGCACCCAGCTTCTTCAACAGCTCGGTGAGCGCCGAGTGGCCCTTGGCGTCGGCCGGGCTCACCCAGACATGCCCCGGGTATGCCGCGGGCGCCGCGGGCTCGGGCGGGACCACCGGCTTCATCTCGGCGTCGTACTCGTAGAAGCCTCTCTTGGTCTTGCGGCCGAGCACCCCCGCCTCGTAGCGCGAGCGCATGATGAGATTGGGGCGATAGCGCGGCTCGTGGAAGAACTGGTTGTAGATCAGCTCCGACGCCGGCTGCGTGACGTCGAGCCCGGTCAGCTCCATCAGCTCGAACGGGCCCATGCGGAACCCGCCGACGTCGCGCATCACGCGGTCGACATCGGCGAAGCTGGCGACGCCCTCGTGCACGAGATGCGCCGCCTCCAGCGTGAAGCCGCGCCCGACCTGGTTCACCAGGAAGCCCGGCGCGTCGGTGAGGCGTACCGGCTCGCGCGTCATGCGCTTGCCGACGGCCATCAACGCCTCCGCGACCCAGCTCTCGGTCTGCAGGCCGTCGATCACTTCCACCAGCTTCATCAGCGGCACCGGGTTGAAGAAATGGAAGCCGCCGAAGCGCTGCGGCCGCTTGAGCTTCGCGGCGATGGTGGTCACGGACAGCGACGACGTGTTGGTGGCGAGAATGCAGTCCGGCGAAACGACATCCTCAAGCTCGGCGAAGAGCTGGCGCTTCGCCTCGAGGTTCTCGACGATGGCTTCGATCACGACGTGGCACGGCTTCATGTCGCCCGGGCCGCCGGCGATCGTGATGCGTCCGACTGCGGCGGCGGCGTCTTCCTTGCTCATGCTGCCCTTCTCCGCCGCGCGCGCGAGCATCTTGTCGATGAAATCGCGCGCTTCCTGCGCCGCGCCCTGGCGCGAATCGGTCATGAGCACGTTCATGCCGCCCGCGGCGGCAACCTGCGCGATCCCGCGACCCATGGCGCCGGTGCCGATCACACCGACAGTCAGGTCGGGTCTGGAGGCGTCAAACTTCATGATTTCCCTTTTCCCTTCGATAGGCCCGCGCCGGTGCGGCGGGGTGTCACGGCAGCCGCGCGGCAGTGTGCCACGCGTGATTGCGGCAGTCGCGCCGTTACCGGCCTTTGAAGACCGGCTTGCGCTTCTCCATGAAGGCGGTCTGGCCCTCCTGGTAATCTTCGCTCTTGAAGCAGTCCTCCACCATCTTCTGGCACAGCTCGAGATCACGCTCGCCGGCATCCTTGAGCAGCTCGATGAGCGCCCGCTTGACCGCGGCGATGGTGAGCGGCGCGTTGTTGCCGATGGTGTTGGCGTAATCCAGCGTATAGCTCTCCAGCTCGGCCACCGGGACGACGCGGTTGACGAGCTTCATCTGCAACGCTTCCTGTGCATTGAACTGTCGCCCGGTGAAAAAGATTTCCGCCGTGAACGAAGGCCCGACGATGGCCGCGAGGCGCTTGATCCCCGAGAAGCGGTAACCCAGTCCGAGCTTCGCGGCCGGCACGCCGAAGCGCGCGTCCTCCGCGGCGATGCGGATGTCGCAGTTGGTCGCGATCGCGGTGCCGCCGCCGATGCAGTAGCCGCGGATCATGGCGATCGTGGGCTTGGGGCAGTTGCGCAGCGCCTCGGCCGCAGCGTCCGACGCGGCGTTGTACGCCTTCACCGCGTCCTGGCTGCTGCGCTTCTCCTTGAACTGGGAAATGTCGGCGCCCGCCACGAACGCCTTCTCGCCGGCGCCCTTGGCGACGATCACGCGGACTTCCGGATCGCGCACATAGGCGTCGAGCACGATCGGCAGCGCCTGCCACATTTCGAACGACACCGCGTTGTGACGCGCCGGATTGTTGAACACGATCCAGCCGACATGCCCTTCCTTCTGGGCGATCAGCTTGTCGGTCAGCGTCTGGATCGGTGCGGCGGGTTGATTCATTTTGCGATTCCAGCATGTGGGCAGTGGAGACTTCAATTTTAGCCCATTGCAACCGGTGCGCACTACTCGAGCACCACCAGCCAGTCGACGGCGGCGGCGCCGTCGGGCCCGGCGAGCACCGGATTGAAGTCGCATTCGCGCAACCGCGCACCGGCCGCCGCACCGAAGCGCGACACCGCGCTCACCAGCTCGGCCACCGCGCCGCGGTCCACCCCCGGCCGCCCCCGCACGCCCTCGAGCAGCGCGCGGCCCCGCAACTCGTCGAGCATGCGCCCGGCCTCCGCCCGCGTCACCGGCGCCTGGCGAAACACCACGTCGCGCAAGACCTCGACGTGTATGCCGCCCAGCCCCACCATCACCACCACGCCAAAGGCCGCATCGTTCTGCAATCCCACCACCAGCTCCACCTCGCCGCGCGCCATCGCCTGCACCACCACGCCCGCAATGCGCGCATCGGGCCGGTGGCGCTGCGCAGCCGCCATCACCGCCGCATACGCCTCGCGCACCGCCTGCGCATCCGCGAGCGCCAGCCGCACGCCCTCGACCTCGGTCTTGTGCAGGATCTGCGGCGACTCGACCTTCAGCACCACCGGGTAGCCCAGCCGCGCCGCCGCCGCCACCGCCTCCTCGGCCGAGCGCGCAAGCTCGCAGCGCACCGTGGGCACTCCGCTACTCTCGAGCAGCCGCTGCGCGCTCACGGTGTCCACCGCGCCCGCGCCCGCCGGCAGCGCAAGCGGCGGCGGCGTGAGCGCCGCGCGCGCCGGCGCATCCGCCAGCCAGTCGCGCCGCGCCTGCCCGTAGCGCACCAGCGCCGCGGCCGCATCCACCGCCGGCTCCGCACCGCGCAGCGCGGCAATGCCATGCTCGCGCATCTTGACGAGCGCGGCGTCGGGAATGCCGACCCAGCTCACGATGAACGGCTTGGGACTGCGCGCCTTGACTTCGGCGAAGGTCTGCACCGTGACGTCGGCGTGCTTCTCGGTGAAAGCCAGCCACACCACGGCGATATCCACGCCGGGATCGGAGAGCAGGATCTCGAGGCTGCGGCGCATGATCGACGGATCCACCAGCCCTTGCGCGGTGATGTCCACGGGATTCGCCGTCGAGCCGAACACCGGGACCACGGTCTTCAGTGCCTCCGTCGTCGCGGCGGCGAGCGTCGCCACATCGAGGCCCAGCTCCTCGGCACGGTCGGCCATCAAGGCGCCGGCACCTCCTGAGCGCGTGAGAAAACCGATGCCGCGCCCCTGCGGCAACCGACATTGGGTGAACGCCTCGACGATGTCGAGCAGGTGCTCGTCGCTGCGCGCGCGAATGATGCCGTGGTTGCGGATCACGCCGTCGAATACCGTGTCCGCGCCGGCCAGCGAGCCGGTGTGGGATGCGATGGCGCGCGCCCCGGCGCGCGTGCGCCCGACCTTGGTGATCACCATCGGTTTGGCGGCCTCGAGCGCCTGGTCCGCCACGTCGAGCAAGCCCCTGCCGTCCTTCAAACCCTCGATGTAGCCTGCGCCGACGGTGATCCGCGGATCGGCCAGCACCTGGCGCATCACGTCGACGAAATTGACGTCGCACTCGTTGCCGGTGTTGACGAAATAACCGAAGTGCAGGCCGCGGCGCCGCGCCATGCCGGCGGTGGCGGTGCCAAGCGCGCCGGACTGGGTGACAAATGCTGCGGGACCGGGCGGCGTGGGGCCGAGCGAGAACTGGCTGAACGTCGCCATCACGTTGTCGAAGGCGTTGATCAACCCGAGGCAGTTGGGTCCCAGAACGCGCACGCCGCTCTCGCGGATTGCCGCCCGGAGCTCCTGCTCCAGCTTCAGCCCGTCACCGCCAACCTCCGAGAACCCGGAGCTGAACACCACCGCCGCCGGCACCTGCTTTCGCCCCAGCTCGCGCAGCGCGCCCGGCACGTGACGCGCCGGGACGGCGACCACGGCGAGATCGATCCCGTCCGGCACCGACGCCACGTCCGCATAACAGGTGAGCTTGCCGATCGACTGGTACTTCGGGTTCACCGGGAAGATGCCGCCCGCATAGCGCTTGTCGAGCAGCGCTTTCAGCGTGCGGCCGTTCAGTTTCTGGAAATCGCTGGAGGCGCCAAGAATGGCGATCGAGCGCGGGCGCAGCAGCGCCTGGATTGCGGGATTCATGTCGCGGGTTGGTGCAGGATGCGCTGTGACGCGCAGCTTCTCGACGATAGCGAATGGCCATTCGCGGGTCAACAACGGGGCTGACGCGTTGCGCCGGCTTGCGCCACCACGTCTCAACACGTGGACTGTAGCGCGCGCATGCGCGACTCGAGATCGGTCTAGTCGTCCAGGCGCGCGCCGAAGCCCTCGGCCTTCAACGCTGCGATGATTTTCTCGATGTGCTCCGGACCGCGGGTCTGCACCACGAACATCACCTCCACGCTCTGCACCGACACGTGCGTGAAGGCACGCTGGTGGTGGACTTCCTCGATATTGGCGTTGAGCCGGCCGAGGCAAGCGGTCGCCCGGGCGAGCGCGCCCGGCAGGTCGCGCAACTCCACCGTGAGGCGGGCGAGCCGGCCCGACCGCACCATGCCGCGCTCGATGATCGATGCCAGCATGAGCGGGTCGATATTGCCGCCGCTCAGCACGATCCCGGTCTTCTTCCCGGCAAAACGGCGGCGGTTCTTCAGCAGCCCCGCGAGCGCCGCCGCCCCGGCGCCCTCGGCGACGGTTTTCTCGATGTCGAGCAGCATCACGATCGCCTGCTCGATGTCACCCTCTTCCACGAGGATGATGCCGTCGACCAGATCGCGGATGATCGCGCGGGTCAGCTTGCCCGGTTCCTTTACCGCAATGCCGTCGGCGATGGTGGACACGCCGAATGCCGGTTCCCCGCCTTCGATCGCGTGATACATCGCGGGAAAGCGCGCGACCTCGACGCCGACGATCTCGATGCCCGGCTTGAGCGCTTTTGCCGCGATGGCGATACCGGAGATCAGCCCGCCGCCGCCGATCGGCACAATCAGCGCCTCGAGCGCGGGCTGCACGGCAAGCATCTCGAGCCCGACGGTACCCTGCCCGGCGATGATTTTTTCATCGTCGTAGGCGGAAATGAATTCGAGGCCGCGCTCGTCGCCGAGCCGGACCGCGCATGCCTTCGCGTCGTCGAAGCTCTCGCCCTCGAGCAGGACTTCCGCGCCGAACGCCTGCGTCCGGTCCACTTTGACGTTGGGCGTGAAGCGCGGCATCACGATGACGGCGGGTATACCGAGCCGCCGCGCATGGTAGGCGACCCCCTGGGCATGATTGCCGGCGGAAGCGGCGACAACACCTCGGGCGCGCTGTTGCGCCGACAGCGATGAGAGCTTTACCAGCGCGCCGCGGTCCTTGAACGAAGCCGTGAACTGCAGGTTCTCGAACTTGATGTAGACTTCGGCGCCCGTCATGTCCGACAGCGTGCGCGACAGCACGCATGGCGTTTCCATCACGCTGCCCCGGATCACGTCCGCGGCGGCACGAATGTCCGTAAGCGTCACCATCGGCTGACCCCCTATCTGTCGTTACCGGATGCGGCAGCGTCGTCGAGCACCACCAGCCAGTCGACGGCGGCGGCGCCGTCGGGCCCGGCGAGCACCGGATTGAAGTCGCATTCGCGCAACCGCGCACCGGCCGCCGCACCG
>JBFKNN010000121.1:0-9865 GCA_041629335.1 Burkholderiales bacterium | reverse complement strand
TGACTTCGCCCTCGACCGGGGCGAACTCCAAGGCGTGGGACTTCGTCAAGCACTACCACGACGTGCAGGGCTGGCTGCCGAAGAACATCGTGATCGTCAACAAGAAGGCGTTTCGCGCGCTTGACAAGAGCACCCAGTCCGCGGTGCTGGCGGCAGCGAAGGCGGCCGAGGCGCGCGGCTGGGAGATGAGCCGCGCCGAGACCAAGGAGAAAACCGAGGTGCTGAAGCAGAACGGCATGGCGGTCCATGAGCCCAGCGCGGCGCTGATGACCGATCTCAAGGCCATCGGCGCCAAGATGGCCGACGAGTGGGTCGCCAAGGCCGGCGCCGACGGCGCGGCGATCATGAAGGCCTACGGCGGCAAGTGAGCTGACAGCGGGTCCCCGCGAGGGGCCGGCGGCGCGAGCCCCGGTCCCTTTACGCATGCGCACTTTTCTTGACTGGCTCTACCGCGCAAGCGGCGCGCTTGCCGCGGCGTTCCTGGTGGCGATCGCGGTCGTGGTGCTGCTGCAGGTCGGCGCCAACACGATCGATGCCGTCATCAAGCTCTTCGGCGGCGAGCCGCGCGGGCTGGTGATTCCGTCATACGCCGAATTCGCCGGCTTCTTCCTCGCGGCGACCTCGTTTCTCGCGCTCGCCAGCACGCTGCGTGCCGGCGGCCACATCCGGGTGATGCTGGTGCTGTCTCGCTTGCCCGGCCCGGCGCAGCGTGCCGCCGAGTTCTGGTGCGTCGCCGTGAGCGGCGCGGTAAGCGCCTATTTCGCGTGGTTCACCTGGAAGCTCGCGGCCGAATCGATCGAGTTCAACGACCTCTCGCCGGGCATCGTGCCGGTGCCGCTGTGGATCCCGCAGGCGGCGATGGCGCTTGGCCTGACGATACTGGCGGTGGCGTTCGCCGACGAGCTGGCGAGCCTCGCGCGCGGCCGTGCAGCGAGTTACCACGAGACCGAAGGGAAAGCATCAGGGCGCGAGTAGATGGATCAGACCTTCCTCACGCTGTTGCTGGTGCTGCTGCTGTTCGTGCTGCTGGCAAGCGGTATCTGGGTTGCGTTCGCGCTGCTCGGCGTCGCCATGATCGGCATGGCGCTCGCGACGCAAGCCCCGCTTGGCGACGTGCTCGCCACCACGAGCTGGGGCGCGAGCAACTCCTGGGCGCTCGCCGCGCTCCCGCTGTTCATCTGGATGGGCGAGATCCTGTTCCGCTCGCGTCTGTCGGAGGACCTGTTCGCGGGCCTCACCCCATGGATGAGCCGCCTGCCCGGGCGGCTGCTGCACGTCAACATTCTCGGCTGCGGGATCTTCGCGGCGGTGTCGGGGTCCTCCGCGGCGACCGCGGCGACCATTGGCAAGATGTCGATGCCGGAGCTCATCTCGCGCGGCTACGACCGGCGCATGTCGATCGGCACGCTGGCCGGCTCGGGCACGTTGGGCCTCTTGATCCCGCCGTCGATCATCCTGATCGTCTACGGCGTCGCCACCGAGGAATCGATCGCGCGCCTGTTCATCGCCGGCATCGTCCCCGGCGCCATGCTGGTGCTGCTGTTCATGGGCTACGTAATCGTCTGGGCCCTGCTCAACCCGCGCAAGGTGCCGCGGGAGGAGGGTGCCGCCGGCTGGGGCGAGCGGCTCTCGAGTCTCAAGCGCCTGCTGCCGGTGCTCGCCATCATCGGCGGCGTGATCGCCAGCATCTACCTGGGCATCGCCTCGCCGACCGACGCCGCGGCAGTCGGCGTGCTGCTGTCGCTCGCGGTGTCGTGGCTGTCGGGAACGCTCACGCGCGCAAGCTTCGTCGATGGCCTGATGGGCGCGACGCGCACCTCCTGCATGATTGCTTTCATCCTCGCGGGCGCCGCGTTCCTCACGGTGGCGATGGGCTTCACCGGCATCCCGCGCCAGCTCGCCGCGTGGATCGCGACGCTCGATCTCTCGCCGATCATGCTGATCGTCGCGCTCACCCTGTTCTTCGTCGTGCTGGGCTGTTTCCTCGACGGCATCTCGGTGGTGGTGCTCACCACCTCGGTGATCCTGCCGATGGTCGAGGCGGCGGGCATCGACCGCGTCTGGTTCGGGATCTACATCGTGCTGGTCGTCGAGATGGCGCAGATCACGCCGCCGGTGGGATTCAACCTGTTCGTGCTGCAGGGCATGACCGGCGACAACATCCTGGCGGTCGCGCGCGCCGCGCTGCCGTTCTTTTTCGTGCTGGTGCTCGCCGTAGTGCTGATCGTGATCTTCCCCGGCCTCGCCACCTGGCTGCCGGCGAGAATGGCATCGTGAGAAGGAATTTGGCGCCGCTAGCGTCTGGGTATCGGCGGCCAGAAGATGACGTTGTATAGCTCGAAGTCAACGGCGGCCGCTCGGGCCTCGCCCACGTTCGCGACGCGCACCTGCATCCGGGATTGGGTCTCTTCGCCCGGGTCAAGATGCAATCCGCCGGGCCATTGCCGGGGCGCGGGCTCCGGAATGGTCCTCGCCATGGCGTGCTGCTGGCGGATTTTTTCGGCGTTGGCCGAATCGCCGGCCGCCTCCAGTTGCCGGGCCAGATGCTCGAGCGCGCGGGCGTCGCCGAGCAGCGCGGCCTGATAGTAGGCTTGCCTCGCCGCGTGCGAGTTCGGCGCCACGCCCTCGCCCTTTTCGTACTTCTGGCCGACGATGAGATACAGCTCGGCAAGCTCGCTCCTGATTCCGGGGTAGCCCTCGCTGAAGGCGTGCTGGAGCCACTTCAGCGCCTCGATCTCGTCTTTCGCGACCCCGTCGCCTGCGCGGTAGAAGGTTGCGAGGCGGTATTGCGCCGCTGCGATACCCGCGGTGGCGCCGTGGCGGTACCACGCGGCACGGGCCGCGGGATCCGCCGGCGCGCCGCGGCCTTCCGCGAAAAAGCTCTCGAGATTCCCTCTCGCTTCCGGCACGCCGCTGAGTTGCGCGACAAGATAGGCTTTCAGCGCCGCTCCGTAATCGACTCCCGTGCCCAGACCGCGGTCGTGCATGTAACCGATGTTGTTCTGCGCTCTTGGGTCGCCGCGGTCGGCCGCCTTGCGCCACCAGGAAAACGCCGCGGCGTCGTCGCGCTTCACGCCCGCGCCCTGATGGCTCATGAGTCCGAGCTTGAACTGTGCCCACACACTGGTCTGGCTCACGCGCTCGTAGAGCCGGTAGGCCTGTGCCGCATCCTTCGGCACGCCACGGCCCTGCTCGAGCATGTCGGCGAGGCGGAGCATGGCCCGGTAGTCGCCGCGCTCGACCGACTGCCGGTAGAGCTTCGCCGCCTCGGGATAATTCTTCGTCGCCTCGTTCAGGACGGCAAGCCGGTAGCGCGCCTCGCCATCGCCGCCTTCCGCGGCCCGGCGGTACCATTTCATCGCTTCCGCGTAGTTGCGCTCGCCGCCGATGCCTTTTTCGTGCATCTGGGCGACGTTGAGTTGCGATGCGCCGAATCCCTGCTCCGCCGCGCGCGTATACCATTTCATCGCCTCGCCGTATTTCTGTTCCTGCTCGAGGCGATAGGCGAGGTTGTGCTGCGCGCGGACATCGCCGCTTTCGGCCCGCGCCAGCGCCTCGGCCTCGAAGTGCCGCAAGCTGAACGCGGCCATTGCTTTCGCATCCTGGCGCTGGATCATGGTTTCGATCAGCGCTTTCGCCTCGGGGCTGTCCTTGTCCACGCCGGTGCCGGTGCCCGCTTTCTGCATGACCAGGCTCACCGCCCGGTCGTCGTCGAGATCGGCCGCCTTGCGGTACCAGCGCAGCGCCTCGGCCGCATCCGCGGGCGCGCCGAGCCCCCGCTCGATCATCGCGCCCATCAGGACCATTGCCATCGTTGAACCCTTGGCCGCAGCCGCCTGGGCCTCGCGCCGCGCCTCGTCGAACCGGCCGGCATGGGCCAGCGCCCGGGCAAGCTGAGCGCGGAAACGGACGGTGGACGGAAACTGGGCGACCGAGCGGGTGCAGGCCGACACCGCTTCCTGCGCAACGCGGCTCAGGCAAAAGCCGCCGAATCCCGGCACGGCCCTGTCGCGGTCGTACTTGTCCGCCGCGAGCTGGTCGCAGGGATCGGCGCCAGGGCTCGCCCGCATTGCCGATTCGCACATCTGCCTCGAGTCGATGGGCAACTGCGCCTCGGCGCGCCCGCCGAACAGCATCGCCAGCGCGAGGACAACGACAAACCGGGGACAGACCCCCATTTCCGGGTGGTGAAATAAGAAAACGTGGTCTGTCCCGGGTTTCGTCACACTAGCGCCTCGGGTCGATCAGGTTCTGCATTATCGCGTCGCGCTTGAGCACGAACAGGTGGTTGACGCGCCCGCCGCGCGAGGCAAGCAGCCGCTCCAGCTCCGCATCCTTGTTGTCGCGCGCGATCAGGAGCGGCGTCACCCCGCCATGCTCCTCGGCATTCACGTCGGCGCCCCGGTCGAGCAGGATGCGGACGGTGGCCCGCTGGCCGGCGTGCACCGCGATGTGCAGCGCAGTCGTGCCATTCACGTCCGCCGCCTGGACATCCGCGCCGGCTTCCAGCAGCAGCGCCACCAGCTCGGGCCGCTGGGCCGCGGCGTACTGCAGCGCGGTGGCGCCCCACGTGTTGCGCGCCTGCGGGATCGCGCCGGCCGCGAGCAGCAGCTTCATGACGCGCACGCCCGCTTCGATGCCGGCCGGCTGCTGTGCCTGGTGCTGGCTCACCGCGTGCAGCGTCGTACGGGCGTCGCGCTGGGGTGCCTCGTCGGACAGTCTCGGATCCGCGCCCGCTTCCAGCAGGAGGGCGACCGCCTCGGCGCGCAGCAGTGCGGCCGCATGAACGAGCGGGCGTATGCCCAGCCGGGAACTTGCGTTGACGTCCGCGCCGCGGGCGATGAACGACTGCACGTGGCGCGTCTCGGTGCCGGCGATCCAGTGCAGGAAATTGTCCGGCGTCACATCACGGTAGAGCGCCTGCACCCGGGTGCGCTCGCGCAGCATGGCCTCGACCCACCTGCGCTCTTCCGGGACAAACGCCGCGAGCGCGCCAGGGCCGAGGATTGCCGGGTCCAGCGTGGCATCGGCCGGCGCATTCGAGATGACCCGAACCAGCTCTTTGACCTCGCGCCTGCGCGCGTCGCCCAGCGGGTGCGGGGCGCGCAGATCGATCGTGGAGCACAGCAGTCCGTCGTCAGGTATATCCTCGAGCCGCGTGGAAGACACCAGCCCGAACTGCCGCGGAGACTTGTCTTCCGGAAGCCGGGCCACATCGATGAGCTTGCGCGCCGCCGCGTTGAGCGCAGTGTCCGACGGCAGGGCCGTGATCGAGGTTGCAAGCGTGGAGATGGTGGACCGGGCATCGAGCGGCGTGCGCCTGAGCAGGTCGATCAACGGCGCCTCCGCCGCCAGATACTGGCGTTCGGTCAACCGCGCGGCGATGTGCCTGGCGACGGCGGGGTGAATCCTGGGCAGCAGCCCGGCCAGACGCGGCTCCACCCCCGGCACTTCGGCGGTGGCCGCCGCCCGCAACAGATAGTCGCAATCGATGCTCCCGGCGGGGAGCGCGTCGATCAGCGCATCGAACAAGGCGGGAGAGCGGATCCGGCGCAGCATGGCGATGACGCGCACGCCGACGTCCGGATCGCCGATGTGCTTGAGCGCAATGGCTTCGAGCTGCGGCGTCGCGTCACCTTTGAACGTGCCGACGAAAGAATTCAGCACGTTCAATTGCCGCAGCTCGATCAGCAGCGGCAGTGCCGCGAGATTGCCTTCCGCGCCGAGGCGTCTCGCGAGAGCGGCCGCAGCATTGAAGCGCTTGAGGTGTTCCGGCGTCTTGTTCTGCTCGCCGTAGGGCGGCGCACCGCGCAGGGTGGCCTCCTCGTCCGCGGTCAGCGGCCGCGCCTGGCTCGCGCCGAGCGAACCGGCTATGAGGGCGGCGATGAGAGCGAGGCGGAACGTTTGTGACATGCCGTCAAATATACCCACAAACCGGACAACCTGACGTGTCGGATTTCCTGCTTTCGCCCTCCGCCTCAAGTCACAGCGTGACCTGCTGCCGCTGCCCCGTCTGTGACGCGCGCACGATCGCATCCAGCGTCTTGTGCCGCCGCACCGCATCATCGAAGTCGGGCTCGACGGGCTTGCCGGTACGGATCGCCTCGGCGAATCTGACCCACATCTGGCCCACGTCGTAGGCGCGGCCCACCTTCCGGACATCTTCGGGCACCCACTTCAATCGCTCCGGCACGGGAAGCTCCTGCAGCGCCTTGTCGTCCTTGTGCCCGCCCATGAGCTTGCGGTTCGCTTCCTGCCCGGCCTCGCCGCCGCCGATCATCATCAGCGTGCCTTCCTTGCCGTAGATCTCGAAGCGGTAGCCGCTGCCCAAATACGGCTGGATGCCGACGTGGACGTTGACGACCGCGCCGCTTTCCGCGCGGCCCTGGATGATGACATTGTCGGGCGAAGTGACGTCGACGTACTTTCCGGTGTCGCGCTCGAACCACTGCGGCACCTGTGTGCTCATCAAGGCCGACACTTCGGTGAGCTCGCCCACCACCATGCACAAGGCATCGAGCTGGTGGCCGAACGAGATCGTGAGCGTGTTCGCGCCGAGCGAGAAGTCGCGCTGCCAGGTGCGGTCGGCGGTGCGGGAGAGCACGCCGCTGTTCATCAGCGTCATGTGCACCGACAGCACCTCACCGACGTAGCCTTCGTGGATCAGCTCGCGCATGTAGAGATACGCCGGCGCGGCGCGCCGTTGCAGCCCGACCATCGTGCGCAGCTTAAGCTTGCGCGCGAGCGCCGCGAGCTCCTCGGCTTCCCGCGTGGTCTTGCCCAGCGGCCATTCGCAGTAGACGTGCTTGCCGGCTTCCAGAGCGGCCTTCGACAGCGCGTAGTGCGCCGGCACGCGCACGGCGATGAGCGCGGCCTCGACCTGCGGGTCGGCGCCCAGTGCCTTGATGTCGCTGTAAGCGTGCTTCACGCCGTACTTCTCGGCCGCGGCCTGCGCCGTGACCGCGTGCGCCGTGCACACCGCGTAGAGCTCGGTCTGCGGCAGCCCCTGCAGCGCGGGCACGTGCGCCCACGGGCCCCAGCGGCCGCCGGCGCCGATGAGGCCGACGCGTAAAGGATCGGGTGAAGCCATGGTGATCTCCCTGTGTGTTCCTGTTGATGAGCGAGTTTACCGCACCGCCGAAGGGCAAGGAGGAAGGAGGAAGGAGGAAGGAGGAGAGGTCTTGTCGACGACGCCTGCGCCGTTACGTTTAGTGTAAGAACTGGCGCGAAAACATGGCGATCGAACGGACAGTGCCGGATCTTGTCGCCCGCACGAGGGCATTTGCATTGACGACGATCCGGTTCTATTCGAGTTTGCCTCGGCAAACAGTTGCGCAGATCCTCGGAAGGCAGCTCCTGCGTTCAGCCACGTCCGTCGGCGCTCAATATCGGGAGGCGCAACGAGCCAAATCGATCCCCGATTTCCTGAGTAAGACTGGGGGTGCGCTTCAAGAACTTGACGAGACAGCCTATTGGCTGGAACTGATTCACGATTCTGGTGTGGATACCAGCATCGCGGTGAGGGATCTCCAGGCCGAAACGGCAGAATTGCTGGCGATCTTCGTTTCCATCACGAAAAAAGCAAAGGAAAAGAAGCTCCGCAGTTAACTCTGGCCGTCTACGTAACGCCGTTCCCGGTTTTCCTTCCGCCTTCCGCCTTCCGCCTTCCGCCTTCCGCCTTCCGCCTTGCCCTTAGCGATGCGGAGCATCGCGGGACGGGATCCGCCACATCCAGATCGCGAGCAGCACGCCGAGCACCGCGAGCAAGGCCTGAACCAGGCCGTCCTCGACGAAGAAGATGACCGAGGTCGCGAGCGTGCCGGACATCAGCGCGATCGCCCAGAGCTTGGCGCGGTAGGGAATGCTGTGGTGCAGCTGCCACTCGCGCACCGTCGGGCCGACCACGCGGTGGTTGAGCAGCCAGTTGTAGAAGCGCACCGAGGCGCGGGCGAAGCAGGCCGCCGCGAGCAGGAAGAAGGGCGTCCCGGGCAGGATCGGCAGCAACAGGCCGGCGATGCCGATGCCCACGAACACGAGCCCGAGCACGACCAGCGCCACGCGCACGGCGCGCGAGTCGTGCTTTCGCACGTGATGGGAATAGTCGATGGGCTCGCTCACGGATCGGTACGTAAGTGATATGCGCGCGAAGTTGGCTCAATTCTGCTCACTGCTCACCTCGTGGTGCGCTGAAGCCGCACCCTACGCACCGGTCACGGTTTTAGCGGTTTCCCTTCCACCTTCCTCCTTCCGCCTTGCCTTTCCGGCAGCGGCAGCGCCGCGCCCTCCGGCAGCGGCGTGCGATCCACGTTCAGGCACATCGACACCAGCGTGTAGAAGCCGTTTACCGAGATGAGGTCCACGATGCCGCGCTCGCCGAACCGGTCCAGCGCGGCCTTGTAAGTCGTGTCGCTCACGACTTGCGTCTCATGCAGCTCGCGCGAGAAGTCGTAAACGATTGCCTCGTCCGCTCCCATCTTTGCCGGCCGCCGGCCGTGCGCGATGTCCTGCGTGATGGCCGGGTCGAGCCCGGCTTCCAGGGCAAGCTTGTGATGGGCGAACCACTCGTATTGCGACGTCCAATGGCGCGCCGTGATCAGTATGGCCATCTCGTTGAGCTTGGAGGGCAGGGAGGTCCGGAAACGGATCTCCTCGCCGAGCTGCTGCACGAGGTTGCCGATACCGGGGCTGCGCAGCCAGACGTTGAACGGCCCGCCGAGCGGGCCTGGCTTGGAGGCGCTTGAGGTCTTCAGCTTCGCGCGCGGGCCCGATCGGATCGCATCCGAAACCTTGCGCTGCTCGGGCGTCAGCTCCTCGAGCGGGATCAGCTTGAACCGACGGGGGTCCGCCGCACCTGCTTGGTTCTTCGGGTTGGTCATAATCATTCCCGGCATTGGCAAAAAAGAGAACTTACCACGGGTCCCGGTGACCAGTGACCGGTAGGGTGCCGTAGGGTGCCGCTTCAGCGCACCGCAGAAAGGCTTCACCGCGAAGGCCGCCCGACATGCGGTGACCAGTGACCGGTAGGGTGCAGCTTTAGCGCACCGCAAGAAAGCCTTGCCGCCACGGCCGCGAAGGAAAGGAAAAGCTTCATCGCGAAGGCCGCAAAGGGAAAGGAAACTAACCGCTAAGAGCGCAAAGACAACGCCAGGGATGTCGCACGGGAGCGGTTAGCGCGGCACATCGGTCTTGGTTGAAAGCCCTTACCGGTCACCGGTCGCGATCGCTCTCTTTCTCCTTCCTCCTTGCTTTTTGGGATGGCGCCGTTGAAGCCGGCGGCGTTTCAGAAATTCCGCCGCCGCAGCGGGTGAAGCCGAAAGGCTTGCGGCACGAAATTAGGGCTCCATGCTCACTTAATTCAAGTCAACCAGGCGCTAGCACAAGCGTGAACACCCCGCGGGGCTCGGTCGCGCCACATATGCTCACGCGTGCGTCGGGTCCTATCGTGGCCGCTCCGGTCACGTCGTCCCATTCGCCGGTTTCCGGCGCTCGGCGATACAGCCGGTAAGTATCGACAAAGACGTTCTCGGCGAGCTCGTACACGCCGACGCAGACCGACCCCTGGCCGGTAAAGACGGCCGCGTTGTCCACCGCAAACTGGAACGCGTTCTTCACGTTGATGTCGGCGAGGCCCGCGAGCGGCGCCTCGACCGGCCACACCGCAATCGAGCCCGATTCGAGGACATTTGGCAGAGTCACGGTCACCGGGATGGTCCCGACGTGGAACCGTACGCGAAGAGGTGCACTCGACGTCCACCACAGCGGCATGGCGCCCAGGCCGGCAAGAAATGCCCGATCGTCCGTTCCCCATTGGTGGGACCGGGCGGTACCGACCACGAGCCCTTGGTTGTTCACGTCGCGCGGCATG
>JBFKNN010000120.1:0-9881 GCA_041629335.1 Burkholderiales bacterium | reverse complement strand
GCAATCGGGACCCAGACCGATGGCAGTCGGGATGTTGTTCGGCATGCTGCACACCAGCAACCCGCTCGCATCGGCAGTCTTGAAATACGGACATTCCGCACGCATCGCGAAATCCGGACCATTGGTTACGTGTATGTATTGACTGTTGTAAGGATTTAAAGGGGTCACCCGCTGCACGATGGCGCAGCCATCTGCGACAAATGACGAGCACGCCTGGTTATTGGCCTCGCACCACTTCAGCGCAAACGCTTTTCCCGCCTGATATGCTTCGCTGCAGGTCTTGTGCCTCCCGAGATCTCCCGCAACAGTTGAGCCAAGCGCCCAAAGTGGCAGTTCGAGATCGGCGCGCGCCGCAGGTCCGCCAAGAACCGCAGCGAGGATCAACGCAAGGCATCGAACGACCGTGTAGCTGCTCATCGATGTCTCGCGCAAGCGCGTTGCCGGTGCACGCAACCACACAGGATGGCTCGACGCGCACAACGCACGGACAACTTCAGCCATGCCGGATACCATTCCTCTATCGCTCCCTGTTGTTCTTCATCGCGCGCACGCGCGTGCTGCTCCTGCATCGTTGTTGCGAGTTGCTTGACGTTCATGCTCAAAAATACGATCGGGATTCTTGCGCGCAGCGGTGACGGCGCGAAGAACCGTCCGCCGGAGCCGATGGTTTCTGCTTCTCCCCTTATCGTGTCCGTGCTTGCCCGGATGCGATCCGAGCGCTGAATTCCTGTCTCGCAAGAGCTCTTGCTTGTGTGAAGAGCCTAGGCGACGACAAGACAAAAATCAAATCTATCAATTTGTTAGATTTTGGCGCGGAGTCCGATGAGGTGAATAAACCTCACTCGCTGGCCGGCCGAACAAGAGTGTCGATCGAGACCAGCGATTGACTTCCATCAGGGGGAACGCCCCGGCCCTGCAGGAAAGCGCCAGGACCCCATCAAAAAATTTCGAGTCCGGTGTGTCGGAAACCTAGCGGGTCACTGGCCGCCCACCAGCCCCGACTCGGCCGCAGACTTGATGTAGAAGAGCCCCATCTTCTCCTTCTCGAGCAGCTCGAGCAGCTGCCGGATCTGCGCCTCGCCGGCGACGAACTCGACCTCCACTGGAAGATCCGGCGAGAGCTCGAAGAAGGTCTCCTCGTGCAGCCGGCCGTGGCGGCCGTAGCCGGCGATGGCGCGGAAGGCCGAGCCGCCGGGGATGCCGATCGCCTTCGCCTCCTCCAGTATCCATTCGTACAGCAGCTTGCCGTCGTGCTGCTTCAGCTCGGTGACGTAGATCCGGAGAAACATGCAGGGCGATGTCTTCACGAGTAGATCCATTTCACGGTGAACATGCCGGCGAGCGTCATGATGAGCGATCCGGCGAGGTGGAACATGATCAGCGTGGCGAACCACGCGTACTGCTGGCGCGTGAGGAGCGTCACCGCCTCGGCCGAGAAGGTCGAGAAGGTGGTGAGGCTCCCGAGAAAGCCGGTGATGAGGAACAGCCGCACTTCGGGCGGGACGCTCGTGTGGTGCATGAAGAACTCGACCGCGATGCCGATCACGTAGCCGCCGATCAGGTTGGCGGCAAGCGTGCCGAGCGGCAGCGTGGGAAACAGCGGGTTGAGCAGCGCGCCCAGGCCCCAGCGCGCCCAGGCGCCGAGGGCGGCGCCCACACCGACTGCGACGAGTGCCGCCCCGGTCATCAGCGGCGGCTTCGCGAGCTTCGCTTCTCAGCCTGCGGCGCGCGCACCAGCAGCACCGGCACGGGGCTTGACCTGATCACCAGCTCCGCATCGCTGCCGAGGACGAGGTGGCTGAAGCCGCGCCTGCCGTGCGTTCCCATCACGATCAAATCCGCGCGCCATTTGCGCGCCTCCCTGACGATGCCGTCGGCCACGCGTCCCACGCCGCTCTCGAACTGGGCGGCTTCGCACTTGACGCCAGCCCTGGCTGCAGCCGCTCTTGCCTGCGCGAGCGTCTTGCCGCCCTGCTCGGCCAGCACGTCGATGAGATCGGCCGCGTTGTAGTCGAGCGCCGTGCCGCGCGCCGCGATCATCGTGTCGACGACATGGATCAGCCGCAGCTTCGCGCCGAATGCCTTGACAAGCCGCAGCGCCTCCTTAAGGCCCCGCGTCGACGTGCGGCTGCCGTCCACCGGCACCAGGATTCTCTTGTACGGGCTCGTTCTTGTTGCCATCGATTCCTCCCTCGCCGCGGGCCCGCCGCCCGCTCAGCCTTTCAGCCGCCAGCGCTCGGCGGCGACGTCATCCGACTCGCGCGCCTCGACCCAGCGCGCGCCCGCGCCGGTGCTCTCCTTCTTCCAGAACGGCGCGCGCGTCTTGAGGTAATCCATGATGAACTCGCACGCGGCAAAGGCCTCGCCGCGATGCCCGCTGGTCACCACCACCAGCACGATCTGGTCGGTCGGCTTCAGCGTGCCGACGCGGTGCACCACGAGCGCGTCCATTACCTGCCAGCGCCCGCGCGCCTGGGTGATGATCTCCTCGATCGACTTCTCGGTCATGCCGGGATAGTGCTCGAGCGTCATCTCGGCGACTCGGTCGCCGTCGTTCACGTCGCGCACGACGCCGACAAAGCTCGCCACGGCGCCGATCTTCGGATTGCCGCGGCGCAGCCTGGCGATCTCGGCGCCGATGTCGAAGTCTTCGGTCTGCACCCGGACGGTCATGTGCGACGAATCTCCACTGGAGCCGCGAAGAGCAAGAAAGTCAAAACCTTCTCAGCCGCCAAGGCTTCTGTTCAATACCCCCTTGAGGGGTGCGCCAGGAACGCAAAGAAAACCTTCGAAACGACATTCACGGGCCTCTACGGGCGCAACGCGCGACGGCTTGATCAGGGCGTACCCCGAATGTTCAAATGGATTATGAAGTTCATGCTCCTGGCGGTTTTGGCGGCAAATATGCTTTGCAACAATTACCCGCCGGTGACCGGCGGAAAGAACGCGACTTCGTCGCCGTCGGCGATCGCGGTGTCGCCCGCGGCGATGGTCTGATTGACCGCCGCGCGGATTGCCTTGTTCTGCCCCATCTCTTTCGCCCACGCATCACCGCGCGCGGCGAGCACGGCGCGCAGACCATCGAGGTCGCGCACGTTTCCGGGCAGCGCGAGCTGCTCGGACCCGGTGCCCAGCGCTTCCCGCAGCCTCGCAAAATAAAGCACTGTAATCATGGCATTAATTATGCGCCGCGCATCGGCGCCTGCCAAGCCGCGCAGCGTTCGCGATCCACCAGCTACCGATCACGGCGTCCGGGCAAGCCCGACGTGCTTCAGCACAAAGTCCGCGATCGCCTTGTGGTCGTCGAGATCGAGCTGCGGCAGCTTCGTATCCAGCTTGCGGTCGGTGGCGATCGCCACCACGTTCGGGTCGTGCGGATGGATCAGCGGCTCGCCCACCTCCGCGCGGTAGACTTCCAGCTTCGGGATGTGCTCGCGCTTGAAGCCCTCGACGATCACCAGGTCGCACGGCGAGAAATGCTGCAGGTGCTCGCCCAGGCTCGGCTCCGGCGCGCCGCGCAATTCGTGCATCAGCACCCAGCGCCGCGACGAGGTCACCAGCACCTCCATGCAGCCGGCCTTGCGATGGCGGTAGGAGTCCTTGCCCGGCTGGTCGATGTCGAACGTGTGGTGCGCGTGCTTGATCAGCGCCACGCGCAGCCCCTTCCCGACGAACAGCGGAATCAGCTTCTCGATCAGCGTGGTTTTGCCGCTGCCGGAGTAGCCCGCGAAACCGAAGATTTTCATTGCACGCGGCCGAGATTACAAGGTCGCCCGATTCTACCAGCTTGACCGCTGGTTCTCTCGATCTGTGGGGTGTGGCCGTAGGGTGCGGCTGTGCCGTACAACTCCGGGGCACAACTGTAGGGTGGGGCTTCAGCGCCCCGGGGAAGAACAACGTGCCGCGTGAGAGCGGCAGAGCGGTGCGCTGAAGCCGCACCCTACTGCCGCGCCCTATGGCTCACCGCACATAGCATCAAGCGCCTGCAGGTGTGATTTACGAAACGGCCGTCGCTGCCACGCCTTGCCGCGTACCGCTTACGGCATCACGCGTGGCCCATGCTGTGCCGGTCCAATGCGACTGCATCGGCTTCCATTCTCACGAAATGTTCGGTGAGATCGGCGAGCTGACGGTAGAAGCCGCTCTGCGCACCGGCCATGATGGCGGTCGTGAAGGGTCCGATCCAGCGTCCGAGGTGCTCTTCCAGGAAACGCCGCTTGAGACGGGTTGCCGCCCGCAGCGCATCGGCCTCACCATTGCATCGTGCCTCGTTTTCCCGGTAAGTGAGCAGATAGAGGAACTCGAGCTCGGCTGCGACATGATCGGGCAGCTCGCGAAAGCCCTCGTCCATCTCGAACCCGCCCTCCTCGTAGAGCTCGAGCACCGCCATCGTGGAGTCCCGCATCAGGGTCTGTTCGCCGTCGAGCCAGACCGAGCCGTACGGTTTGGCCAGGATCCGGTTGGGGCCGAGGAAAAGGCGGGTGTAGTCGGCGAGCAGGCTGTCAGGCGCCGCGGCGTTGAATTCGTCGTTTAGCGCGCTGGCCCGCGCCGCGAGATCCGGGCTGATGCGGGCCGCGGCATCGAGCATCGAATCGAAGACCCGCTCTTCGGCGAACTCCGGGCCCGGCTGGTAGTAGCACGCCGACAGAAAGCGGCAGAGGTTCTCGCGGGCGATACCCTTGTCCTGATCGAAACGCGGCATTGACGTCCCTGAGGTGAAATAGGGGGCGGAGCAAGCTCCGCCCCCGAACAAGCGCCCGGGCTGGAGGAGGTTAAGCCCTGGCGCTGTAGCTGCCCACGTAGTGCACGTTCGGCCTGGTGCCTTTTTCTTCCTGCAGGCGGAACGATTTCCGTGCCTTGAGCACCCGTGAAATCTCGGAATCGGGATCGTCCTGGTCGCCGAAGATGCGCGCCTGGGCCGGGCAGACCTCGACGCACGCCGGCTGCAGGCCGTTGCTCACGCGGTGATAGCAGAACGTGCATTTCTCCACCACGCCCGCCTTCCGGACCGCCTTCACGTCGCCCTCCACGAACTGATTCAGCACCGGAATTGCCGCTCCCGCCTTCATGGCCGTCTCGGCCCCCGAGGCCGTGCACCCGGGGATCATCGCCGATTTGTCCGTCCACTGAGGCTGGGGATCGCCGTCCCGCGAATTGAAGCTGATCACGCTGTAGGCTTCGCCGGCGAGGCTCGCCGCGTTCAGGTCGCCTTGGCTGTACGGACAGGCACTCTGGCAACTGCGGCAGCCGATGCAGCGCTCGCTGTCGTGCATCGTGACGCCTTCCGGCGTCTTGAACATCGTCTTCGGCGTGGTTGGGCAGGCCGCGACGCAGGGCGCATCCGTGCAGTGATTGCACAGCACCGGCATTACCCAGTGCGTCACCTTCGGGAAGACTCCCTCGGTCCGCATGACGAAGTCGGCCCAGTTGTGGCTCTGCCCGTTGGCCCGGGTGCGGGTGTTGTTCTCCGCTTTGCAGGCAAATGCGCACGCGCCGCAGCCCACGCATTTCTGCAGGTCGATGACCATTCCGTATCTTGGCATTTTCGGTCTCCTTGGATTCCGCTATCCGGGGATCAGGCTTTCTCGATCCTGACGCCGGTGAAGCCGCCGTTGCGCGCGGTCGAGCCGCTCAGGCGGTCGTAATCGTCGACCAGGATGTCGTTGTTGTTGCCGCCGCGCGGCGCGGCCTTGGCGTAGTCGCGCGCGGCGACGCGGCCGTAGGCCCAGTGTCCCTGTCCGAAGCACTTCGCCACCGTCCCCGGCCGAACGCCTTCCCACAGCTTGAGCCTGGTGACGATCGAGCCGGCCAGCGAGGAGATCTTGACCGTATCGCCGGTCTTGAGTCCCAGCTTCGCGCCGTCGGCCGGGTTCATCTTGAGCACGTCGTCCCACGACACGTCGCCCGGATCGACCTTCTTGAACTCCTGGTACCAGGGCAGGTTCTGCGAGCGCCCCTCGCGGTTGAGCCGCGACTTGTAGTCGATGAACTCGAACGGATACGCTTCGAGGCTGCCGTGGCGCTTGGGCGGCTCGTAGTGCGGCACGAATGCCAGGTCCCCGCGCGCCACGTAACCGGAAACGGTCAGGATGTCATCGACCGTGGTCTCGTGCTTCTTGGCGTGCGCTTCGAGGCCTTTCTTCGCGGTCTCGCTGTAGAACTCGAACTTCTTGGTTTCCGTCGCAAACTTGCCGCCCCAGTGGCGCTTGAAGCTGTACTTCTGGGTGTTGTACATGCCCTTCTTGCGGAACTCCGCCCAGCCGTCGATCCTGTCTCCCTTCAACGGCGCCTTCGGCATCCACATCGGCGCGCTGGAGATCCTGGCGGCGATCTCGGCGAACTCCATCTCGTTCTCCGGCGTCTTGCCGGTCTCCGGATCCTTGAACTCCTTCGAGTAGTAATCGAACAGGTTGGAGAAACCCTTCTGCTTGAGCTTTTCGGCGAGCAGCCACATCACTTCGGTCTCTTCCTGCTTGACATCCCACAACCGCTTCGCCGCCGGCTGCTGGATGGTGGCGTAGCCGTGCGCGTTGCCGTTGTTGGTGATCACCGACAGGCCCTCGCTCGAGTTGAAGGTGGCGGGCAGCACGACGTCGGCGAACTGGGTCATCTCGGAGGCGTTCGTCACCATGTGGGCGAAGAACGGCACCGCGGCGAGCGCCTGGTCCCAGCGCTTCGGGTCGGTGCACGAGAAGTTGAAGTTGGTCCACGAGCTCAGCAGCACCTTGACCGCGCCCGGGTCCTTGAGCATGCCGTTGGCGACGTTGTTGGTGACCACACCGCTGCCCGGCCGCGCCCTCATCATCGCTGGCATGTCCTTCGCGCCGCGCCCGTCGAGTTTCTTGTGCTTGGATGCGGCCTTGGCGATGTCGTCGACGTAGGCGTCCGCCTTCGGGAAGGCGCCGATCGGGACGCTGTTGGTCTGCAGCGTGCCGCCCTCGACGTCGATCGAGCCGACCAGGCCGTTCAGCGCGTGCACCGCCATCGCCGCATAGGTGCCGCGGGGGTTCATGGCAACACCGGGGCCCATCCACACCGCCACTTTCGGCGCGGCCTTGCCCATCGCGCGGGCGACGCGGACGATCTGCGCCGCCGGAATCAGCGTCTCCTGCTCCGCCCAGGCCGGCGTGCGGTCCTTCAGCTCGAGGTTCCACCACTTGACGAGCCCGTGCGTCTCCTTCTCGGCGAACGCCCCTTCGTCGACGGTTTCCCCGGCGACGAAACGGTTGGTGCCGTCCTTGAAATCGCCGACGAACTCGCGGTTCCACAAGCCTTCCGTGAGCAGCACGTGGGCGATCGCCCCGGCGAGCGCGCCGTCGGTCCCCGGCTTGACCGGGAGCCATTCGTGCGCCTTGGCCGCCGCATTGGACAGCCGCGGATCGACCGCGATGACCGTGCCGCGCGCGAGGATGTCACCGAACTTGTTGATCGTGTTGGGCACGATCCGGTTCGAGGCAAGCGGATCGCATCCCCAGGCGACGAGGCACTGCGTGTTGGCGAGGTCGTAGTCGCGGTAGCCGAAGAAGCCCTGTGTCAGGCCCGGGCCCATCTTTTCCGCCTCGGCGCAGATGGCGCTGTGCGAGAAGTAGTTGGGCGTGCCGAAGACCTTCGGCAGCGTGCCGTACAGCAGGCCGTTGGCCGTCGACGAATAGCGGCCGCGGATATAGACGAGCTTGTGCGTCTCATTGCTCTGGCGCAGCTCGATCATCCTGTCGGCGACCATGTCGAGCGCCTCGTCCCAGCTGATCGGCACGAACTTCGGATCGACGCCGCGCCCCTTCCGGGGATTGGTCCGCTTCATCGGCACTTTGATCCGGTCGGGATCGTAGGTCTGCTGCGGGATCAGGTGACCGCGCGGACAGACGTAGCCGTTGTTGGTCTTGGAGAGCGGGTTGCCGCGCACCCGCACGGCGCGGCCGTTCTGCACGAAGATCTGGATGGCGCACCACTGCGTGCAGCCCTGGCACGCGGTCGCGACCCACTCGCCCTTGGCCGGGGCCGCGCCCTTGGCTTTCCGCACCACCATGGCGCTCGTCACCGGTTGTGCCATGGGCAGCCCCGCCGCGAGCCAGCTGCCCGTCGCAACCGATGCCTGGATGAATGTCCGTCTGGTCAGTTTCATACAAGAGTCTCCTTCGCTGCTATCCGAGCCCAAGAATCGATGTTCAACGCCAATTCCCCCTCATGCCGGACGGTTTTGCGAGCCGGCGGTGCGCCGCGGTACGCCGGGGAAGGCCCGCCTGGGGGCACGCTCGCGCCGGACCGCGGCGCCAATACCATCGCGGCATCCGGCATCTCGTGCCTCGGCAGTTGATCCGGAAGTTGAGGATCGTCGGGGAGATGGGCCGCGCACGTGCACCAGCTGCGGCCACGCATGAAGAACCGAACCTGATGACGACGCTGCACGACGCTCTCTCTTCCCCGCTGGGAAGCGTTTGGCTACGCAATTCCGTGAGTACCCGCAGAAGACAAGCCAAACTCCGGGTCCTCGTCTATTTGCAGTTTGTATAAGCAACCTCCGCGCCAGCGCCGCGGGACAGGCGGCAATCCGCCATTCAATTCAATGACATGTCGCTTACTTCCGGCGCCCGGTTCGGTTCAGGCGCGAGTGCCGAAGTACATTTTTCTTAGGCAGCCAAATCGCTGACAGGAAGAATTCTGTTGTGGCGTCAAACGGCTAAGGAACGGTGGGGCCGATAATTTTTTTGTACAACCGATTAACGGCTGAAGAGGGCGCGGCAGGTCTACGGTCGCTGGTCGGGCTGGAGTTGAACATGCGCACGGACAGCCGCCCGGTCGACTTACAGGCCGCGAGCGGTGGCGATCAGGCCTGGCGCGCTGCCTTCGCGGTTGTCCGCGTGCAGCGGGCGCCGCACGCAAGCAAGAGCCCGGGCAGGTCCGGGTCAGGATCGTGCGGTCACGCGAAACCCACGCTGTGCCGATCCAGCGCGATCGCCTTGATCAGCGCGTAGACCTCGGTGCCCTCGCGCAGCCCGAGCTCGTGCACCGACTGCTGCGTCACGCGCGAGACGATGGTCGCACCGGCCGCGTCCAGGCTCACCTCTGCGAGCGCGTCGTCGTGCTCCACGACCCGCGTGATGCGGGCCCGCACGATGTTGCGAAACGTGGTTCCCTTGGGCAGCTCGAGCGCGAGGGCCACGTCGCGCGCGCGGATCCGCACGCGCACCGTCTCGCCCACCAGCGCCCCCAGGTCCGCAACGTGAAGCTCGCCGCCAGCGAAGGCGAGGCGCGCGAGGCCGTAGCGCTGGTCATGCTCCACGACGCGGGCGCTGATCACCGCGCCGCCCTCGTAGCGGCCGGTGTAGGGCTGCAGCTCGAGGTCGGCCATCAGCTGCTCGACCGGGCCACAAGCCTTGACCTGCCCGTCAGAGATGAGCACCATCCTGCGCGCCAGGCGGACCACCTCCTCCACCGAGTGGCTGACGTAGATCATCGGCACTTTCACCTCGTCGCGCAGCAGCTCCAGGTACTGCAGGATCTCGATCTTGCGGTGGATATCGAGCGAGGCGAGCGGCTCGTCGAGCAGCAGCAGGCGCGGCCGGGCGAGCAGCGCGCGCCCGATCGCAACGCGCTGCTTCTCGCCGCCCGAAAGCTCGCCCGGGCGCCGAGCCAGCAACCCGCCGAGGCTCAACAGCTCGACAATGTGGTCGAATTCCCCGGACGGGTGCGCGCCCCGGTCAAACAGCCGCGAGAACAGCAGGTTCTGGCGCACCGTCAGGTGCGGGAACAGCCGCCCTTCCTGGAACACGTAGCCGAAGCGGCGGCGGCGCGCGGGCACGTCGATGCCGCGCGCCGCGTCGAACAGCGTCTCCCCGTCGAGCGAAATCCTGCCGTTGCGAGGCTTGAGCAGCCCCGCGATG
>JBFKNN010000119.1:0-9951 GCA_041629335.1 Burkholderiales bacterium | reverse complement strand
CATCACCGTCATGTGCCCGCCGCGGACACGATTCCCGGCAGCACGCGCAGCGGCGCGATCGCCCCGTCGAGCTGCCGTCCTATTGCCAGCGCCGCAGGTCGAACTCCCACGCGTCGCGATCGCGCTGCCATACCGCGTAATCCTGCGTCACGGTCAACAACCACGTTTCCGTAGGCGCAGACGGCCTGGGCGTGCTGAATGCACCGGGATCGAGCACCGCCCCGCAGCGTCCCGGCCGCGGATCCCGCACCGACGCATAGCGGACCAAACCCACGCCTGCCTCACGCGCGGCACGGCCGAATGCCTGGGTCGCCGTGTAATCGTCCGGGTGACGCCACAGCTTTGCATCCCGGGAATACGGCTTTTGCTCGAGATCGACGGCGAGCGCCCGGACGCTTGCCTGAAACAGCGTCTGTGGCGCCGGGCCCAGCATCGCGAGCGCCGGACTGTCCCTGAGAAAGCGCCAGCGCCAGTAGCCCACTTCCGCGCAAGCGGTGCGCACGCTTTCGGCGCCATAGAAAACACCAGGGTCGGTCGGCGCGCGAAAGCGCGAGCCGACCGGCGCGGGATAGCGGAAAGGCGTGTAGAGGAGATAATGAAGCCGCGCCGCGGCAGCCGGCACCGGCGGTTTGGCCGCGTCGAGCACTTCCTCGAGCGCGCGCTGCTCGTCGAGATTATCGACCAGCCGCCGGGTGGAAGCGACGTGCTGCGCCTCCACTGCGCGCCACAGGCGGGCTGCCGCCCGCGCCGCCTTAGACGCGACCGCGCGCGGCGTCCAGGTACTGGACGGCACGAACCAGCCCTTCGGCCGTGAGGATGAGCTTGCGCGGTGCCGCGCCCAGCGCCAGATTTTCGCCGTCGAGCCAGGCGCGGGCCTGCGTCTCGTTCGACCCGACCAGCGCATCGAGCGAGCGGTAGAGCCGCACGAACAACGCCGCCAGCTCCCACGCCTTCTGAGCGGGTGTGAGGACGTAGCCGCCGGCGGCGATACGCGACATGGTGGCCGTGCTGACCCCGAGCATCCGCGCAAGCTCGGCCTGCGTCATGTCGAGCAGCACCGCTGCGCGCACCACCGCCTTGCCGAGCGTGCGCCCGGGATGGGGAGCGGATGCCTGATGCGGCCGGCCCTGATGCTTGGGTTTCATTTCCATAGAAAGAATAGCACTGTTTCATTGCTTTAGCAATTACCCGGCCGGATGCCCCGGCCCGCGCAGGTTGGCGGCGCGCGCGGAGTCCGGCCATAATGGACGCCGTTCCTCAACAAGGAGAACAACATGCTCTGGGCCATATCCTGCACCGACAAACCGAACACCGCCGCGATTCGTGCCTCCGTGCTGCAGCCGCACCGCGACTACCTGCAGAGCCAGAAGCACATACTCGTGCTCGCGGGGGCGACCCAGACCGACGACGGCAAGGAGGCGATCGGCAGCCTGTTCGTGGTGAACGTCGGAAGCCGCGCCGAGGCCAAGGCGTTCTCCGACGGCGATCCGTTCACGCAGAAGGGGGTTTTCGCGAGGATCACGATCACCCGCATGCGCAAGGGGCAATGGAATCCGGAGGCCGCCGAAGGGGCGTGAGCTCCGGATCGACCGGACAGCACTGCCGGGTGGCGGCACCGCCGCCCAAAGCCTGACAAAAAGAAAACCCCGCCACAGCGGGGTTTTCATCCCAACACGCCTTCGACTCAGATATCGCAGAACTTGGTCACAGGCATAGGCTCTTTTGCGTCCTTGCCGTCCCAGAACATCATGTTCTGGTCGATACCCTTGCTCACGAGATAATCCGCGACGGCCTTTGCGCGCTGCTCGTCGAGATTGGTCAGCCCGTCGTCGAACTCGACCGGATCGATATGGCCGGTGATGACAATGGAACTGACCTTGGTCGGACGCTTGTCGCGACGGCTGCCCTGGTTGACGAGCTTGAGCAGCTTGTCGACTTCGGCTTTGCCGCCGTCCTTCAGGACGGCGCCGCCATGATCCCAGGCGGCGTCTCCCTGTACGATGCCCTTCAACACCACGGTCTGCCGCCCCGGCTTGGCATTGGGCTTGTTCTTGGGCGGCGGCTTGATCTTGACGCCGCCCATCTCGATCACGACCCTGCGATCGGGCTGAAGGCAAGTGATCGTTTCCGGGCTGACGGCACAGCCCGCAACCACTACCGCCGTTGCGGCGGCCAGAAAGGGTAACGTTCTCATTCCTGTTCTCCTCGGTTGTTGTTGAAATAGCCGACGCACTGCGCGTCGCGCCGCGCCGCGCCGCTCGTCGATTCTATGAGCAACAGCATGTAAACTTCAAGGAGAAATCCGTGCGCGGACAATCTCGCGCCGAAAATTCAGGATGCCGGAAGCAAGATCTTGGTTGCGAAATATCGCAGCGTAAATGTGCGATCGTGCAACTGGCGGGGCCCGGACCAATTCCCATAAGTGCGACGCCGCACAGCGGCGAAAGAGTACCGGAGATCGACGGCGAACTTGCAGCGCTGCCGTGGTTGAATCCGCGCCTTCAGGGCGCGTCGAATCCCTTCGCCTTCAGCACCTTCGCTGCAGCGGGCGTGGTGAGATGCGCGATCAGGGCGCGCGCCGCGTCGACGTCGGATGAATTGGTCAGCACCGCGCCGGAAAAGACGGTCTTCTTCTGCAGTGGCGGCGGCAGCGGCGCGACAAGCTCGGCGCCCGGGACCGCGAGGATCTCGCTCACCATCTGAATGCCGAGCGCTGCCTCGTCGCGCGCCAGCAGCTCGCCGATCAGCCCGCCCGGGATGACGATGGCCTTCGATTTTGCCTTTACCTGGCCGGCGACGCCCAGGCGCTCGAGTATCGACTCGAAATGCACGCCGCTCGCGCCCATGGTGGTCCAGGTGACCGACTTCGCTTCCATGAGCGCGCGCTTGACCGCTTCGACCGTGCTCACATCGGGTTTGGGCGCGCCACGGCGCACCGCGACGCCGATGGCGGTGCTGCCGAGAGGAACGATGGTTTTCGCCACGACGTTGCCTTGCTGCCTGAGCTGCTGGATGCCCTCGGCGGTGCCGATCACCACGTCGCCGCGCTCGCCTTCCCGCAACCGGGCCATGGTCTGGTTGGTGGTCAGCCAGACCACCTGCACCGTGTTTCCGCTCGCGCTTTCGAATTCCGGCAGGAGCTCCGCGAGCACCCCGCGCACCGCGTTCGTGGACAGAACCTTGATTTTCGCCATTTCTTGACTGCTCCCTTTCGCCCCGATCACAGCGAGCCGTTCGGCATCGACTGCCTGTTCATCATATGCTCATTCTACTGATATGCTCGTGGCGCGGCCCACGGCATCGAGCGCCCGCCGCTGATTGCAGTCCGGTCACTTGAGAACGAGCTCGCCCGTCGCGTCGCGCGCGAGCCCCGATTTTTCGGCCTGCTCGAGCACAATCTCTTTCTCGCCGTTCTTCGTCATCCAGGTAACCACCCGGTTGCCGATCAGCGGCATGAACACTTCCTCGGTCCTGTGCGCATGCATCGCGGCGCCGTTGCCGGGTTCGGCCTTGATCATGCCGAGATTGAAGCCATGCGCGGGAAGCGGGATGTTGGGTGCAAGGTCCGGATTGGCGGTGCGCTCGACCACCCCCATGCCGACCAGGTTGATCTTTCTGCGCTTGTGCCCGGGCAGCCGGCTGTCCACGTAGGCCTCGTCCGAGCCGCGCAGCGACTTGAAGCGGGCGACGCACCGCATCATATCGGCAACCGACAGATTCTGAGGGTCGAGCGTCGCCATTTTTTCTCCTCATCGGGTGCGCGCCATTGTCTTGTCTTGGGGAACAGCACCCGATGGTGCGATCTTACCGGTCTTGAGCCCCGTTTTCACGTATCTCGTTTCGACTTTTCGGGCCTTCGCCGCGTTCAGCCCCGATCCGGCTGATAACACCAGCTTGCAAGTGCTGACTCGGTCTTCTTATCGCCTTTTCCGCATCTTTTTGATCACCGGTTCACGTCGCTCATTGCCGAGCCGAGCGAAGCATCCTGCCGCCGCGTGTTCCATATTTTGAACTTGCCCACAATGCGGAATATACTAGGTCAAAAGACCAATCAGCCGCGCACGCGCGGCAAACCAAGGAGGAGACCAGCATGACACCGTACCGCCGGCCGTTCCTTTTTTCACTGGGCCTGCTCGCAGGATTGCTGCCGGCAGCGCAAGCTGCCGAGAAAGCACGGCCCATCGATTTCCCGACCAAGCCGATCCGCCTGATCGTCCCGTTCCCGCCGGGCGGCAGCAATGACGTGCTCGGCCGCTACGTCGGGGCCAAGCTCACCGAGCGGGTTGGCGAGCAGATCGTCGTCGACAATCGCGGCGGCGCGAACGGCATCATCGGCGCCGAGCTCGCCGCCAACTCGACCCCGGACGGCTACACCATGCTGATGGTTTCGACCTCGTGGGTCATGAACGCGGCGATCCGCAAGCTGCCGTACGACGTCGAGAAATCGTTCGACCCGATCTCGATGATCGGATCGTCCCCGAATTCGATCGTGGTCCATCCGCAGGGGCAGATCAGCTCGATCCGCGCGCTGGTCGATTACGCGAAGGCGAACCCGGGCAAGGTCAACTACGCCTCGACCGGCGTGGGCGGTTTCAACCACTTCGGCGGCGAGCTGTTCAAGAAGGTGGCCGGCATCGACATGGTGCACGTGCCGTACAAGGGCGGCAGCCCGGCCATGATCGACATCATCGCGGGCAACATTCCGGTGATGTTCACTTCGGTCACCCAGGTGCTCAACCACGTGCGCGGGGGCAGGATCAAGATGCTCGCGGTCGGCGCATCGAAACGCAGCGCGGCGGTGCCGGACGTCCCGACCGTCGCCGAAACCGGCTACCCGGGGTACGAAGTCTACGTCTGGTGGGGCCTCGTCTCGCCGCACGGGGTTCCGCGCGCCCGCCTGGACAAGCTGCGCCGCGAGATCAATGCCGTGCTCGAGGATTCCGAAACCAGGAAACGCCTTGCGGCCGACGCGGCCGAGCCGCAGATCATCACGCCGGCCGAGTTCCGGAAAATGGTGAAGAGCGACGTGAAGAAGTGGCGTGAGGTGGCGACCCAGGCGAATATCAAAGTCAACTGAAGACGTTCGATCAGCCCCTCTCCCCGCGGTTTGGGGAGAGGGCGATCAACGCTCCAGGGCCGGCGACCGGCAACGGCCACTAGCGGTTGTCTAAGGAACGTGCATGTCGCGAAATCTTGGTCCCTTCTCGCGCCTGGCAGGGAAGCACCGGACACCCTTAAGAAAAGTGCCCTTGCGGCATCGGGGCAGGACCGGTCACTCCCTCCCCAACCCTGCCCCGCACTTGGCGCAGGGGAGGGAGGGTTTCCTACCCTGAGCGGCTTCGAGACCGTTCTCAACGCCGCTTCTCGATCGCGGCTGTGATTTCCGCGATCATCCCTTCACGATCACGCGCGATGCGCCGGATGAAGGTCTCCGGGGCGCCGGTCCTGGGATCATGCGTCGCGCCCCAGCGTATCAACTCCAGCAGCACCGGGATCAGGTCGATGCCCTTGCGGGTGAGCTCGTAGATGACTTTCCGCGCGCTCGCGGGATCGGGCCGGCGGGAGACGATGCCGCGCGCTTCGAGCGAGCGCAGCCGGCTCGCGAGGATGTTGGAAGCGATCTTCTCGGGGGAGGCAAGGAAGTCGCGGAAATGCCGCTTGCCCGCGAAAACCAGGTCGCGGATGACAAGCAGGGTCCACCTGTCGCCCAGGATGTCCAGGGCGAAGCTGATCGGGCACTGGGACCGCCGCGCTTGGTCTTTTTGGCTCATTTATGGCATCGGAGTATACCACTTGCAATTTGCAACTATTATGCTACGATTCACTTGCAGTTTGCAACCATTAAAGGAGGGCACCCCATGAAGCTCTACAACGTTGTCGGATCGCCGAACTGCCGCAAAGTCCTCGCTGTCATCAGCCACCTGGGCATCAAGGTCGACATTGAGTACCTCGACTTCTTCGCGGGAGACCTCGCTGCGGCCGATTACGGCATCATCAACCCCAACCGCATGGTGCCCGCGCTGCGCGACGGCAACGTCATGCTGTGGGAATCCACCGCAATCATGCAGTACCTCGCCGACAAGGCGCCGGGCAACACGCTGTTTCCGCGCGAGCCGGGTGTGCGGGCCGACATCGTGCGCTGGCAGTGCTGGGAACTTGCGCACTACAACAAGTTTTTTGGGCTGCTCGCTTACGAGTCGGTACTGAAGCCGAATCTCCTCAAGCAGGAAACCAACCTCGCGCTCCTGAAATGGGCGCAGGCAGGCCTCGCGCGCTTCGCGCCGGTGCTCGATACGCATATGGAAGGCCGGCAGTTCGCGGTCGGTGACGGCGTCACCCTCGCGGATTATTCGATCGTGCACCTCGAAGGGTTCAAGGATGCCGTGCCTTTCGACTGGAAACCGTACCCGCGCCTCAATGCCTATTACGACCGCGTTCGCGCAATACCGCATTGGGCCGACACCGCACCGCCCTCCGCAGAAGCGATGGGGCGCCGCCCGAAAGCGGCGTGACGGCGCGTCGGGTTCGAGGCTGGGTAACGCCATGGCTTACGACGAAAAGCTCGCCGGCCGGGTGCGGCTCCTGCTGAAGGGCAGAAAAGGGATCAGCGAGAAACGGATGTTCGGCGGGCTCGCGTTCATGCTCGGAGACAGGATGTGCTGCGGTGTGCTCAAAGAAGACTTCGTGGCGCGCATCGGTCCGGAGGCTTACGAGTCAGCGCTCGATGAGCCTCACGTGCGCCCGATGGATTTCACCGGGCGTCCGATCAAGGGCTACGTCTATGTCGGGCCGGAATCGACGCGAAACGACCGCAGCCTGAAAGCGTGGATCGACCGTTCGATCGCATTCACGGTTTCGCTGGCGAAAAAGCCGGCGCGCAAGACCCGCTGAGCAGCAACCCCTCGCCCCGTCCCTCCTCCCCCTGGGGCGAGGGTTTTTTAAGAGCAAGGCGGAAGGCGAAAGGAGGAAGGCGTAAGGGGAAATCCGGCCCGCTCGTTCGGTTCGAACACGCCAGGGCGGCGGCTCAAACCACCAGCCTGCCGCTTTTCTCCGCCACCAAGATTACCGCCTCGGTGCCGGAGTTGAAGTGCAAATGGTCGCTCTCGATGCCGTCGCTGAATATCACGCCGTTCTCCGGCATGAGCGACCGCAGGCTCAGCGACTGGCTGCGGCCGATCTCGCCGAACGCGAGTTCAGCCTGCGACGTCTTGCTCGGGAACGGCTCGCGCACCGCGAACCGCAGGCGGTCCGAGTTCCAGGGCAGCGGCGTGTAGTCGAGGCTGGCATTGCGGTTGAGCCAGGCATTTGCAATCGCCGTGGAGCCGGTCACAATGCTGCGCATCCATGCGGTCGATCCCAGCCCGGTCGAAACGATGATGCCGCTCGATGACTGCACCTCCATCTCCTTGCCGTAGCGGATTTCGTAACGCGCGGAGGTGTGCGTCTTCGGGCCGATAAAGAGATCGTTCACGGCGTAAAGGGTCTGCCTGTCGTTCAGCGTCGCTTTGGCCATGGTGACTTCCTTGTACGGCCGGCGGTCGTCCACCAGTTCGGGCAGCAGCACCTCGAGGTCGCGCCACTCGAACGGGAGCAGCACGCCGTCGTAGCGCGCGGGCTCCGGGTTGAGCCCGACCAGCGGCTGGCCGTCGAGGTACTTCATGGTGTTGGCCACCAGGCCGTCCTGCCCCAGTGCGAGCACCAGGTCATCCCGGGCAAACAGAAAGTTGGTGAGGAAGCCGCGGTCGATCGCCTGGTACCGGCCGTAATGCTCGAGCACGCCAACCACCGTCCGCCGCGCCGCCATATACGTATCGTGCTCGCGCTGGTAGTCGCCGAAGTCCGCGCCGAGGCTCTCGATGTAGAACTTCGCCTGCGCCGCGGTGTGATGCCGCGCGATCAGGTCTTCGAGCCTGGTCTTGCGGGTCACGAGCACGATCTTGCGTTGCAGCGAAGCGCTCATGATCGCTCCCTTATCCGACCCGCTTCGCCGTCGCCGTCGCGGTCGTCGCGGTCAACAACGCCTGCAGGAGATCCGGCGAGACATTGAGTTGACCGATGCGCTCCGCCTTCTCGGCGATACCGCCGAACGCCTGGGCGATCAGCTGGTTGGGCTGCATGCCGGCGGCGGCGAGCGCCTGCACGATGCGCGGATCCGCATGTTCCATCGCCTTCATCACCGCAACCAGCCGGTGCGCTTCCGCCTCCGCCAGCTTGCGGGTGTTATCCGCGTTGCGCGCGACGAACTCCTTGCGCCGCTCTTCGAGCGTTACGCTGGCCTCCATGTCAGCGTAGCGCAATTCGCTTTTCTTGCGCTGGATGCTGGCCTCGGCTTCCATCTGCGTCTCGCGGATGCCGCGGCGCTTCTGCTCGACCGCGATCTCGGTGTCGAGCTCGCTTTCGCGAATCGCGCGTTCATTCTCGACCGCAGCGTTGCGGCGCAGGAACACGGCATCGTCCGCGGCCTTGAGGATCGCCTCCCGCGCCTCGGCCTCAAGCGCACGCGAAGTCTCCGGCGTGGGCTTGATTGCGCTCACCGCGACGCCGAGGACCTCAAGGCCGAAGGATTCGATCTCGGGGTGGACCTTGAGCGCCGCCACCACCGTTTCCGCCACCTGGTTGGACGCCCGCAATGCATCCTTGAGCGCAAGGTCCTTGACCACCTGCTTGGACAGCACTTCGACCACCCGCACCACCCGCGGCGCGAGCTTTTCGGGATCGTCGGATTCGTAGCCGCGCCCGTCGGCGGTTAGCGAGTAGTTGAGCATCGCGGCAAGCTTGCGCGGCTCGCCCACGCGGTAGGCGATCTGTCCCTGAACCGTGACGGTCTGGAAGTCGGCCGTCACCTGCTCGAAGATGAAGCCTTGGTCCTTGCTGCCGACCGGAATCGCCACTAGCGAGGTGGTCGGACCGTAATAGAAGAACGACAGACCCGCGCCCTCGCGCACCACTTTCCCGCCTTTGAACTGCATGACGTACGTGGTCGGCTGCGTCTTGATGAAGCGGATGCCCAACATGATTTTCTCCTTCTTGATCGTGATTACTTAGTGGGCTACACACACTAAGTTAGTTGCATAGTGCCACTAAGTGGATTACACTGTCAACAACCTTTGCCACACATTGTTTTTCCATGAAAAAATCGGGAGTTACGGAGACCCTGGATTTCCCGCGGCCACTGACGACCGTGGACATCGCGATCTTCACCCTGGGTGAGGGCGGGCTCCAGGTGCTGCTGGTCGAGCGCCCGCGCGATGCGCGGGAGCCCTTTGCCGGCTGTTGGGCCCTGCCCGGCGGATTCGTCGACATCGAACGCGACGCCGACCTCGAGGCGAGCGCAATGCGCAAGCTGAAGGAAAAAACCGGGGTTGCGACGCCCTATCTCGAGCAGCTCGGCAGCTGGGGCAGTGCGACGCGCGACCCGCGCGGATGGTCGACGACACACGCGTACTTTGCGCTGGTTCCGGCTGATTCGAAGATCGAGCCTGGCGCCAACGCACCGGACGCGCGCTGGTTCCCGGTGACGGATCACGGGGTGGCGGCGAAGCTCGCCTTCGATCACGCAGAAATTCTCGGCGCCGCCGTCGAGCGGCTGCGCAACAAGGTCGAATACACCTCGCTGCCTGCGTTCCTGCTGCCCAGGGAGTTCACGCTGACCGAACTCCAGCGCGCCTACGAAGTCGTGCTCGGGCGTCCGCTCGAGAAGAGTGCCTTCCGCACCCGCGTGCTGGCAGCCAACCTTATCGCGCCCGTCAACAAGCGGCGCAAGGGACCGAATCGCCCCGCGCAGGTCTACCGTCTCAAAACGCCCCGTACCCCGGTGTTCTTCGCCCGCACCTTCAGTCCGCGAGAGAAATCCTGAGGAATGTGATACCGGCGTCCGATGCTCAGCGACCCGCCTCCCGTTACAAACGATCGAAGCTGACCTGTCTCACTCGCCCCTAGCCCCTAGCCCCT
>JBFKNN010000118.1:0-9962 GCA_041629335.1 Burkholderiales bacterium | reverse complement strand
GGCAACCTGCCGGCGGTCACCGGAGCGCGGGGACCCCGCGTGCTCGGCGCGATCTACCCCGCCTGAAAAGCAAAAAAACGGGGGCCGCAGCCCCCGTTTCTTGCATTCCGCTTCCGCCCTAGGCGGAAAAAGACGAACCGCAGCCGCAGGTCGACGACGCGTTCGGATTCTTGATCACGAACTGCGCGCCTTCCATGTTCTCCTGGTAGTCGATCTCGGCACCCGACAGGTACTGCATGCTCATCGGGTCGATGAGCAGCGTCACGCCGCCCTTCTCCATCCGGGTGTCGTCGTCGCTCACGTCCTCGTCGAAGGTAAAGCCGTACTGGAAGCCGGAGCAGCCGCCGCCCTGCACGAATACTCTCAACTTGAGATTCGCGTTGCCTTCCTCTTCGATGAGCTGCCGCACCTTGCTCGCCGCGCTGTCGGTAAACACCAGCGGGTCCGGCATCTTTTCGGTCACTGCATTCATGTTCCACTCCCGTTCTTGCGGATCGCCATTCAATCGCCCGTGGAGGACTTGAATTTCACCACCTTCTCAACATTACCGTCGTCCTGATGCACCAGCCGGCCCTGGACCACCGCGCCGAGCTGCATCTCCAGCGTCTTGTAATGCACATCCCCTGTGACATTCGCTTTCGCTTGCAGTTCAACGTATTCCATCGCGTGCACCGGGCCGACCACCGTGCCGTTAATGACCACATGCGACACGCGGATTTCGCCTTCGATCTGGGCCTGCTCGGACAGCACCAGCGTCCCGGGCTTGCCCTCTGCGGACATCACATTGCCGCGCACGTGTCCGTCGACCCTCAGCCCGCCGGTGAAAATGATGTTGCCTTCGATCGTGGTGCCGGCACCGATCAGGCAGTCGATCCGGTTCTGGGGCTTGCTGCTCTTGGTCCCGAACATTGGCGCTCTCCTTCAGGAAGCATTGACAGATTGCGTTAGTTTAGGCGTATCGCTGCCATTTTCAAAGACCCGCACCTGCAAACTTTTCACGACCGCCTCGGGCGACACTTTGAAAGTGCCTTCGACGCGCTGAAAGAACTTGAAGCTGAGACGGTATTCCTTGACATTTTTCTCGTCTTCCGGCGGCAGCGTCAGGACGACCTTGCGGTCATCCTGCTGCAGATTGAGCACGAACTGCAGCCTGCCCTGGAACTCCTTTGCGCGCTGGCTCGCCTGGACCAGCAGCAGCCGGTAGCGGTACTCACCCGGCAGGGCCTCTTTCTGCACTTTGAAGCGGTTGATCGTCAGTCCGCCGTCGCGGGTGCTGGCCGGCATCAGCGACTGAAAGAACGCGAGGTCTTCTTTGAGCGTCGCGTTCTCCTCGGTCAAGGTCTTCACCTGCTTCGCCAGATCGCCATAGGTTGCGCGCTCGATCTGCAGCTGCTGCTCGGCCTGCGCGACACGCGTACGCAAACCCGAGAGTTCCTGCCGCTGATGGTCGATCGTGCGGTTCAACTGGCTCAGGGCGCGTCCGGCTTCGCTCTGGCGGTAGCCGGCGAAGGTCAGCCCGTAATCGTAGGTCGCCCACCCGACGCCGCCCAGCACGGCGGCGGCAACGACGACGCCGAGCCAGCGCCAGTACCACGGCACGTGAGCGTACACCGCAACCCTCGGAGCGGAGATTCCGAACTTGCGCTGCAGTGTCTTGAACAGGGCCACGGCTTCAGGGTAACAGCGCGAGCTGTTCGAGGCCACTCGACTCGGGGAAGCCGAACATGATGTTCATGTTCTGCACGGCCTGTCCCGCCGCACCCTTGACCAGATTGTCGATGACCGACAGCACGACCGCGATGTCTCCACCTTGCGGCCGGTGCACCGCGATGCGGCAGACGTTCGCCCCGCGCACGGAGCGCGTGTCCGGATGCGCGCCGGCCGGCATCACGTCGACGAACGGCTCCTTCGCGTAACGCCGCTCGAATACCGACTGCAGGTCGGCCTCGCCGTTGAGTCTGGCGTACAGCGTGGCGTGGATGCCGCGGATCATCGGCGTGAGATGGGGCACGAAGACCAGCCTGACCGGCTTGCCGGCCGCCTGCGTCAATCCCTGGGTGATCTCGGGATGATGGCGGTGACCGGGCACGCCGTAGGCCTTGAAGTTGTCGGCGGCCTCCGCCAGCAGGGTGTGAACCTCCGCCTTGCGGCCGGCGCCGGACACGCCGGACTTTGCATCGGCGATCAGGTGATCGAGATCGACCATGCCGTTTTCCATCAGTGGCAGGAAACCCAGCTGGACAGCGGTCGGGTAGCAGCCGGGGTTGGCGACCAGGCGCGCTGCCCGGATTTTCCCGCGGTTGACCTCAGGCAGCCCGTAGACAGCCTCGGCCACCAGCTCCGGGCACGCGTGTTTCACCCCGTACCACTGTTCCCACAGCGCCACGTCCTTGATCCGGAAATCGGCGGCGATGTCGATGATGCGCACGCCCGCATCGTAGAGCGCGCGCGCCTCGTTCATCGCCACCCCGTTGGGCGTGGCGAAGAATACGAGATCGCAGGCCGACAGCGCCTGCATCGACGGTTCAGTGAATTTCAGCGCGACCCGGCCGCGCAAGTTGGGGAACATCTCGGCCACCGGCATTCCCGCTTCCTTGCGCGAGGTGATTACCTTAAGCTCGGCTGCGGGATGCTGCGCGAGCAGGCGCAGCAGCTCGACCCCGGTGTAGCCGGTGCCGCCGACGATGCCAACCTTGATCGCCTTCTGTGTCATCTCGCTATGGCACGAATGGTTGATACTGCGCACGGAGCGCTGCGCCGCAGGCGCCGCAATCCAATCAATTATAAGCCTCCCACAGACGACAAAGCCGCCCGCAGGCGGCTTTGCCGGATGCGGGCCAACTCAGCGTTTCGAGAATTGCTTGCGGCGGCGCGCCTTGTGCAGGCCCACCTTCTTGCGCTCGACCTCACGCGCATCGCGCGTGACGAGGCCCGCTTTTTTCAGGGCCGGCTTCAGCGCCGAATCGTAATCGATGAGCGCCCGGGTGATCCCGTGCCGCACGGCGCCGGCCTGGCCCGATTCGCCGCCGCCATGAACGTTCACCGAAATATCGAAGTCCTGCAGCCGCTCGACGAGTGCCAGCGGCTGGCGCACGATCATGCGCCCGGTCTCACGCGAGAAGAATTCATCGACCGGTTTGCCGTTTACCGTGATATTGCCCTTGCCGGGCTTGAGAAACACGCGCGCGACCGCGCTCTTGCGCCGTCCCGTGCCGTAATTGTTCTGGACTGCCATATGTCTGCCTCAGATTTCCAGTGATTTGGGCTGTTGCGCAGTATGCGGGTGCGCCGTACCCGCATAAACCTTCATCTTGCGCAGCATCGCATAGCCGAGCGGGCCCTTGGGCAACATGCCCTTGACCGCCATCTCCAGCACGCGCGTCGGATGCTTGGCGTGCAGCTTGCCAAAGCTGGTGGTGTGGATGCCGCCGGGATAGGTGCTGTGCCGGTGATAGAGCTTGTCCCGCGTCTTGTTGCCGGTGACTCGCAGCTTGTCGGCATTGATCACCACGATATAATCGCCGGTGTCGACGTGCGGCGTGAATTCAGGCTTGTGCTTGCCACGCAGACGGCGCGCGAGTTCTGCCGCAAGCCGTCCCAGCACCTTGCCGGAGGCGTCGACGACGAACCAGTCGCGTTTGACTTCGTGCGGCTTGGCGGAAAACGTCTTCATGGGTTGGGTCCTGCCGGTTCTTGAGCGTTTTGCGAAACCGCGAATTCTATTGCAAATCAGGCGCCTGTGTCAAACCTCCGGCGCCGGTTGACGGCCTTCCTGCGATCGCGCTGCCGGGCGGGGCGCCCCGGCAAGAAGGCCTTCCAAACAACGAGTTAACATGGAGTGGGTGATACGCAACGCGGTTGCGGCTCTGCTCCTGCCGCCCGGATCTCTGCTGGTCATCGCGTGCTGCGGATGGTGGATGCTGGGCCGCCATCCGCGCATCGGGAGGAGCCTCATCACGTTGTCCTTTCTCGGCCTCTACGCATTGTCCACACCTTATGTCGGGAACAGCCTGCTCAAGGCGATCGAAACCCCCGCCGGCAACCCCTTCGACGACCGCAGCGGACAGGCCGTCGTGGTTCTCGCCGGCGGCAAGTACTTTGCGGCACCGGAGTACCGCGGCGACACCGTGAATGCACACACGCTGGTTCGCCTGCGCTACGGCGCCTGGCTCCACCGCGCGCTCGACAAGCCGATACTCGTGACCGGTGGCAGCCCGGAGGGCAGTTCCACCAGTGAAGCCTGGGCCATGAAGACGGTGCTGGCGGAGGAGTTCGGCGTGCCCGTGACCTGGGTCGAGGAGCGCTCGCGCACCACGCTGGAAAACGCGCGCCTGAGCCATATCATGCTGAGCGCGGCGGGTGTCCGCACCGTTTATCTCGTCACCCACGCCTGGCACATGCCCCGCGCGAAGCTCGCCTTCGAGCACGCAGGCTTCGCAGTAATTCCCGCACCCACGAATTACGCAACACGATACCGGCTCACCGCGCTCGACTTTCTGCCGCAGGCGGGCGCGCTGCTTGACAGCAGCCGGTATTTTCACGAGATCATCGGCATCGCCTGGTACCGTCTAAAATTCCGGCTCGCGGCATGATACGCATGGGCTGCTGGCTGCGCGACGCAGTAACTGAAGAGAATCGGACAGCAAGATGAAGGTACGGATCAAGTGGATCGAGAGCGTCAGCTTCGTGGGCGAATCGGAAAGCGGGCACGCGATCGTGATGGATGGCGCGCCCGAAGGCGGCGGGCGCAACCTCGGCCCGCGGCCGATGGAAACAATGCTGATCGGCACCGGCGGGTGCACGGCTTACGACGTAGTGCACATCCTGCGCAAGTCGCGTGCCCCGATCACCGACTGCGTGGTCGAGATCAGTGCGGAGCGCGCATCCGAGGATCCCAAGGTGTTCACCCGAATCCACTTCCATTTCGTCGTCACCGGCAAGGGGCTGAAGGCGCAGCAGGTCGAGCGCGCAGTCCACCTGTCCGCCGACAAATACTGCTCGGCATCGATCATGCTCGGCAAGACCGCCGCGATCACCCACGACTTCGAGATAAGGGAAGCGGATTAGTCCTGAGGCACGGGGAACACCCCCGCAACGCCGGACGCATAGCGTTTCCTGCGCGCCGCGCAGCGACGCATCAGATCCAGAACGCGGTTCCGGTCATCACCTTCGAGGAAACACGCATCGCCAGCCGCGCCGGTGCCGGCAGCTCGGCTGCCCCGTGCCGCAGCGCGCTGGTGGCGTGACGCGCCTCGTCGTCGCGCATCTGCTCGACGATCGCGCGGCTCTTGCCATCCGCCGCAGGCAGCCGCTCGAGGTGCCCTTCAAGGTGCGCAACCACCTGGCGCTCGGTCTCGGCCAGGAAGCCGAGGTTCCACCGGTCGCCCAGGAGGCCGGCCGCGGCACCGATCGCGAACGAGCCGGCATACCACACGGGGTTTAACAGGCTCTTGCGCCCGCCCAGCTCCTCGATCCGGCGCTCGGTCCACGCCAGGTGCTCGGTTTCCTCCTGCGCAGCCTGCTCGAGCGCCTGCCTCGCGCCGGAATCCCGCGCCGTCAGCGCCTGGCCCTGGTAGAGCGCCTGGGCACAGATTTCGCCGCTGTGATTGACGCGCATCAGCGCCGCAGCCAATCCGCGCTCCCCAGCCGGCAGCTCGGCGTCCGCCAGCGCTGCACCGGGTAGCGGCCGCGACGAATGCGCTGGCGCGAACACCGTGCGCAGCCCTTTATCGAAACCGATGATCAGGCGGTCAAGATCGATCATGGGACGAGTATAACGCGTGCTACGCCGCGCGGCCGAACAGCCGCTCGAGCTCGGCACCCGGTTCCGGTGCGCGCATGAACGCCTCCCCGACGAGAAAACAATTCACCCCGTGGCTGCGCATCAGCGCCACGTCCTCCCCCGCGAGGATGCCGCTCTCCGTGACGACGATACGCTCCGCGGGTATGTGCGCGAGCAACCCGAGCGTCACGTCGAGCTTCGTTTCGAACGTGCGCAGGTTGCGGTTGTTCACGCCGATCAGCGGCGTCGCTAGCTCGAGCGCGCGCTCGAGCTCGGTCCCGTCGTGCACCTCGACCAGTACCGCAAGCCCCACCTCGCGCGCTGCCGCTTCGAGCTCCGCCATTCGCGCCGGCTCGAGCGCGGCCGCGATCAGCAGGATGCAATCGGCGCCGGCAGCCCGCGATTCGACCACCTGGTAGGGATCGATGATGAAATCCTTGCGCAGCACCGGCAGCGCGCACGCGCCGCGCGCATCACGCAGGTCATCGATCTTGCCCTGGAAGAACTGCTCGTCGGTGAGCACGGACAGGCACGCGGCGCCGTGGCGCGCGTAGCTCGCGGCAATTGCTCCCGGATCGAACGCCGGGCGCAACACGCCCCTGCTCGGGCTCGCCTTCTTGATTTCGGCGATCACCGCCGGCTGCGCTGCCGTGATCTTTGCCCGCAGCGCGCCGACAAAGTCGCGCGCCGGCGGCGCCGCGTGCGCCTCGCGCGCGACATCAACCTGCGCTCGGCGCTTCTTGGCAGCAGCAATCTCCCCGGCCTTCGCTGCCAGGATGCGCTGCAGGATGTCAGGCATTCGTGAACGCGACGAACTCGTCGAGCTTCTTGCGTGCGGCGCCGCTCGCGAGCGTGGCGAGCGCCTGCTTCACGCCGTCGGCGAGCGTCGCCGCGAGCCCCGCGACGTAAATGCTCGCCCCGGCGTTGAGCGCGACGATGTCGCGCGCCGCGCCCGCCTCGTTGCCTAGCGCTGCCAGGATCATGGTCTTCGACTGGGCAACACCATCGACGCGGATCGCCCCGCTCTCGCGGGACTTGAGCCCGAAGTCGTCCGGCCGGACCTCGTATTCGCGCACCTTGCCCTCGTTCAGCTCTCCGACCAGCGTCGGGCCGGCAAGCGAGATCTCGTCGAGCCCTTCTTTTCCGTGCACGATCATCACCCTGCGGCTGCCCAGGCGCGAGAGCACCCGTGCCTGGATGCCGACCAGGTCGGGATGGAACACCCCCATCAACTGCTGCTTCGCGCCCGCGGGGTTGGTGAGCGGGCCGAGGATATTGAAAATCGTCTTCACACCCAGTTCCTTGCGCACCGGCGCCGCATGCTTCATCGCGCTGTGGTGGTTGGGCGCGAACATGAAGCCGACGCCGACCTGCGCGATTGACTGCGCGACCTTGTCGGGCGGCAGGTTGATGTTCGCACCGAGCGCCTCGAGCACGTCCGCGCTGCCCGACTTGCTCGACACCGAGCGCCCGCCGTGCTTGGCGATGCGCGCGCCCGCGGCCGCGGCGACGAACATCGCCGCGGTCGAGACATTGAACGAATGCGCGGCATCGCCGCCGGTGCCGCAGGTATCGATCAGGCGCGGATCGTCGGGCACGGATACTTTGGTCGCGAACTCGCGCATCACCTCGGCAGCGGCGGCGATCTCCCCGATCGTCTCTTTCTTCACCCGCAGCCCGACGACAATGCCGGCGATCAACGTCGGCGAGACCTCCCCCGACATGATTTGCCGCATGAGATCGAGCATTTCCTCGCGGAAGATCTCGCGATGCTCGATGATGCGCGCCAGCGCTTCCTGTGGTGTCATCTCGCGTCTCCCTCCAGAAAGTTCTTGAGCAGCCGGTGCCCGTGCTCGGTCAGAATCGACTCGGGATGGAACTGCACCCCTTCCACCGGGAGCGTCTTGTGACGCACCCCCATGATCTCGCCGTCGTCGGTCCAGGCCGTGATCGCCAGGCAGTCGGGCAGGGTTTCGCGCTCGATCACCAGCGAGTGGTAGCGTGTCGCCTGGAACGGGCGGGGCAGATCCCGGAAGACGCCCGCCTCCTCGTGGCGGATAGCGGAAGTCTTGCCGTGCATCAGCTGCTTCGCATGCACGATCCGGCCGCCGAACGCCTGCCCGATGCTCTGGTGCCCGAGGCAAACCCCCAGCACGGGAATATCGCCCGCGAAGCGCTTGATGAGCGGCACCGAGATGCCGGCCTCGTTCGGCGTGCACGGACCGGGGGACACGACGATGCGCGCGGGCTTCAAACGCGCGACCTCCTCGAGCGCGATCTCGTCGTTGCGGTAGACCAGCACCTCTTCGCCCAACTCGCCGAAGTACTGCACCAGGTTGTAGGTGAACGAGTCGTAGTTGTCGATCATGAGCAGCATAAATGCACCTAACATATTGCTCCAGAGCCACTCAATATGTCTGGACGTGTTATTGATACCCGCGGAGTTACCCGCACCAGATCGCGAAAGGGTGATTCTACCGTTACCCTCAGCTGTGCGGAATCGTGGAGTCAACCCCATAACGCCCCCGCACCCCATGACGCGCCCGCGAGGGACAGCAGTACGTCAAGTGGATTCGGCTCGGCGCGTAATCCAAAGCGACTCCATAAGGCCTGCCGCCGCCCGCGACCGGCAGCGGATATCGTGCGCCACTCGCCCAGCGACAGGCACCTGCTCGCGTCGGTCTAGCGGAGTCGCTTTCCGACTACGTGCCATCGAGGGAGAGCCGTCTTCAGAGTTTCGGGAGGGACTGAAAGAGAGGCTGCGCTAACCCCGGACTGAGCCAGGCCTGAAGAACCTACTTTACTGCTTTCGAGTTGGTCGTTTAAGCATGAAGATCGACGGGCCGAGCATGGTGCGCTGCAGGCCCGCCTTGGCGTCGATATGTCCACCGGGCTGGGGACTCGGCGGCCGCACCTTGGTCGTCAGCGGCTCATAGCTGGTCGATGATCGCCTGGGCTGTCGCGATCAGTCTATCGGCCGTTTGTGCACTCAGCCGACCGCTTCGCTCCAACGCCTGGAGTTCATTGATGAACGCCCCGATCTGGTTGCCGGCCGCCTTTTTGTTACCCCGCTCCATTGAGCGCGTTGCCGCTTCAAGTTTCTTTGTCAGACTGTTTTTCTGCCCGGCGTTCAAATCCAGATTAGAAACTTCGGCGATGAGAGCCGGAAGGCTCGGCTCAAAGAGGGCAAATGCCGAGAAGGACGTCACAACTCCGCAGATGATGTCATTAACAGTGTCCAGCGATGTCGTTACGTTCGTCCAGGCGCCGCCTTCAAAGTGACCGAGTGCCAGTAGCGATTCGTTCGTGTAGCTTACGCCGCTGTAATCGATGCACACCTCCACGGGTCCGGCAAACGTCGCCGTGGTCGACAGGTCGTAGTAAGTCGGCGGGTCGCCCAGCATGAACCCGGCGGGCGGTGTCGGACCCGTGCCGCTCGTGGTCAGGCTGGTGGTGCCGGCCCCAGTGACAGAGCTGAAGGTGACGGTGACGGGTGCCGTCCCCGTCGTCGCATCCAAAGGCTGAACCGAGATGTTCATTCCCACCGAGGTATTGACGACGGTGGTGGTCTCGGTCGCTGTTACAACGACGGTTCCAAAGCTTGCCGTGACGGTAGCGGTATTCGTGATCGTCCCGGCCTCTGGAAGCGCGTCTACAACGATGACAACGCTGGCGCTCGAGCCAGGTAATCCGAAGGCACTGAGGTTCCCGAAGTCACAGAGGACGATGCCTGCACTCGCCGTGCAAGTCGAAGTGGCCGGCGAGGGCGTCACCGAGACAATGGAAACCGGCGGCACAAGCATGTCGGTTAGTGACACTCCCGTCGCGGGGAGCGAGCCATTGTTTTGGATAATTACCGTGTAGGTGATCTGGCCGTTCACGTTCACCGGGTCGGGGTTGTCGGTCTTGGTCACCACCAGATTGGGAGGGCTGACAGTCGTGCTCTCGCTCGCCGTCACGTCGACGGTGCCCAGGTTGGCGGTGACGTTGACGCTGTTGGTAATCTCCCCGGCAGTCGCCGGCGCATCGACCTCGATATTCACCGACCTGTTATTACCGTTAGGCATGGTCCCCAGATCGCAGGTGACGACACCGCCAGCCTCCGTGCAACCGAAGGAGGCGGAGACAAACGTCACGCCCGCCGGCAGGGTATCGGTGAGCGTCACGCCGGTGGCAGTCG
>JBFKNN010000117.1:0-9974 GCA_041629335.1 Burkholderiales bacterium | reverse complement strand
CGGGCCTGGGCTACGAGCGCGTCTACAATCTGAAGGACGGGATGGTCGAGTGGAACGACCGGAGGTTGCCGGTGGAGCGCTGACCGGAGCCGCACGCAGCGCAAGCTGGGCATGGAGCGGTGCGCAGCAAGCGGGAACTTCAGAGGGACACCCATCCCGTCTTACCGCCAACCGCCAACCGCCAACCGCCAACCGCCAACCGCCAACCGCCAACCGCCAACCGCCAACCGCCAACCGCCAACCGCCAACCGCCAACCGCCAACCGCCAACCGCTAACGTTGTAAATGAGCGACCTGAGCAGCCTGCGCATCTGGCGCGAGCCCGATCTGAACGGTCGGATGCTGTGGTATCGCGCCGTCGCGGACAACCGCCGCCCAGCCAAATTCCTGATCGCACGGCACGTGCCTGCGGTTGTCGCGCTCGACGCTGACGAGGACGCACTCTGGCGGGCGCTCGATGCGGGAATGCCCGGGTTCCTCGACCTGTGGCAGCGCATCGCCGACGGCGCTGCCGATCTGCCTGCCGCATGCGTGCCCGAACCCAACCTTGCCGATCTCGCCCGCGAGCTCGCCTATCGCATGCTCGCGCACTGCAACTTCTGCCGCTACGACTGCCGCGTGGATCGCGCCGGCAGCGCGAAGCTCGGCACCTGCAAGCTCGGGGCCGAATCCCGCGTTTCGACTTACTTCCACCATGGCGGCGAGGAGCTCGTCTACCGCGGGCGGCACGGCTCCGGGACGATCTTCTTCACCTCCTGCAACATGCGCTGCGGCTTCTGCCAGAACGGCGACATCTCCACCGACAAGGACAACGGGCGCGTCGTCTCGCCGCGCACCCTCGCGACCATGGCGTGGCTGCTGCGGGTGGAGGGCTGCCACAACATCAACTGGGTCGGCGGCGATCCGACGATCCATCTGCACAGCATCGTTCACGCGATCGCGCTGCTCGCCGGCCTCGAGCCCACCAAGGCCGACATCGCCGCCGCGCTGCCGGGCAAGGCGGATCATTTCGCGGGCTTCGCAACCGACGCGCAGGAGGCGTTCTATCGCGGCGAGTTTAACGTGCCAATGCTGTGGAACAGCAATTTCTTCATGTCCGGGCCGGCGATGAAGCTGCTGCGCATCCTGATCGACGTGTGGCTGCCGGACTTCAAGTTCGGTCCGGGCCGCTGCGCGCCGCTGCTCTCGAAGACGCCGTTCTACTGGGAGACCGTAACCGAAAATCTCCGGCTCATCCACGAATGGGGCGAGGATCTCACCATCCGGCACCTGGTGATGCCAAATCACGTCGAGTGCTGCACGAAGCCGGTGCTCGAGTGGGTGGCGCAGAACATGCCCGAGGTGCCGGTCAACATCATGGACCAGTACCACCCCGACAACTTCTGCGATCCGGCGAGCGCGAAGTTCAACACCCGCTACCGCGACCTCACGCGGCGCATCACTTCAGACGAGCTCGATCGCTCGTTCCGGTACGCCGAGAGCCTGGGCATCCGCTACCGGTCGCTGTCCTGCGAGAAGCGGCGCTCGCGCGCCTGGATCTAGCTGCGCAACCGCGTTGGACGATGGCGGGGCGCGGGTTTAGCGCATCGACCGCCAATGCCTGGACCGTGCGGCCAAATCTCGTGACGGCGCGCTAAAGCCGCAGCCTGCGAAGGCATGTGGTGCGCTGAAGCTGCACCCTACGGCAGGCGTTTGGTGCGCTGAAGCTGCACCCTACGGAAGGCGTTTGGTGCGCTGAAGTCCACCCAACGGGAGGCATGTGGTGCGCTGAAGCCGCACCCTGCGCGGCCGTGCGCGGGCGGGGATGTAGGGCGCAGCTTTAGCGCGCCGACCCGGCGTTCGGCCGCCGCGTCACTCAGCCTTCTCGAGATCGGCGATCACCGCGTTGAGAAACCGCCCCGCTTCGCCCCCCGCGACCGCGCGGTGGTCGAAGGTGAGCGAGAGCGGGATCACGCGGTGCACGACGGGCTTGCCGCCCTCCGCGACAACGTCGTCGCACATCCGGCCCGCACCGAGGATCGCCACCGTCGGCGGCAGCACCACGGGGGAGGCGTAGCGCCCGGCGATCGTGCCGTAGTTGGAGAGCGTAATGGTGTTGCCGCGCAGCTCCTCTGGCGGCACTTTGCGCGCGCGCGCGTCGCGGGTCAGGTTGTCCAGACCGCGCGCCAGATCCTCGGGATCGCGCTCGCCGACGTTGCGCAATACCGGCACGAGCAGGCCGTCCGGCGTGTCGACCGCGATGCCGAGGTCGATCCTTTCCAGCACCCAGCGTCCGACGTGGTCGCCGTCGTACCAGGCATTGAGCGCAGGCTCGGCGCGGCAGCCGGCAACCAGCGCGCGGATGAGCCGCAGCATGGGGCGCGTGCCGGGGCGCCACGCGTGAATGTCGGCGTCGTCCATGATGGTGGCGGAGGCGACCTCGGCGTTGGCGAGCATCATGTTCTGCGCCATCGCGCGGCGCACGCCGCGCAACACCTCGATCGGCCCGGTTTCCGCGAGGATGCGGGCCGCGCGCTGCACGTCGCCGCTGGTGATCAGTCCGTCCGCGCCGGTGGGGGTGACCATTGCCAGGTCGACATCGAGCTTGCGCGCGAGCGCGCGTACCGCCGGTGTCGCCTTGATGCCGGCCGCGGCGGACGGCGGCGAGGCGGCTTCGCTGACGACTTTCTCCCCGCGCTCGACCTTGCCGACGACGGTGCCCGCATCGGCCTCCGCGCCTTCGCCTTCGAACGCGACGAGCGGTGCGCCGAGGTGCGCGATGTCTCCCGGCTTGCCGTAGAGGCGCGCGACCTTGCCCGCGTACGGCGCGGGGATCTCCACGATCGCCTTGGCCGTCTCGACCGAGACCATCGGCTGGTCGGCCCGGATCTCTTCGCCCACCGAGACGTGCCACTCGACGATTTCGGCTTCCTGCAGCCCTTCACCCAGATCCGGGAGCTTGAATATCTTCATAATGAGCCGGTTTGAAACAGCACAAAATCAAAGACGATAATTAACCGCCAAGATCTCGATGCCCGCTTGAGGGGCACGCCAAGAAACGCAAAAGGTGAGGCGAACCGCCAACATGCGTTGTACTCAAATTGCAATGATTCCTGTGCATGACCGGATAGCATTTTTTCGCGACGTCCTCGATGGGTTTGTGTTCTTGATTCTCTTGGCGTCTTGGCGGTACATTCTGTTGTTGCATTTGCGGCGGGCTTTTGCGGCGACGGGTTCTAAGCGTACGCGAGCACTTTGCGCACGGCGGCGATGATGCGCGCCGCGTCCGGCATGTAGTGCTTTTCCAGGCGCGCAAGCGGCACGACAGTGTCCCACGCGGTCACGCGCACCACCGGCGCGAGCAGTGTCAGCAGCCCGTCTTCCGCGAGGTTGGCCGCGATCTCGCTCGCAAAGCTCGCGGTGCGCGCGCCTTCGGTAACGATTACGCAGCGCCCGGTCCTGCCCACGGATTCGAGGATCGTGCCCATGTCGAGCGGTTTCAGTGTCGCCACATCGATCACGTCGGCGGCGACGCCTTCCTCGGCGAGCGCGTCGGCGGCGGCGAGCGTCTCGTGCACCATCGCGCCCCAGGAGACGAGCGTCACGTCCGTTCCCTCGCGCAGCGTGAAGGGCACATCCAGCGGCAGGGCTTCGCCGCTGTCCTCGACGTCCTCCTTGAACAAGCGGTAGAGCCGTGTCGGCTCGAGGAAGATCACCGGGTCGGGATCGCGGATCGCGGCGAGCAGCAGGCCGTAGGCGCGGTGCGGCGAGGAAGGGTAGACCACGCGAATGCCGGGGATATGCGCGAACATCGCCTCCGGGCTCTCGGAATGGTGCTCCGGGGCGTGTATGCCTGCACCGCAGGGCATGCGCAACACCATCGGGCACGACAGCCGGCCGCGGGTGCGATGGCGCAGGCGCCCGGCGTGATTGAGGATCTGATCGATCGCCGTGTAGGCGAAGCCGGAGAACTGGATCTCTGCGACGGGCTTCAGGCCTTCGGCCGCCATGCCGATCGTCATGCCGGCGATCAGGGCTTCCGCGAGCGGCGTGTCGACCACGCGTTCGGCGCCGAATTGCTCGAGCAGCCCGACGGTGGCGCGGAACACGCCGCCGTCGGCGCCGACGTCCTGCCCGAGCGTGACCACCGCCGCGTCACGCGCCATCTCGTGATGGAGCGCGAGGTTGATCGCTTCGACTAGTGTGATCTCGGCCACGGCGATCCTAAGGCGAACGGCAGAAGACTGAAGGCGAACGGAGCAAAGCGCGAAGCACAGTCTAGTCCTCGCCTGTGTCCAGTGCGGCAGCGCGCTGTCTTGCGAGCGCGGCGGGCAGCACGGCGTAGAGATGGTCGAACATCTGCTCCGGCGCCGGCGGCGGCATCCGCAGATAGGCCTCGACCGCCGCCTGCACCTTTTCGCTGCACTCCTTGATGAGCGCTTCTTCGTGCGCCTTGTCCCATGCCCCGCGCGCGGCGAGGTAGTTGCGCAGCCGCAGCACGGGATCCTTCTTCCACGCTTCGGCGACCTCGTCCGCGCTGCGGTAGCGGCTCGCGTCATCCGCCGTGGTGTGGTCGGAAAGGCGGTAGCTGAGCGCCTCGATCAGCGTCGGGCCGTCGCCGCTGCGCGCGCGGGCAAGGGCCTCATCCATCGCGGCGCGCACTGCGATGACGTCGTTGCCGTCGACCTGCAGGCCCTCGATGCCGGCGGCAATCGCCTTTTGCGCGAGTGTCTGCGCCGCCGTCTGCGCGGCGCGCGGCACCGAGATCGCCCACTGGTTGTTGGTGATGAGGAAGACAACCGGCAACCGCCATGCCCCGGCGGCATTGATGCCTTCGTAGAAGTCGCCCTTGGAAGTGGCGCCGTCGCCGAACATGGCCACCGCGACGCGCGCCTCGCGCTTCACCTTCACGGCGTAGGCAACGCCGACGGCGTGCGTGACGTGCGCCCCGATGGTGATGCAAATGGGAAAATCGCGGCGCGCGCCGGCGAAGTCGCTGCCGCGCTCGTCGCCGCCCCAGTAGACGAAGAATTGCTCGAGCTTGACCCCGCGCATGATCTGCGCCCCGTTCTCGCGGTAGGTGGTGAGCAGCACGTCGTCGGCGCGCATCGCCGACCCGGCGGCGGCGTTGACGGCTTCCTGCCCCAGCATCGACGCATAAGTGCCGATCTGGCCGGTGCGCTGCAGCGCGATCGCCTTCTGGTCGTAGGCACGCATCAGCACCATCCAGCGGTAGAGCGAAACGAGCGCCTGCGCGTCGCGCGCGAACTCCGGCAGCGTATCCGCGGCCTTGCCGTGCTCGTCCAGGTACTGCGCGTGCCGGATTTCGAAACGGGCGACGGTGCTCACGTGTCGGGTGATTCACGTTGATGACGGAAACGAGATTACCGCACATTGGCGCCGCGGGAAAAGCCGCGCCCCGATTGACAGCGTCGACCGAGCAACATAGGCTCGCCCAATTCAGGGATTACGCCAGGCCGCGGCATTCCGCGCGCCCCTGCCGAGATACGAACAACGATGAAGCTCGGATTTTTCACCATGCCCATGCATCCGCCCGGGCGCGACTACACGCAGACGTTGAAGGAGGACCGCGAGGCGGTGCTGCTCGCGGACCGGCTGGGGTTTTGCGAGGCATTCATCGGCGAGCACGTCACCGACGTGTGCGAATCGATCCCATCGTGCCTCGCGTTCATCGCCAGCCTCGCGCATTCGACGCGGCAAATCCGGCTCGGCAGCGGCACGGTCAACCTGCCGAACAGCCATCCGGCACAGATCGCCGCAGAGGTTGCCATGATCGACCACATGCTGGAGGGGCGCTTCCTGTTCGGCATCGGCCCCGGCGGGCTGCGCTCCGACTGGGAGATGTTCGGCAATCTCGACCGCGACCGCAATGCGATGTTCGTGGAAGCGATCGACCACATCCTGGCCATCTGGTCGGGGGATGCGCCGTACGCGCGCAAAGGGCGGTTCTGGGACATCACGACCGAGAAGACGCTGCTCCGCGAGGCGGGGCAGGGCGTGATACTGAAGCCGTACCAGCAGCCGCACCCGCCCATCGTGGTGACGGTGATCGTGCCGCACTCGAAAGGGCTCGTGGCCGCGGCGCAGCGCGGCTGGACGCCGATCACCGCCAACTTCCTGCAGCCCGGATGGGCAGCCACGCACTGGCCGATGTACGAGCAGGGCTGCGCGCTTGGCGGGCGCGAGGCGGAGCGCCGCGACTGGCGCGTCGCGAAGAGCGTCTTCGTCGCGGAGGATGACGCTACCGCCCGGCGCTACGCGAAAAGCGCCGCCGGACCGTACGGCTTCTACTACTGGAACCTGCTCACCAAGCGGCGGGCGCATGGCAGCGTGGACATCTTCAAGGAAGATCTCGCCATGCCGGACGACGCAGTCACGGTCGATTACGTGCTCGACCGGCTGGTGATCTGCGGCTCGGTGACGAGCGTCGTGGATCAGGTCCTCGCATTTCGCGAGACCGTGGGGGATTTCGGCACGCTGCTCTATGCCGGGCACGACTGGGCGGACACGAGGCTCGCGCGGCGCTCGATGGAGCTGATGGCGGAAAAGGTGATGCCGGCGGTCAATGCGGCGTCAATGGGGTCAGAGTAACTTTTCCGTATCATCGTGTCTTGAACGATTCTGAAATTCTCGCTCTGACCTTCCTTGGGAATCTGGAAAAGTTACTCTGACCCCATTTACCGTAGGGTGCGGCTTTAGCGCACCGAACCGGCGCTCTGTACAAATGGCGGTGCGCTGAAGCCGCACCCTGCTTGCCGGTCACCGTTCATTGGTCACCGGTCTTACCCGCCCTTTTTCTTCTGCTGCTCCAGCCGGTACTCGGCGAACTTGCGCGTCTTGTAGGCGCCGCTCGCCACGAACTCGCCGAGCAGCTTGAAGTCATCGACGCCTCTCACCGGGCCGACGAAGCGCACCGCCTCGCCGCCGTCGAGGTCGTAAAACACGAAGGTCGGGGTGCCGGTAATGCTGATCGAATGCGCGTAGCTCTTCTCGGTGAGATTCCTTCCCGAGAAATCCGTGATCGGCACCGCGCCAAAAATGTTGATCGAGAAGTTGACGAAGCGCTGGCGGTAGAAATTCTGCACGTCCTCGCGGTTGAGCACGTGCTCCTTCATGTAGGCGCAGCCCGGGCAGCCGTCCTGCTCGAACATCACCAGGATCGCCTTCTTGCCCGCGGCCCGGGCGTCGCCGGCCTCGGCCTTCAGGTCCCCGGTATTCAGGTTGAAGAAATGGTCTTCCGGATCGCGCGTCTGGGCCGAAGCCGCGGGAGCCGCGACGCCGAGCGCCAGAATCAGATACAAAGCACGTATAAACATATATATAAAGTCATCGCCCGGTGCAGGCTGCGACCGCCGGCGGCGGGCACTCGCGGCGATTGATGCGTCAATCGCAGCTACGACAACGCGCCTGGCGCGCACGTTCCGCTAGATCGCGAACAAGTCGACGAACTGGTTCACCGGCGTGGCCTCGAGGCGCGCCTGGTCACCGCACAGGTCGAGCATCGCCCGGCGCTGCTTCTCGGCAAAGCGGCGCGCGAGGTTCGTCCGGAACTTCGCCTCCAGCAGCGGCACGCCTTCCTTGCGCCGGCGCCGGTGGCCGACGGGATACTCGACCGCGACGTTCCCGGTCTTGGAACCGTCCTTGAAGAAGATCTGCACCGCGTTGGCGATCGAGCGCTTGTTGGGATCGAGGTAGTCGCGGGTGTACTGCTTGCTTTCCACGCACGTCATTTTCGCCCGCAGCGCGTCGACGCGCGGGTCACGCGCGACCTCGTCTTCGTAGTCCGGCGCCGTGAGATTGCCTTTCAGCAGCCCGATCGCGGTCATGTACTGGATGCAGTGGTCGCGGTCGGCCGGATTGTGCAACGGGCCTTTCTTGTCGATGATGCGGATCGCCGATTCGTGCGTCGTGATGACGACCTTCTTGATCTCGTCTATGCGGTCCTTGACCTCGGGGTAGAGCTTGAGCGCGCACTCGACTGCGGTTTGCGCGTGGAATTCCGCCGGGTACGAAATCTTGAACAGCACGTTCTCCATTACATACGATCCGTAGGATCGCGTGAACTTGAACGGCTTGCCCTTGAACAGCACGTCGTAGAAGCCCCAGGTCTTGGCGGTAAGCCCGGAGGGATAACCCATCTCGCCCTTCAACGCCATTAACGCAAGCCGCACCGCGCGGCTGGTGGCGTCGCCCGCGGCCCACGACTTGCGCGAGCCGGTGTTGGGCGCGTGGCGGTAGGTCCGCAGCGACTGGCCGTCGATCCATGCGTTCGACACGGCGTTGATGACCTCGTCGCGCGTGCCGCCCAGCATGTGGGTCACCACCGCGGTGGAGGCGACCTTCACCAGCACCACATGGTCGAGCCCGACGCGATTGAAGCTGTTCTCGAGCGCGATCACGCCCTGGATCTCGTGCGCCTTGATCATGCCGGTAAGCACGTCGCGCATGACGAGCGGCTTCCTGCCGGCGGCGACGTTCTGGCGCGAGATGAAATCCGCGGTCGAGAGTATCCCGCCGAGACTGTCGGACGGGTGGCCCCATTCGGCCGCGAGCCAGGTGTCGTTGAAGTCGAGCCAGCGGATCATGCAGCCGAGGTTGAACGCCGCCATCACCGGGTCGAGCTGGTACGGCGTGCCGGGAACCCTGGCGCCGTTGGGCACGACGGTGCCTGGGACGATGGGTCCGAGCAGCTTGGTGCACGCGGGGTAGGAAAGCGCCTCGAAGCCGCAGCCCAGCGTGTCCATCAGGCACAGGCGCGCGGTGTTGTAGGCTTCCTTGCTCCTGATAGCGTATTTGCCGACATAGTCGGCGATGTCGGTGAGGACCTTGTCGGGCTTGGGGCGGACGTTCGAGATATGGCTGCTCATCTTGTTTGAAGGCGTGATTGGCGATTGGCGGTTGGCGATTGGCGGTTGGCGATTGGCGGTTGGCAACGGGTGAGCAGTCAGGAGTGGGTGCGAGCAGCTGGTTCCCGGAAGCTGCTCCGCGCGCCAGCTGTCTCAGGCTTGCTGTCTCATGGTCTCTGTCTCACGCGCCACCGGTTGCCGGTCACGATTCAGTTGCGATCCTTGATCGCAACGAACTTGCGGTTTTCCGGCCCGGTGTAGACCGCAGTCGGGCGAATGATCTTGTTGTCGATGCGCTGCTCGATGACGTGGGCCGCCCAGCCGGTGGTGCGGGCGATGACGAAGATCGGAGTGAACATCGGCGTCGGCACGCCCATCTTGTGGTACGACACGGCCGAGAACCAGTCGAGGTTCGCAAACATCTTCCTCTCGCGCATCATCACCGACTCGATGCGGTCGGCAATGTCGAACATCTTCAGGTCGTTCGTGTCCTTCGACAACGTGCGCGCAACTTCCTTGATCACCTTGTTGCGCGGGTCAGCGATGGTGTAGACCGGGTGGCCGAAGCCGATCACCACTTCCTTGTTGCGCACGCGGGTGACGATGTCGTTTTCCGCCTCGTCGGGCGTCTCGTAGCGGTTCATCACCTCGAAGCCCACCTCGTTCGCGCCGCCGTGCTTGGGGCCGCGCAGCGCGCCGATCGCGCCGGCGATCGCCGAGTGCATGTCGGCGCCGGTGCCGGCGACGACGCGCGCGGCGAAGGTCGAGGCGTTGAACTCGTGCTCGGCGTAGAGGATGAGCGAGGTGTGCATCGACTTGACCCACAATTGCCTGGGCGCCTTGCCGTGCAGCATATGCAGGAAATGGCCGCCGATCGAGTCGTCGTCGGTCTCGACGTCGATGCGCCGCCCGTTGTGGCTGAAGTGATACCAGTAGAGCAGCATTGAGCCGAAGCAGGCGATCAACCGGTCGGCGATGTCGCGCGCGCCCGCCAGGTTGTGATCTTCGCGCTCGGGCAGTGCCGCGCCCATTGCCGAGCAGCCGGTGCGCATGACATCCATCGGGTGCGCGGCAGCCGGAATCTGCTCCAGCACGTTGCGCACCACGGCCGGCAGGCCGCGCAACGCGT
>JBFKNN010000116.1:0-10052 GCA_041629335.1 Burkholderiales bacterium | reverse complement strand
GGTGAGGCGGTGGGGCTGCTGCCGGACCAGGCGCCGGGCGTGGGCGAAGGTGCTTGGGCCGACTTTTTCGGTCGCCCGGCGTACACCATGACGCTGGTCGCCCGGTTGCAGAAGACGAGCGGCGCGGCGGTCATCATGGCCTTCGCGGAGCGCCTGCCGCGCGGGACCGGCTATCACCTGCACCTAACGGCGCTGCCCGCAGCCGGCCTGGACGAGCGGGTCCTCAACCAGGCGATCGAAGCCGTGGTGCGCAGCTGCCCGGCGCAGTACCTATGGAGCTATAACCGGTACAAGGTGCCGGCGGGAGCGGAGCCGCCCAAGAGCAAGGAGGAAGGATGAAGGCGGAAGGCGGAAGGCTGGACACCGACGCCTGTGGCTACGTTGTCGCGAACGTCGCGCAGCGTCGCCGGCTGGCTCTACAGGATTGCCCACGCGCGGGAGCGGTCTTCTTCCTCCTTCCTCCTTCCTACTTCCTCCTTCGGCGCGAAGCGCGATGACCCGCCTCGGCCTCGCCCTCGTCTGGCTGCTGCACTTCCTGCCGCTGCGGCTCCTCGCGCCGCTCGGCCGCGCTGTCGGCATGCTGCTCTACGTCGCCGCGGCGGAGCGCCGGCGCGTGACGCTCATCAATCTCGGACTGTGCTTTCCAGAGCGAAGCGCGGCCGAGCTGGGTGCGCTGGCGCGCAGCCATTTCCAGGCATTCGGCCGCAATCTTATCGAGCATGGCATCCTGTGGTGGTCGTCGAAAGAGCGGGTACTCGATTTCGTGCGCATGGCCGGCATCGAGCACTGGCGGGCCGTCGCGGGACGGCCGGTGATTCTGCTTGCGCCGCATTTCGTCGGGCTCGACATGGGCGGAATCCGCATCACCGCCGAGTACCCGCTGGTGTCGGTTTACAGTCACCAGAAGAATGCGGCATTCGATGCCGTGCTCTACCACGGTCGCACGCGCTTCATCGCCCCCGAGCTCTACTCGCGCCAGGAAGGCATCCGGCCGGTGGTGAAGGCGATGCGCCGCGGCTTGCCGTTCTATTACCTGCCCGACATGGATTTCGGCGCGCGCGACTCGGTTTTCGTGCCGTTTTTCGGCGTGCCTGCCGCGACGATTACGGGGCTTGCCCGAATTGCGCGGCTCGCCGACGCGGTGGTCGTGCCGGCGGTCACGCGCCAGCTGCCGGATGCGCGGGGCTACGAGCTCACTTTCTATCCGGCTTGGTCGGATTTTCCCAGCGGCGACGACGCGGCCGACGCGCGCCGCATGAATGCGTTCATCGAGGAGCGCGTGCGCGAGATGCCCGAGCAGTATTTCTGGCTGCACAAGCGTTTCAAGACGCGGCCGCCGGGCGAGACGCGGCTCTATTGAAAGGAAAGGCGGAAGGCGAATGGGCGCCATTCAAATGATGGGGTTGGAATGCCAGGAGGCTTTCCGGCAATCATGGTAATCGTGTAAATCCTGTCTAATAGGTCTTACGCTTTAGACGCATTGCGCGCTTCTTGATTCTCCATGCAACGTGTGCCCGAGCCCGAGCTGATGAACGACCCGGCGCAGGCCGAGGCCTACGCCAGCGCCGATTTCTCCGAGCCGCACAACGCGTTCGTGGCGCACTTCGCGCGTCTGTTCCCTGAATTCCGCGAGGGGCGCGTGCTGGATCTCGGCTGCGGCGCGGCGGACATCACCATCCGTTTCGCGCGCGCTTATGCCGGGGCGCGGCTCGACGGCGTGGACGGCGCGGCCGCGATGCTCGCGCTCGGGCGCAGCGCCGTCGCGCGTGCGCAGCTCCAAGCGCGCGTGACGCTCATCGAGCGGCGCCTGCCCGACCCGGTCATGCCGCAGGCGGCGTATGACGCCGTGATCTGCAACAGCCTGCTGCATCATCTGGCCGATCCGGGCGTGCTATGGCAGACTGTCGCCGCCGTCGCGCGCCCGGGAGCGCCGGTCCTCGTAATGGATCTTATGCGCCCGGTTTCGCGCGAGGCAGCGCGGGCGCTGGTCAAGCTGCATGCTGCCGGTGCCCCGGTGCTCATGCAGCGCGACTTCTTTCATTCGCTGTGCGCCGCATACCGGCCGGCGGAGGTCGTGGCGCAGCTCGAGGCATCGGGTCCTGCGGGATTTGCGCTCGAGGTGGTGAGCGACCGGCACTGGATCGTCTGGGGCAGGATCCGCGGCTGAGAACGGGGCGCCCGCGCCGGGCGGCCGCGCAACCAACAGGCAAGGGACATGATGTTTCCGAATCCGACCGAACATGTGCGCCGCACGCTGCTGAAGCGCGTGAAGACGATCGCCGTCGTCGGACTCTCGCCCAACCCGGCCCGGCCGAGCCACGGTGTCGCCGCGTCGATGCAGCGCTTCGGCTTCAACATCATTCCGGTCCACCCGGCGGTAACGGACGTCCTGGGCGAAACGGCGTATGAGCGACTGGCGGACGTGCCGGTGCCGATCGACCTCGTGAACGTCTTCCGGCGCGCCGAGTTCATCGACGGGATCGTCGACGAATGCCTCGCGCTTGGAATTAAAGCCATTTGGATACAAGAGGGTATCGTCAACGAGCCGGCAGCGGCCCGGGCCCGCGCGGCGGGTATGACGGTGGTCATGGACCGGTGTATCTACCGCGATTATCGGCTGTATTGCACCTAAATGCTGCTAAAATTCACTAAAATGCATGGGTTGGGCAACGACTTCGTGGTTCTCGACGCGACCACCCGTCCGATCCGCCTGTCGCCGCGCCAGTTGCGCCAGATTGCCGACAGGCACTTCGGCGTGGGCTGCGACCAGATTCTGCAGATCGAGGCGCCGCGGGCGCCCGACACCGATTTCTACTATCGCATCTTCAACGCGGACGGCGGCGAGGTGGAGCAGTGCGGCAACGGGGCGCGCTGCTTCGTGCGCTACGTGCGCGATAAGGGACTGACCGACAAGACCGAGATTCGAGTGGGCACGCTGGCCGGCGTGATCGTGCCGCGGCTCGAGGCCGACGGCCAAGTGACGGTGGACATGGGCGTGCCGGTGCTCGAGCCGGACGAGATCCCGTTTCACGCACCAAAGCAGGCGCTCACGTACACCTTGGACGTCGCTGGAAAATCAATAACAATCAGCGCGTTATCCATGGGCAATCCGCACGCGGTGCAGGTCGTGGCGGACGTCGATTCTGCGCCCGTGGCAGCCGAGGGCGCGCTGATTGAAAAACATCCGCGCTTTCCGCGGCGCGTAAACGCGGGCTACGTACAAGTGCTCGACCGGGGCCACATCCGTCTTCGGGTATACGAGCGCGGGGCGGGCGAAACGCTGGCGTGTGGCACCGGCGCGTGCGCGGCAGTGGTGGCGGGAATCCAGCGTGGGCTGCTCGACGATCGGGTGGTCGTGACAACGCGCGGCGGCGACCTGGGTATATCATGGGCGGGCGAGGGCACGCCCGTGATGATGACCGGACCGGCGGCGAGCGTGTTCGAGGGCGAAATCAGTTTGTAAGCGTGCCGAACATAATGAAACGCGTGTGCATTGCGAGCCAGAATCGGGGCTGGCGCGAATTCTGGCCCATGGCTTTGTCGCTCGCCTTGCCCATATTCCCGATATTGGCTGCAACGAGCTTCGCGCCCTGAGCCGAAACCGTGCCAGCGCATCGCGTGATTCATTACCTTAGGCACTCTAAACCGGGACCAATGATGAAATCGGAAGACGTCGCGAAATTTCTCCAACAGCACCCTGAATTCTTCGAGCAGCACGCCGACACTCTGGCGGAAATCTTCATCCCGCATCCCCACGGCGGCCGGGCCATCTCCATCAGCGAGCGCCAGATCCTGACCCTGCGCGAGAAATCGAAGCAGCTCGAGGGTAAGCTCCGCGACATCATCCAGTTCGGCGAGGAAAACGACGCGATCGGCGAGAAGATGCACCGCCTGACCCTTGCGCTTGTCGCCGCGGGCGACCTCTCCGGCGTGCTGAATGCCGCCTATCTCAGCCTGCGCGAGGATTTCGCCGTGCCGCACGTCGCCCTGCGGCTGTGGCGGGGCGGCGCCAGCAGCGGGCTAGGCGAGTTCGAGCCGGTAAGCGAGGCGACGCGCGAATTCGCGGCGAGTCTGACGCAGCCGTACTGCAGCACCCATGTCATGGTTGACACCGCGGGACTGTTTGGCGAGGCGGGCGCGCACCTGCGCTCGTTCGCCTATCTGCCGCTGCGCGACGGCGAAGGGTTCGGGCTGCTTGCGCTCGGCAGCGAGGACGCGCAGCGCTTCTACCCGGAAATGGGTACGCTGTTCCTCAAACGCATGGGCGAGCTCATCGCGGCCACCATCGCCCGGCACCTTGACCAGGGATGAGGTGGATGCGTGAAGGGTGACGGGCCCAGCACCACGACCGGCACGCAAACACCAGCAACCGCCGCCGCGCAGCGCTTACTGCGCGGTTATCTCGCCCACCTCACCAGTGAAAGGCGCCTCGCCGAGCACACGGTGCGCAACTACGCACGTGACGTCGGTGCCCTGATCGGCCTGGCCGGCGCCACGGCGCTAGCGGATATCGACCTGCCCCAGATCCGGCGCTTCATTGCCCGGCTCCACGGTCGCGGGCTCGACGGCCGCTCGCTCGCGCGCATGCTCTCGGCGTGGCGCGGTTTCTACCGCTATCTCGCGCGCGATCACAACTTCAGCCGCAACCCCTGTGTCGGCGTGCGCGCGCCGAAGAGGGCAAAGAAGCTGCCGCACGCGCTCTCGCCGGACCAGGCGGGCCGGTTGATGCAGCTCGACGGTGAGGACGCACTCGCCGTGCGCGACAAGGCGATTCTCGAGCTGTTCTATTCCTCCGGGCTGCGGCTCTCCGAGCTTACCGGGCTTGCGCCGGGCGACGTGAACATGCGGGATGCCACAGTGCGCGTCACCGGCAAGGGCGCCAGGACACGCATCGTCCCCGTCGGCAGCCACGCGCTGGCGGCGTTGAGCGCCTGGATTGGCGTGCGCGCCGCGATCGCGGGTGCGGACGAGCAGGCACTTTTCGTAAACCAGCGCGGGCGGCGCTTGAGCCCGCGCGCGGTGCAGGCGCGGATGACGCACTGGGCGGCGCGCCTGGGCTTAGGGGCGAACGTGCATCCGCACATGCTGCGCCACTCCTTTGCTTCCCACCTCCTGCAATCGAGCGGCGACCTGCGCGCGGTGCAGGAAATGCTCGGGCACGCCAACATCTCGACCACGCAGGTCTACACCCAGCTCGACTTCCAGCACCTGGCGAAGGTCTACGATGCTGCGCATCCCCGCGCGAGGAAAAAGACCTGAGGGCTTACCGCCGCGGACGCCAGGCACGCGGAGGAAAAATTACGGCGGAATTGAACTGCCGGGCCGCCAGGAAGATCACAAGGCAAACACAGATGCTGATGGCGTCTTCCCGCTGTGTCCGCCGCGGTGAGAGCGTGGTCTTCTTGGCGTACCCCTCAATGGGGTATCGAGATCTTGGCGGTTCGACAGGTCTTCATGCATAAGCTGATTCTGAAGCCCGGGCGCGAGAAATCGCTCAGGCGCCGTCATCCGTGGGTATTCTCGGGCGCGGTGGCGCGCGCCTCCGGCCGGCCCGGCGCAGGCGAGACGGTCGAGGTGCATTCGGGCAGTGGAGAATTTCTCGCGCTGGCCGCTTACAGCCCGGACTCGCAGATCGTGGCGCGAGTCTGGGACTGGAAACGGCGCGAGATCGACGTCGACTTCTTCCGGGAGCGGATCGCGCAGACCGCGCACGGCCGGCAGGCGCTGCTCGATGCCGGGGCGACCGATGCCGTCCGCCTCGTGCACGGAGAATCCGATGGGCTGCCCGGTATCGTGGCCGACCGTTACGGCGACACGGCGGTAATGCAGTTGACGAGCGCCGGGGCCGAGCGCTGGCGCGAGGCGATCGCCGATGCGCTCGCTGCCCTGCCCGGTGTCGCGCGCGTGTGGGAGCGCTCGGATGCCGACGTGCGCGCGCTCGAGGGCCTCAAGCCTCGCACAGGGCCTGTCCGCGGGGCGCTTCCCTCGGGCGAACTCGTGATCCATGAGCACGGCCTGCGTTTTCGCGTCGAGCTCGATCACGGGCACAAAACCGGCTTCTACCTCGACCAGCGCGACAACCGCCTGCGGCTACGCGCGCTCGCCAAGGGGCGCGATGTCCTCGACTGTTTCTGCTACGCGGGCGGGTTCGCGCTGAATGCCGGCGCCGCTGGCGCCAAATCGGTGCTGGCCATCGACAGCTCGGCGCCAGCGCTCGAGACCGCACGCGCGAATGCTGCGCTCAACGCGCCGGTTCAGGTGGAGTGGCGTGAAGCCGACGTGTTCGCAGCCTTGAGGCAGCTGCGCGACGAGGGACGCAGTTTCGACGTGATCGTGCTCGACCCGCCCAAGTTCGCCCCCACCGCCGCGCATGCGGCGCGCGCCGCGCGCGCCTACAAGGACATCAACCTCGTCGGCTTCAAGCTGCTGCGCCCGGGAGGGACGCTGATGACCTTCTCGTGCTCGGGCGGAGTCGACGCGGACCTCTTCCAGAAGATCGTCGCCGGGGCGGCGCTCGACGCGCAGGTCGATGCGCGGATCGAGTCCTGGCTGCATGCGGCTGCCGACCATCCCGTGGCGCTCAACTTCCCGGAGGGCGAGTACCTGAAAGGGCTGCTTTGCCGGGTGGCCGGCTGAACGCAGAAGGCAGAAGGCAGAAGGCAGAAGGCAGAAGGGTATGTTGGTCAGCGCCCTTCTCTTCTTCCTTCCTCCTTCTTCCTTCTGCCTTTAGGTGGCACGGGATCGACGCCGCCGGGGTGCCACGGCGCGCACTTGACGATGCGCTTTACGGTGAGCCAGGTCCCGCACAGGGCGCCATGCACCTCGATCGCCTCGCGCGCGTAGCTCGAACAGGTCGGATAGAAGCGGCACTGCTGCCCGAAGAGGGGCGAGAGGAGGAGCCTGTAGCCGTCGATCAGCCACAACAGCACGGTCTTCATGGACGGTCGAGTATAGCACCGGCGGTGCGCAGGTCTTCACCCCGCGAGTATTGCCGCCGCGCAGCGCGCCGCCTACAATCGCGCTCGGAGAAAATCAACGATGTTCACGCTGCGCGACCTGAAGCACGCCTACCGCGACCGCGAGGTCCTGAGTGTCCCCGCGTGGAAAGTCGAGCAGGGTGCGCACTGCCTCGTTCTGGGCCCTTCGGGCAGCGGCAAGACGACGCTGCTGCACGTTCTCGCCGGCATACTCAAGCCCAGCGCGGGCAAGGTAACCGTCGCGGGGCAGGATATCGGCGCGCTGCCCGCTGCCGCCCTCGACCGTTTTCGTGGCCAGCACATCGGCATCGTGCTGCAGCGGCTGCACCTGGTCCCGAGCCTCACCGTGAGTGAAAACCTGGTGCTCGCGCAGTATCTCGCGGGTCTGACACAGGACCACCAGCGCGTGCGCATCGTGCTTGCCGGACTCGGTCTTGCCGACAAGGCCGGCGCGCGACCGCACGAGCTCTCGCACGGCCAGGCGCAGCGCGTCGCCATCGCGAGGGCGGTGGTGAACCGCCCGCGGCTGCTGCTCGCCGACGAACCGACTTCCAATCTCGACGATGGCAACTGCGAGCAGGCGCTCACGCTGCTCACCGAGCAAGCACGCGCGTGCGGCGCGACACTGGTGATCGCGACCCACGACCAGCGCATCAAGGCGCGCTTGTCACATCATTTCGTGCTCGGCAGGGCGGCATGAATCTCGCGAGCATCAGTTTTTCGTACCTGCGGGCGCGGGCGCTCAGTACGATCCTTAACGTGCTGCTGCTCGCGCTGGGGATCGCGATCATCACGCTGCTGTTGCTGACGACGGCTCAACTCGAAGAGCGCATGGGCCGCGATGCGCGTGGAATCGATCTCGTCGCAGGCGCGAAGGGCAGCCCGATGCAGGTGATCCTGTCGGCGATCTACCACCTCGACGTGCCGACCGGCAACATCCCCCTGAAGGAGGCGAAGGAGATCGCCGGGCACCGCATGGTCAAGCACACGATCCCGCTCGCACTCGGCGACAGCTACAAGGGCTTTCGCATCGTCGGCACCAACCACGACTACCTGCGGCATTACGGCGGCAAGCTCGCGGCCGGGCGCGCGTGGGACAAGCCGCTCGAGGCCGTGCTCGGCGCCGAGGTGGCTGAACGCGAACGGCTCAAGGTCGGCGACAAGTTTACCGGCGCGCACGGGGTCGGCGACAAGCCCGGCGACGAGCATGGCGAGTCCCCGTACGTGGTCACCGGCGTGCTGGCGCGCAGCGGCTCGGTGCTCGACCGGCTCGTGCTGACCAGCGTGGAATCGGTCTGGGCGGTGCACGACGAGCACCAGGGCATGGACAAAAAAGACAAGGCGGCAAGCGACGAGGACAAGGAGATCACCGCGCTCTTGATCCAGTACGCGAGCCCGCTTGCGGTCGCCGTGCTGCCGCGCTACATCAACAACAACAGCACGATGCAGGCCGCCTCCCCCGCATACGAGACGGCACGGTTGTTCTCGATTATCGGCGTTGGCGTCAACGTGCTGCGCGGGTTCGCGCTGGTGCTGATCCTCTCGGCGGGGCTGTCGCTGTTCATCGCCCTCTACAACGCCTTGAACGAGCGCCGCTACGATCTCGCGGTCATGCGCGCCCTCGGCGCGCGGCCGTCGAAGCTGCTCGCGCTGATGCTGTTCGAAGGGTTGTTGCTCGCAATGCTGGGCGCCGCGGCGGGGCTGGTGCTGGGACACGCGCTCACGGAAGCGCTTGGGGCCATGCTGAAGAGCGCCCAGCAGGTCGCCGTGACCGGCTTCACCTGGATGCCCGGCGAGCTGTGGCTCGTCGCTTTGGCGCTGGCGGTGGGCGTGGTCTCGGCGCTGCTGCCGGCGTGGCGCGCCTACCGCACCGACATCGCGCACACGCTGGCGCAGGGTTGAGCCGGCACGGGCACGAAACACAAGAAGAAGCTATCTTTATGTTTTTAATAAGAGTATTGTTCTGCTTCGCAGTTGTGGCGCCGCTCGGTGCGGCCGGGGCGGCGGAAAAAACCCCCGATCCGCACGTGACCACGGCGATCGCCGACCATCGGGCGATGGCCGAGGCGCACTTGAACGCCGCGAAATGCCTGGAATCCGGCAAGGGCGAAAAAGCGTGCCACGAGCAGCTCGCCAAGGACTGCAAGGGGCTCGGCATCGGCAAGTACTGCGGGATGAAGCACAAGCATTGACGGATGCGCTGCACTCGCGGCGGTGGAGTAGAATTCCAGCCCGGACTGCCTGGCGGGCGCGGCAAGCCCCCGGCGAAAGGACCAGCCATGAGATTGATGATCGCGCTGATCGCACTGTTCGTTTCGAGCCCGGCCGCGGTATGGGCGTTCAAGGACCAGAAGGAGCTCTCGTCGAGGGGCGGGCCGGCGGCCGAAGCGCCGCAGGCGGCGATGCCGATGCCGGCGCTGCCTGAGCTGAAGGGCGTCGTGTCGTGGAAGACGCTCGCCGAGGTGACCCCGGTGAAAGAGAAGGACCGCTTCGTGCCGCAGTTCTCCAAGGCGATTACCGCGCTCGACAAGAAGGAGGTCAAGCTGCAGGGCTTCATGCTGCCGCTCGACATGGGCGAGAAGCAGAAGCGTTTCATCCTGACCGCGCTGCCACCTTCCTGCGCGTTCTGCCTGCCCGGCGGCCCGGACCAGCTGGTGGAGGTGCAGGCCAAGACCCCGGTCAAGTATGGATTCGAGCCGGTGGTGCTCTCGGGCCGGCTGATCGTCCTGCGCGACGATCCGATGGGCCTGTACTACCGTCTGACCGACGCGGTCGCCGTCACGCGCTAGACGCGGCACTTCATCACCCGCTGTTGCCGTTTCGCGGCGACGGCGGATTCGTCCGATAATCCCATTTGTTCGCGGTGCTCGTTTGCGCCGCGCGCGCTGCACGCATGTCAGAAGAGCCAGATCCGACCGGAAGCGGTTTGCCGCCAGCGCGGCCCGTCCGCCGGCACCGCAACCAACTGCTGCTCTGGTGTATCGCCGCAAGCGTTGCGCTGCATACATTGCTGATCGCAGGCCTGCCGCCGTTCGTCGGCGAATTCGCCGCGCCGCCGGTGCAGGTCCTCGACGT
>JBFKNN010000115.1:0-10065 GCA_041629335.1 Burkholderiales bacterium | reverse complement strand
GCCTCCCCGGCTGCGCGCTTCTGCGGGCCGAGCGCCGCGCGGTTCCATTCCGCGGCATCGCGGTCGGTCGCGGAGACGAAGGTCGGCTCGCAGCCGTGCGTGAGGCTTGCGCCGTGCGCGCCCAGGTCGGCGTCGACTGCCGCGCCTACGCGGTCGATGGTGGCGCGGATCGCGGCCGTATAGGGAGAGCCGCTGTCAGGAGCGGCCATCGATGCGGGTAAGTCTCATGTCGAACTCGAGTTCGACCGCGCTTGGCTCGACCGTGCCACTGACCGGCGCGGCGCCTTCGTGCGTGGCCGAGACCGCCAGCGGAATATGCCCTTCGGCTGCCAGCAGGCCGGATGTGGCGTCGAAGCCGATCCATCCCGCGCCGGGCAGATAGGCCTCGGCCCAGGCGTGCAGGTCGACGCGGTCCTTTTCGTCCACGCTCTCCTGGGTCATAGCGTGCGTGATACCGGCCAGCTGGACGAGGTAGCCGGACACGAAACGCGACGCGACGCCACAGTGGCGCAGCGCCTGGACCAGCAGCCATCCGCTGTCGCGGCACGAACCGCTCGCCGCGGCCAGCGTTGCCTCGCAGCTTTGCACGCCGGGGTCGTGGCGCACGAGGTACCGGATGGTCGCCGCGACCTGCTGATTGAGCCGCATCAGCGTGTCGAGCGTGCTTGGGTCGTCGTGGCGTTGCGCCTCGAACCCGCGCAGCCACTCGAGCAGCCGCGGGCCGTGCTCGGTGGCCTGGAGGTATGGCGTCAGGTTGGCGCTTTCGTGGGAATAATCGACCGGCAGGTGCTCGGCGCGCGGATCGAGCAGAAAGTCGAAAGGGTTGAATTGCGTGATATCGGCGTCGAAGGCAACGTCAATCGCGAGCTCGGAAGCGGGCTCCTGGAACACGACGCGCGCCACCTGGTTTCCGGCCGAGTCGTGCTGCCAGTGGACCCGGTGCTGCGCCGGTCCTACTTGCAGTTCATAGGCCGCGGTCGGCGTGCGGCTGTGCGGCGCAGGCCGCAGCCGGATCTCGTGCGGCGCGAGGCGGACCGCGCGGTCGAAACGGTAGTGGGTGCGGTGTGCGATGCTGACGCGCAAGCGTTGGAAACCCCCGGTTGCGGTTCGGCCGCTTCAGCGCCCGGTTCCCATGGGCCACTCCGGGTTGGGCAGCTGGGCGAATACCTTGCGCAATCCGTCGCCCCACTGGCGGTGGATCATCGTGAAGTAGGGGTCGCTTTCGACGATATGCCGCTGCACGCCGACCTGCAGGCTGTCATGCTTGTAGATCAGCACGTCGATCGGCAACCCGACGGAAATGTTGCTGCGCATGGTGGAATCGAACGAGACCAGCAGGCATTTCGTCGCCTCGAGCAGATCGGTCTCGGCCTTGATCACCCGGTCGATCACCGGCTTGCCGTACTTGCTCTCGCCGATCTGGAAATACGGCGTCTCGCGGGTCGCCTCGATGAAATTGCCTTCGCTGTAGACATGGAACAGCCGCTGCTCGCCGCCGGCGATCTGCCCGCCGACGATGAACGAGGCGCTGTAGTCGATATTGCCCTGCTGCAGGTATTTTCCGTCGCGGTTGCGCATTGCGCGCAGGGCGTCGCCTACCAACTCAGCGACCTCGTTCATGGACTCGGCCTCCATGAGGGTCCTGTTCTGCTCGTGATTGCGGCCGTCGCGCGAGAGGCGCTTTACCACCCCTTGCGAAATTGACAGGTTGCCGCCTGCGAGCAGGACGATGACGCGATCGCCGGCGCTGGCGAAGACGTGCATCTTGCGGAAGCTCGCCACTTGGTCGACCCCCGCGTTGGTGCGCGAGTCCGAGGCGAACACCATTCCGGCATCCAGGTTTACAGCGGCGCAATAAGTCATATCTCTGGGGCGCTCAGCAATCGAGCCGCGAGCTTATTTTAAAGCGTGGCCTTTGACAAGCGCGTTTCTTTCGCATGTGGTGACATCATCTGCTGCTGGCTGTAAACCGGCACCAGGAAATGCTGGTTGATCTCGCTGTTCAGCGTGGAGAGCTTGTCGAGGAAATCCATCAGGTATTCGTGCAGGCCCCGGCTGATGATCTGCTCGGTGCGCCCGTAGTGCAGCTGTGCATGGATTTCTCCCGCCAGCCGCTCGGGCTCGAGCGATGACTCATCGCAGATCTGGCACAGGATCTCGTACATCTCGTTCATGCACGCGTGCAGCGAGCGCGGCATGTTGTCGCGCAGAATCAGCAGCTCCGCAACCTTGATCGGCGTGATGACGTCGCGGTAGATACGGCGGTAGGAGCTCAACGCACTCACCGAGCGCAGCAGCGCGCCCCATTGGTAGTAGTCGACCGCGCCGCCGACATCCTGGGCGCTCGGCAGCAGGGTGTGATATTTCACGTCGAGGATGCGCGCGGTATTGTCGGCGCGCTCGAGAAATGTGCCGAGTCGCATGAACTGGTATGCCTCGTCGCGCAGCATGGTGCCGAACGTGACGCCGCGGAACTGGTGCGACTGGGTCTTCACCCAGTCGAAGAACTCGCTCATCCCGCCCCCGGCGAGGCTTGCGTAATCTCGATTGCGCAGCTCGAGCCAGAAGCCGTTGATGTCCTCGTACATCTCGGTGGTAATGACGCCGCGCATGGTGCGTGCGGCTTCCCGCGCCGACTGGATGCACGAGTAGATGCTGGACGGGTTGCCCGGGTCAAGCGCCATGTATTGCAGTACGTTGTCCGCCGCGAGCTGGCCGGGATAGCGCTCGTAGAACCCGGTTGCATTGCCGGTGATGACGAGCGGCAGCGCCCACGGCTCCGCCCAGGACTGGCCGGGATCGAGCACGCGGTACGGCAGCGACGACATGCGGAACGTCACGTCCAGCATGCGCGCGATGTTCTCCGCGCGCTCGATGTGGCGCGACATCCAGTAGAGATTGTTGGCGGCGCGGGAGAGCATGGTCAGTCCTCCAGGACCCAGGTGTCCTTGGTGCCGCCGCCCTGGGACGAGTTCACCACGAGCGAGCCTTCGCGCAGCGCGACCCGGGTGAGGCCGCCGGGCACCACCGTGACCTGCTTGCCGCACAGCGCATAGGGGCGCAGGTCCACATGACGCGGCGCGGTTCCGCTGCCGCAGAATGTCGGGCAGGTCGAGAGCGCGAGGGTCGGCTGGGCGATGTAGTTGTCCGGCCGCGCCTCGATGCGGGCGCGGAAGTTCTCGATCTCCTCGCGGCTCGCGGCCGGGCCGACCAGCATGCCGTAGCCGCCGGATCCCTGCACTTCCTTCACCACTAGCTCCGCGAGGTGGTCGAGCGCGTAGCGCAGGTCGTCGGGCTTGCGCAACTGCCAGGTCGGGACGTTGGACAGGATGGGCTCCTCGTCGAGGTAGAAGCGGATCATGTCCGGCACGAAGACGTAGGTCGCCTTGTCGTCGGCCACGCCGGTGCCGATGGCATTGGCGAGCGTCACGTTGCCGGCACGGTAGGCGGCGAGCAGCCCGGCTACACCGAGCACGGAATCCGGCCGGAACGCAAGCGGATCCAGGAAATCGTCGTCGATGCGGCGGTAGATCACGTCGACGCGCTGGGGTCCGCGCGTGGTGCGCATGTACACGATCTCGTTCGCGACGAACAGATCCTGGCCCTCGACCAGCTCGACGCCCATCTGCTGGGCGAGGAACGCATGCTCGAAATAGGCGCTGTTGTAGATGCCCGGCGTGAGCACCACCACCGTCGGGTCGCTCACCCCGGCCGGCGCAACCGCGCGAAGGTTGTCGAGCAGCACGTCGGTATAGTGGTCGACCGGGGCGACCGGCATGCTCGAGAACAGCTCCGGGAACAGCCGGGTCATCATCTTGCGGTTCTCGAGCACGTACGACACCCCGGACGGGGTGCGCAAGTTGTCCTCGAGCACGAAGAACTTGCCGTCGTCGGCCTTGACGATATCGATCCCTGCGACGTGCACGTAGACGCCGCCCGGAACGTCGACTCCCACCATCTCCGGCCGGTACAGTTTATTGCCGATCACGTTTTCGCGCGGGACCACCCCGGCCTCGATGATCTTCTGCTCGTGGTAGATGTCTGTGAGGAAGGCGTTGAGCGCGCGCAGCCGCTGGCATACGCCGTCATGAATCATCTTCCAGGATTCGCGGTTGAGGATGCGGGGCACGATGTCGAACGGGATGGATCGCTCCGTGCCGCTTTCCTGCCCGTAGACGGCGAACGTGATACCGTGGCGGGTGTAGAGCGCGTCCGCCTCGTGCTGCTTCTGCAGCAGGTATTCCCGGGTTTTCCCGCCGAGCCATTCGGCATAGGCACGGTAGTGCGGCCGCACCGTGCCGTCCTCGGCGTACATTTCGTCGTAAAAGTGGGGTCGGTCCATGTTCTTTCCCGGATTGGCGGCGGGGCGGTCTCGCCAATCAGGCGGAAGCGACCCCATGCTACGGGCATTGCAGGAAATATGACAAGCGGTCCCGAGGCAAAGTTTAATTTCCGGGCGCCAAGGGCGCCGGGCTGGCACGGGTGTTACAGGCGGACCGCGCAGACGGTGCGCGAAACTGGTGCCATAATGGGCAATCAAAGCCGCGCCGAAGGCTCGCCGCGAAAACAGGCGGCCACGGGCGGCACGAACAACATCAATCACGCAACCGGGCAATGAAGAAGGCACATCTCCAGCTGGTCGAGGCGGGTCCCGGCGCGCAAGCGGCTGAATGGCTTAGCAGCCTCGAGGAGCGGTTCACGGCGGCGGAAGCGCGCACCGTGCGGCAGGCGCTCGAGTTCGCCGCGGCGGCCTACGGCGGGCACCGCGCGGCCGGCGGCGAGCCGTTGCTCGAGCACGCCATCGCCACGGCGGGAATCCTCGCCGGGCTGCGGCTCGACGACCAGGTGCTGGCTGCGGCCATCCTGTTCCCGGCCGTGGAGGCCGCGCCTGAAGCCGCTGCCCGTATCCGGGAGGTGTTCGGACCGACGATCGCCGAGCTTGCCGAGGGAGTCGTCCGCATGGGCGAGATCGGCGCGCTTTCGAGCCGCAAACTGGCGGCGCTCAAGCCGGAGGAGCAGGCGGCCCAGCTCGAGGCGCTGCGCAAGATGCTGCTTGCCATGGTGCAGGACGTGCGCGTTGTGCTGATCCGCCTCGCCGATCATCTCAATGAGCTGCGCCGCGCGGTGAAGAGCGGGGAGCGAGCGTGGCGCGAGGAGGTGGCTTCGCTCACCAACGATATCTTCGCGCCGCTCGCGAACCGGCTCGGGGTGTGGCAGGTGAAATGGGAGCTCGAGGATCTCGCCTTCCGCGTTCTCGATCCGGATACCTACAAGCGCGTTGCCCGGCTTCTCGACGAGAAGCGCGGCAGCCGGGAGCGTTACATCGAGGGCGTGATCGCGCTCCTCAAGGGCGAGCTCGCGCAGGCTGGTGTCGAGGCCGAGGTCACCGGCCGGCCCAAGCACATCTACAGCATCTACAGGAAAATGCAGCGCAAGGGGCTCGACTTCGAGGCGCTCTACGACGTGCGCGCGGTGCGCGTGCTGGTGAAAACGGTAAAGGACTGCTACGCCGCCCTGGGGTTGATCCACCACCTGTGGTCGCCGATCCCCAAGGAATTCGATGATTACATCGCACGGCCGAAGCGCAACAACTACCGTTCGCTGCACACCGCGGTGATCGGCCCGGAGGGCAAGGCGGTGGAGGTGCAGATTCGCACCGACGAGATGCACCAGCACTCCGAACTCGGGGTCGCGGCGCACTGGCGCTACAAGGAAGGCGGGCGCCGCGAGCGCGGCTACGACGAGAAGATCGCCTGGCTGCGCCAGATCCTGGAATGGAAGGACGAGGTGAGCGACGCGGGGGAGCTTGCCGAGCAGTTCAAGACCGGCCTGTTCGAGGACGCGGTCTACGTGCTCACGCCGCAGGGCAAGGTGATCGACCTGCCGAAAGGCGCGACCCCCATCGACTTCGCTTACCACGTGCACACCGAGCTCGGCCACCGCTGCCGCGGGGCAAAGGTGGACGGTGCGATGGTGCCGCTCAATACGCCGCTCGCGAACGGCCAGCAGGTGGAAATCCTCGCGGCGAAGCAGGGCGGGCCGAGCCGGGATTGGCTCAACCCGGCGCTTGGCTACATCAAGAGCCAGGGTGCGCGCACCAAGGTGCGCCAGTGGTTCAACCGCCAGAACTACGAAACGTCGACGGCACAGGGGCGCACGTTGCTCGAGCGCGAGCTGCAGCGACAGGGGCTGACCGCGCTCAAGCACGAGAAGATCGCGCACGAGCTGGGCTACGCCAAGATCAACGATTTCCTGGCCGATCTGGGCCGTGGCGAAATCGGCCCCAAGCAGCTGGGCGACGCGCTGCGCCCGGATTCGCAGCCCGCGGTGCCTGCGGAGTCGGCCGTTCCCACGCGGCGCTCGCGTGCGAGCAAGCGTGGCAGCATCCTCGTGGTCGGCGTGGACAGGCTGATGACGCAGAGCGCGAAATGCTGCAAGCCCGCGCCGCCGGAACCGATCGTCGGCTTTGTCACGCGCGGCCGCGGCGTGACCGTCCATCGCGCGGCCTGCGCCAACGTCCGACGGCTCGCACCGGAGCGGTTGATGGCGGCGGAATGGGGTGACGCCAAGGATGCCGCGTTCCCGGTCGACATCGAGGTCGAGGCCGTGGACCGCACCGGCCTGCTGCGCGACATTTCCGAGGTGCTGTCGCGTGAGCGCATCAACGTGACCGCAACCCGGTCGGCGAGTGCCGACATGGCGGCACGCATGCTGTTCACGATCGAAGTCGAGAATCTCGACCAGCTCGCGCGCGTGCTTGCGCTGATACGCGAGGTGCGTGGGGTAATGGGTGCGAGGCGCCGCTAGGTCGAAGAGGGAGGAGACATGAACTCGTACGAGAGCTGGAGCGCTGCCGTCGGGGCGGCCTTTTCGCAGATCGGGGCGCGGCTGGCGGAGTACGCGCCGAGCGTGCTGGGCGCAACGCTCCTGCTGCTGGTGGGCTGGGCGGTTGCGCGCCTGCTGCGCGGGGTTGCGGTGAAGCTCATGAACGTGCTCGAGCTGCTGCTGCACCGGATGTTCCGCGGCCGCACCGAGGGCGCGCCCCGGCTTCCGTCGTCCTCGATTCAGATCGTCGGCAGCCTGCTGTTCTGGGTGGTGATCCTGTTCTTTGTCGCGGCATCGACTCAGGTGCTGGGGCTGGCCGTATTCACCGCCTGGCTGAAGGACGTCGTGAGCTATCTGCCGACGCTGTTTGCCGGCGTGCTGATCGTCATCGCCGGCGCGCTCCTGTCGGGGCTCGCCCGCGACGTGACGATTGCGGCGCTGACCGGTCTGCCTGAGACGCAACGGGTGCTGCTCGGCCGCATCGTGCAAGGCACATTGCTCATGGTGGCGGTGGTGGTCGGCGCCGACCAGATCGGCGTCAAGATCACCTTCCTCGTGATTCTTGCGGCGGTGGTGGCCGGCGCCGTGATCGGCGGGCTCGCGCTGGCGGTGAGCCTCGGCGCGCGCACCTTCATCAGCAATGTCATCGGCGCGCACTACCTGCGCCAGGCCTTCGGCGTCGGGCAGCGGGTACGCGTCGCGGGCTACGAGGGCAGGATTCTCGATCTCACCCCGGTCTCGCTGGTGATCGAATGCGACGAGGGGCGGGTAACGCTGCCGGCCAAGGTCTTCAACGAGGAGCCTATCGTGCTGGTGATCGGGCGCAATCATGACGCGTGAGACGCGCGGCCTGAGCGAAGCCTTTGCGGCGAACCATCCGGCAGAGGCGGCGCAGGTTCTCGAATCGCTGCCGAGCGCCGAAACTGCCGCGTTTCTGGCCGAGCTGCCGGTGAAGGTGGCCGCCGCCGTCGTGCGGCGCATGGCGCCGCCGTACTCGGCGCGCTGCGCCGAGGAGCTCGAAGAAAGCACCTTGATGGCGCTCGCCGAGGTCCTCGGCCCGCAGCCGACCGCGGCGCTGCTGACGCATCTTCCGCCGGAGCGCCAGGCGCGCGCACTCGAGCGGCTGCCGGTCGCGGTGGCGGTCGCCGTGCGGCTGCTGATCGGCTACCCGCGCGATACCGCGGGTGCCTGGATGGAGCCGTGGCCGCTCGCGCTCGCGCCCGATACGCCGGCCCAGGACGCCACCGAGCAGCTGCGCCGATTCGAGGGAGCGCTGCACGACGTCGTGTTCGTCGTGGAAGGCGAGTGGCGCGTGACCGGCATCGTCACCGCGGCGGCGCTCCTGAGGGCAGGACCGCGCGAGCCGTTGTCGCGGCTCATGCGCCAGCCAGCGCCCCGCGTGCCGGCGCTGACGCCGGTTACCTCGGTGCGTGACCATGCCGGCTGGCACGATTTTCCGGCGCTGGCGGTCGTCGAGCGCCAGGACCGCCTGGTGGGCGCGCTTCACCGTCAGGCGCTGGCCGCGGCACTGGCTGAATCGCGCCCGCGGCCGGTGTCGCAGGCAACCGGCGAGACGCTGGGCGCGATCGGCAACGCTTACTGGCAGAGCGTATCCGCGCTGGCGCAGTTCGCCGTGAGCCTGCTGCCCAACGTGGGACGCGTGGGGGACAAGGAGGACAAGAATGAACGCTGAAGCATCGTCGGCAATCAACGCGCTCGAGGCGCGCTTCCTCCGGGATTTCCCGCGCGAGGCTGCGCGGCGCATCGAGACCCTGCCTATCGCGGAGGTGACGGAGGCGCTGAAGGTGCAGCCGGCGTCGGTCACGGTTCCGGTCTTCGAGCAGCTCGCCGAGGATGTGCAGGAGGCGTTGCTCGAGGAGCTTCCCGACGGGCCGCTGACGGGACTGCTCTCGGGTATGGACCCGCCGCTTGCGGCCGAGCTGCTGCATGCGCTCGAGGCCGACCAGCGCGCGCGCTGCCTCAACCTGATGGAGGCCGCCGCGCGCAAGATGGTCGAGGGGCTGATGGGCTACGCGCCGGACACCGCGGGCCGGCTGATGGACCCGCGCGTGGTGAGCTTCCGCGCCGGCATGACGGTGGCCGAGGCCCTCGCCCGCATGAAAGGGTTCAAGAAGACGCGCGCGCTGCGCGAGCTCTACCTTGTCGACGACGACGGCAAGCTCACGGGCCGGGTGGACGTGCAGGACATCGCGGTCGCGGTGCAGGACGAAATCCTGAGCCGCCTCGCGCGCCCCGTGCCCGCGGCGGTGCTCGATCTGGCGGACAAGGAGGAGGTCGTCGAGCGTATCGAGCAGCACCGGGTGTCGGCGCTGCCGGTGGTGAACGTATCGGGACGCCTGCTCGGCGTCATTCATGCGAGCGCATTGTTCGCCGCCCTGCAGGAGGAGGTGACTCTCGACATCCAGACCATGGTCGGCGCGCACAAGGACGAGCGCGCGCTGTCCCCGACCGGATTCGCGGTGCGCAAGCGCCTGCCGTGGCTGCAGATCAACCTCGCCACGGCATTCCTGGCGGCAGCGGTGGTAGGGCTGTTCGAGGACACCATCGCCAAGTTCACCGCGCTGGCGGTGCTGTTGCCGGTAGTGGCGGGGCAGTCCGGGAACGCCGGCGCGCAAGCGCTGGCGGTCACCATGCGCGGGCTTGCCCTGCGGGAGATCAGCATCAGGCAGCTGCCGCGCGTCGTCTTCAAGGAAATCGGCGTGGGATTATTTAACGGGGTGGCAGTCGCGGCGACGACCGCGCTCGGCGTCTATTTCTGGAGCGGCTCTGCCGGCCTGTGCGTGGTGATCAGCGTGGCGATGGTGATCTCGATGATTGCCGCGGGGTTCTCGGGTGCCTTGATCCCGATCGCGTTGTCGCGCTTCGGGCTCGACCCGGCGCAGGCTTCGTCAATAGTGCTCACCACCGTGACCGACGTCGTCGGCTTCTTCTCGTTCCTCGGGATTGCCACCGCGCTGCAGGCGCTGCTATGACTAATGGATAGGTAATATCGGTTAATATCAGATACTTCAATACAGTATCTCATGTAAAACATGAGATTGTTTGTGTGACCGCAGAGCCGGTCAGGTGGTGAAGCGCAGGGTGAGGCCGGAGGTATCGAGCCCGGCGTAGGCCGAGCGCCAGGTTTCGCCGGCTGCGACCGGCAGCGCAGCGGTGAGCGTGCCGGTGGTCACGACCTCGCCCCTGGCGAGCGGGTCGAAACGCGGCTGGCGGGCGACG
>JBFKNN010000114.1:0-10226 GCA_041629335.1 Burkholderiales bacterium | reverse complement strand
CGACGCCTGCGGTGCCTTTCCTCGGCGAGGACGAGCGGGTGGCGCGCGTCGCCGCCCTCGTGGGTCCTGCGGTGGTGCAGCTCGAAACCGGGGCCGGCCTCGGGTCCGGTGTCATCTACGACGCCGACGGCTACATCCTCACCGCCGCGCACGTCCTGGGCAGCTCCGGCACCGTGACGGTGCGCCTGGCCGACGGGACCACCACGACCGGGGACGTCGTGGGCACCCATTCACCGACCGACATCGGTGTCGTCAAGATCGATCCCGAGGGTCCGCTGCCCGTGGCGGTGCTCGCCATCGGCGAGGAGCTGGCGGTCGGCCAGATCGCGGTGGCGCTGGGCAGTCCGTTCGGCCTCGACCAGACCGTGACGGCCGGAATAGTGAGCGCGATCGACCGGGTCGTGGACAACATCAGCATGGTGCAGACCGACGCCGCCATCAACCCGGGCAACTCGGGCGGCCCGCTGGTCGACGCCCGGGGCCGGGTGATCGGCATCAACGACCAGATCTTCACCAGCAGCGGCGGCAATGAGGGCGTCGGGTTCGCGATCAGCATCGACCTCGCCGTCATCGTCGCCGACCAGATCGTCGCCGGCGAGACGCCGGTCCTCGCCTTTCTCGGCGTGAGCGCCGGCCAGCCACCCAGCGGCGACCGGCCCGGGGCGCTGGTGCAGGACGTCATCGCCGGCTCGGCAGCGGCCGCCGCCGGCGCTGCGGCCGCCTTCGAGCAGGAAGTCGATGTGCTGCGGCGGCGCTACGCCGCGCGGCCGCCGGTGCGCGTCTTCTACGAAATCTGGCACCGGCCGTTCATCACTGTCAACGGCGAGCACTTCATCAGTGATGTCATCGCACTGTGCGGCGGGGTGAACGTGTTCGCCCGCGCGCCGGTGCTCACGCCCACGGTTTCGCTCGAGGCGGTGCTGGCCGCGCGTCCCGAGGCGGTAGTCGGCGGCAGCTCGGCGGCGAGCGCGGCGGATTTCGTCGCGCAGTGGCGCGCCGAGCCGGTGACGGCGCTCAGCGCGATTCCTGTCGCCTTCGTCCCTGCGGATGCGATTCAGCGCGCCGGCCCGCGGCTTGCGGCTGGCGCCGCGGCCATCTGCTCTGAACTCGAGCGCGTGCGCGCTCGGCGTCGGTGACTGGCGGCCAGCGGGGCGCACTCGGGACGGCAAGAAAAGATTCAATCGAACCGCCAAGACGCCAAGAAAGACAGAACAATAATTAAGACAAGAGCAAGAACAAGAATCTGCAGGCCCGGGAGAATGCAGGCACGGCGAGCATATTGAAGGCTTGGTCCTTCGTTTTCGTCAGGAACTGGTTTCCTTGGCGGTCTTGGCGTCTTGGCGGTTCGAAACGATTTTCACGTCGTCAGAGAATCTCGAAAAGGGCAGCCGCTTACATCACCTTCACGCACAGGCCGTGATAGAGGTACCCCGTGGTGGGCCGCCCCGTCGGCGATCCGCCCTGCGGCTCCATGCTGAGCGCAACCGCCCAGGCCTCGCCGACCGCGCGCATGTGCGCTTCCCTGATCTTGACCATTTGCGGTTTTCCCATCGACACGTCGATCACGCCGAGCGATACCGGTGGCGCTGAACCCCCGGGCAGCATCCACAACTCGAGCGACGTGCCGGGCAGCGTCTCCGGCTGGTAGACGGCCTTCACCTGCAGATACGGGTATTCCTTCGTTTTCTGCTGCGGCCACAGCACCACCATGGCGGGCACTGCGTCGCGATCCTGCATGACCGCCACCATGTCGACGGGCGCGTCCGAATCGCGCGGCGCGCCGACGAAGACCGCCATGACGAGGGCCGCGGCGATGCCCGCGGTCGCGAGCGCGCGCCAGAAGCCGAGGGCGCTCCAGAACCCCGGGGCGCGGCGCGCCGGACGAATCCGCGCTTCGATGTTCTTCCAGACACGCGAGGGTGGCTCCACCGCCGGCGCCGAGTGCGCAAGCGGGGTAAGCCGGGCTTCCCACTCGGCCACGACCCTCCGCAGGCCCGCGTCGTACCTGAGCAGGCTCCTGAAGCGTGCCCGCGCGCGCGCGCTCATCGTGCCGAGCACGTACTCGGCCGCGAGTCTGTCGCGCAGTTCGGGGTCGCGATATCTCATTGATCGTCTCCTGAGTCGAGGCAGCCTTTGAGCTGCATGAGCCCGCGCCGGATCCAGGTCTTGACGGTGCCCAGGGGCCGCTTCATTTCGCCGGCAATCTCGGCGTGGGTCAGGCCGTGGTAGAAGGCGAGCTGAATCGCGCGGCGCTGGTCGCCCTCGAGGCTCTCCAGGCAGCGCGCGAGCTCGCCGGCCTCGCCCGCGGCCAGCGCCTGTTCCAGCGGTCCCGGCGCCTCATCCTGCCGGGACTCGATGGTGAACTCGAACTGCTCGCCGCTCATCTCGCGCTGCGGACGGCGCAGCCAGTCGAGACACCGGTTGCGCACGATGCTCGCCATCCAGGTGAGCGGCGCGCTTTTCGCGGCGGCGTAGTCGGCGGCGTGGTTCCAGATGTTCACGTATGCCTCCTGCAGCACTTCCTCGGCCCAGTCCTCCCTTCTCAATATACGGATCGCGAGGCCAAATAGTTTCGCCGACGTTGCGCGGTAGAGTGCGGCAAACGCATCCTGCTTGCCCAGCCCGCACTGCGCCAGAAGCGCTGCCAGCTCAGCGACTTGCGTGTCCTTCTCGGACGGCGGGCGGTTCACGGGCGCCCGGCGGGACCGCGCCAGAGGATATCGGGCGCGCCCGCATGACGGTTCAGGGTCCGCGCCAGCACGAACATCAGGTCCGAGAGGCGGTTGAGATATTGCTGCGCGAGCGGGGAGAGGCTTTCGGTGCGCGCCAGCACGACGACCCGGCGTTCAGCGCGGCGGCAGACGGTTCGCGCCAAGTGCGCAATTGCGGCCGCCGGCGTCCCGCCGGGCAGAATGAAATCCTCGAGCGGCGGCAGCGCGGCATTGTGGCGCTCGAGCTCGGCGTCGAGCCGGGCAACGTGCGTGTCGGCGAGCACGGGGTGACCGGGCGCGGAGAGCTCGCCGCCGAGGTCGAACAGATCGTGTTGCACTTCGGTGAGGCAGGCGCGGATCGCTTCGGGCACCTCTTCTGCGAGCAGAATCCCGATCACGCTGTTCAGCTCGTCGACCGCGCCCATCGCCTCGATGCGCGGCGCGTCCTTGGGCAGGCGCATGCCGTCGGCAAGCCCGGTCGTGCCGCCGTCCCCGGTGCGCGTTACGATCTTCGTCAAGCGGTGCGCCATCGTCGTGATGCGATTCCCGGTGATCGGTCGATTATAGAGAGCGGCACTGCGGGTGAACAGCTTGTCCCGCAGCGTCACCGTCATGCCCGGAGCATGCGGGCCGTGCTATGCTGATCCGGCGCGGCAGTGCGACTTTTCTTGGACCGGTCGTCGATGCGCATGGTTCACCTTGAGTCCCCGCCCGGCATCCGATCCGGACACACTGGAGGCTGCATGTACAAGCACATCTTGGTCCCCATCGACGGCTCGCGGCTGTCCTTGAAGGCGCTCAATTCCGCGGTCAAGCTTGCGCGGCTCGCGCGGGGGCGCCTGACGGTGCTGCACGTCGTCGCGCCGTTCGACCCGCTCATCTATGCCGAGGGATACGTCGTCGGCGCGGAAACGCTGAAGGACTACGAGGCAGCCGCGCGCGAGAAGGGGGAGCAGCATCTCCAGCGCGCGGCCGGGGCGGCGCGCCGGGCAGGGGTCGAGTGCGCGACGCGGCTCGCGACGTCAAACTTTCCGTACAAGGAGATCATTGCCGAGGCGCGCCGCCGCAACTGCGACGTCATCGTCATGGCTTCGCACGGCCGGCACGGGATCACTTCGCTTCTGCTCGGCAGCGAAACGACCAAGGTGCTCACGCATTGCCGGCGCCCGGTGCTGGTGGTGCGCTGAGCGCGGGTGGAATCCGAGGGTATTCGGCCTGATAAACAATGAGTTATAAGATGCGCCGCGACTTGCATCGCGACCGGCCATGATGCCGCGCCTGCGTCCCGCGGCGTGGCGCGAGCGCTACGCGCAGTTCAAGGATGTGCGCTCCGGGCGCCACTCGCGCATCCTGTTCACCGAGATCGAGGCGAGCCCGGAGCGCACCATCCTGGTCCGCATCGGGCTGGTGCTCGCTGCGCTCGCGCTGGTGGTCGTTACTTTCTGGTTTGATCGCAGCGGCCTCGTCGATTCGATTGACGGCGAGGTCTCGTTCGCTGACGTGCTGTATTTCACCATGGTGACCGTTACCACGGTGGGCTACGGTGACATCGTGCCGGTTACCGAGCGCGCGCGGCTGATCGACGCGTTTCTCGTCACGCCGGTGCGCATTTTCGTATGGTTCGTGTTTCTCGGCACGGCGTACGAACTCGTGATCCAACGGGTGCTGGAGGATTTCCGCATGTCGAAAGTGCAGCAACAGTTGCGTGAACACATCGTCATCTGCGGCTACGGCACGACCGGCCAGGTCGCCGCGCGCGAGATGCTCGCCAAGGGGTTTCCCCCCGACAAGATCGTGGTGATCGACCTGCGCGAGGAGAACCTGCGCGCGGCGGCGCAGAACGGGTTCATCGGGCTGCGTGGCGATGCCGCACGCGAAGAAGTGATGCGGCGGGCGATGATCGAGCGCGCCAAGGTGGTGATCATCAGCCCCGGGCGCGACGACACGAGCGTGCTGATCGTGCTTACCATCCGCAATGTCAATCCGCGGGTGAAGATCGTCGCCGTGGTGACCGAGCACGAGAATTTCAAGCTGATCCGCCAGGCGGGAGCCAACGTGATCGTCTCGCCCTCGCGCGTCGGCGGCTACCTGGTCGCGGACGCGGTGACCAACTGGCATGTGGCCGACTACGTGATGGATCTCCTGACGGCCAACGGCCGGGTGCGCCTGGTCGAGCGTCCGGCAACCGCCGAGGAAGCCGGGCGCCGCCCGGCCGAGATCACCGACGGCCTGCTGGTGCGAATCTACCGTGGCGGTGAGCACATCGGATTCTGGGACACCGAAAAGAACACGGTTCAGCCCGGGGACATCCTGCTGATGATCGTGCCGGGGGAGGGGGAGACGCCCGCCAGCGCGTGAGACGCAAGCATCGAAGCGCGCGCAATGGCAATCCCGGCGCAGGCCGGCCGCAGGGGATCTGCGGTGCTGGCGGCACTCAGACGTTGGTCACAGTGCCGGTGGCGCGCGCCTCGAGCTCGCGGATGCGCCGGTCCTTGGCTGCGATCGAGCGCTCGAGCTCCGCGATGCGCGCATCGAGCTCGGCCCTGTGGCGCTCCTCGCGCGTGAGCTTCCAGCTCTTGCGCAGGGCGGACGGCGCCGCGACCAGCGCCGCTGCCGCGGCGCCAAATATGAGGGTCAGCGCGAGCACCAGCGCGAGCGGGCTCTCGAAGCGCCACACGGCAAACTTCACGGGCACCGGGTCTGCGTTCTGCAACGTGAAGACCACGGCGAGCGCCGCGATCGCGAGCGAGAAGATGAGGCGTGTGCTCATGGGATGGTATCCTGTCTTGACGATGCTGTGCGGGCATCGATCGGGAGCAATCGTGCCGGCCAGTCGCTGGGGCCATTATATATAAAACCCCGAGGACCGCGGCCCACCGTCACCGGCGCGCCCGGCGGATGACATGCGCTGCGCACAAGGCTAGAATCGGCGCGCGCTGCGGCGGGTGACTGCCGCTCGCGAGTTGCCCGCCATCGCCAGACCGAACAGGAAGCCATGCTGCCCCCGCTGCCCGACCTTCACGCCATCGCCGTCCTCGCGCTCATCGTCGTCGCGCTCTTTCTCTTTACGCGGGACAGCATACCGCTGGAGACGTCCTCGCTGCTGGTGCTGATCCTGCTGGTGGTCGGTTTCTACATATTCCCCTACCAGCGGGACGGCGTGGCGCTCTCCCCGGTCGAGTTCTTCGAGGGCTTCGGCAACGAGGCACTGATCGCGATCTGCGCGCTGATGATACTTGGCCAGGGCCTGGAGACGACCGGTGCGCTGCGCCCGCTCGCGGCGGTGCTGTCGCGGATGTGGGCGAAGAGCCCGCTCCTGTCGCTGCTCGCGACGCTGGTGTCGGCCGCCGCGCTCAGCGCCTTCCTCAACAACACCCCGATCGTCGTCATGCTGCTGCCGATCCTGATCGGCGTGTCCCTGCGCAGCAAGCAGTCGGCGTCCGGCATCCTCATGCCGATGGGGCTCGCCACGATCGTGGGCGGGATGGCGACCACCATCGGCACGTCGACCAACCTGCTGGTGGTATCGATCGCCGCGGACCTGGGGCTCAAGCGCTTCCAGATGTTCGATTTCGCGCTGCCCGTGGTGGTGGCCGGCGCTTTCGGGCTTCTCTACCTGTGGCTCGTCGCCCCGCGGCTGCTGCCCGAGCGGCAGGCGCTGATGACCGACACGTCGCCGCGGGTATTCGACGCGGTGCTGCACATCAACGAGAAGAGCGAGGCCGCGGGCCAGACGCTCGCCGACATCCTGAAGAAGACCGAGCGCCGCATGAGGGTGCTGCGCATCCAGCGCGGCGAAGGGCTGGTGCTCGCCAACCTGCCGACCGCGGAGTTGCGCCCGGGAGACCGGCTGGTGGTGCGCGACTCGCCGGAGAATCTAAAGGAATTCGAGAAAACGCTGGGCGCAACTCTGTACAACGTCTCCGACATCGAGCACCCGGTCGACGAGGAGCACCCGCTGTCGGCGGAGGACCAGCAGCTTGCGGAGGTGGTGGTGACGGAAGGCTCTCCACTCTACCACCATACCCTCCGGCAGCTGCGCTTCGCGGACCGCTACAACATCGTCATCCTGGCGATTCACCGCACGCCCGGGCGGCCGGCGATCAAGGGCGACCTCGCCGACGTGCGCCTCGAGAGCGGCGATGTGCTGCTGATGCAGGGCGCCGGCGAGCGCGTTGCCGAGCTGCGCAACAGCGGACTGCTCGTCCTCGACGCGACGATCTACCTGCCCGAGACCACCCGCGCCAGGCTCGCGCTCCTTATCATGTTCGGCGTGGTCGCTGTCGCGGCGGCCGGCATCATGCCGATCTCGATCGCGGCGCTGTGCGGCGTTGCGCTGATGCTGGGCACTCGCTGCCTCGACTGGGAGGATGCGGCGGGGGCGTTGAGCACGCGGGTGATCCTGATCGTGGTGGTGAGCCTGGCGATGGGGCTTGCCTTGATGCGCACCGGCGGCGCGGAGTACCTCGCGACGCTGTATGTCGCGGTCTCGGCAGGACTGCCCACGGTCGTTGTGCTGGGCGGCCTGATGCTGGTGATGGCGGTGCTGACCAACATCGTGTCGAACAATGCGGCGGCGGTAATCGGCACGCCCATCGCAATCAGCATCGCCGGCCAGCTCGGCGTGCCGGCCGAGCCGTTCGTGCTTGCCGTTCTGTTCGGCGCCAACATGAGCTACGCCACGCCGATGGGCTACCAGACCAACCTCCTCATCATGAGCGCGGGCGGCTACAAGTTCTCGGATTTCCTCCGTGCCGGCATCCCGCTCACGCTCATCATGTGGGTGGGCCTGCTTTCGATGCTGATGATCACGTACGGGTTGTAAGCGCCGGCGGCGCTCCGGCGCCCGGTCAGGCGGGTGAAGCCTTGTCCGCTGCGACATCGGCCGGCGCTTCAGTCTTCTCGGGCGCGCCGGGCCCGCCGCGCTGCAGCGGGCAGAACTTCGCGTCGAAGGTCGGATCGGTGATCCACTGGAAGATCGCGTCGAGCGCATCGTCCTCGGTGCGGAAGAAGTGCTGCGCGCCGATCAGCGCGTAGAGCCCGGTCTTCTCCATCACCGACAGCACCTGGCGCTTCAGCCCGCTGAAGACGATCGCCACGTCGTTGTCGTGCAGACTCTGCGCGAGGTGGCGGATCATCTCCTCGCCCGACGCATCGATCTCGTTGATGCCGTCGCCCACGACCAGGATGTACTTCGCCTTGGGATTGGCGGCGGACTGGTTGAGGATGGCCTCCTCGAAGTACGGCACGTTGGCGAAGTAGAGCGAGCCGTCGAAGCGCAAGCAGATGATGTGCTCGGTGGTGGTCAGGTTGTACAGGCCCGCGTCGCGCAGCGTGCCGTCGGGGTGCCGCCCGAGGATGGCGACCCGCGGGTGCATCGTGCGGTAGAGATAGAGCACGATGGCAAGCCCCGCGCCGAACAGGATGCCGGTGTCGAGATGCGGCGCGAACCCCAGGGTTGCGACGAAGGTGGTCCCCGCTGCGATGCCGTCGTGGCGGTGCGTGCGCCAGGCGTGCAGCATGGCCCGGAAATTGATGAGGTTGGCCACCGCGATGATGATGACCGCGGCGAGCACCGCCTGCGGCAGGTGGTAGAGGAACGGGGTCAACAGCAGCAGCGTGATCACCACGATCGCACCCGATACGACCGACGAGACGCCCGTTTTCGCGCCTGCGGTGAGGTTCACGGCGGAACGCGAGAACGAGCCGCTCACCGGGAACGACTGAAACGCGCTGCCGACGATGTTCGCGAGACCCTGGCCGATCAGCTCCTGGCTCGGGTCGATGCGCTGCTTGGTGCGGGTGGCCATCGCCTTGGCGATGGAGACCGCCTCGGTGAAGCCGACCAGGCTGATGACGAAGGCGCTGGCGAGCAGCAGGCGCAGGGTGTCCCAGTCCAATGCCGGCAGCTCGAATGAGGGCAGGCCGGGCGGGACCTCGCCGACCACTTCCCCGCCCCCGGAAAGCTGCAGCCGGCCGTCGGCAACCCTGGTGACGCGCCAGCGATGGCCGTCGCCCTTCACGCCGTCGGGCAGGTTTCCTGCAAGATGGAAGCGCACCTCGCCGTTCGTGCCCGTCACCTGCTCGAAGGCGAAGCGGCGCAGCTCGCGCAGGCGCAGCCGGTGCTCGCGCGCGATGGTCTTCGCCTCCAGGCGCAGGATCTCGATGTCGGCGGAAAGCACCACGATGCGCGGGCTGATGGCGCCGATGGTCTTTTCGAGCCGCTGCTGCAGCGCCGACTTGTCGGAGATTTCGCCCTGCAGCTCCTGCACGCGGCTTGCCGTCGCCGTCACGTACTCGACCACGTTGCGCACGTCCAGATCGGCGAACTGCGAGAGCTCGGCGCTGGTGTGTCGCTCGAAGCTGATGGCCCAGCTCACTACGGTGGTGAGGACCACGGCCACGAGCACGCCGGGCCACTTGGGCAGATAGCGTTTCAGCAGCCACATCATGGCGACCGCTGCCAGCCCCATCGCGAGCGTCGGCAGATGGGTGTCGCCGGCTTGCTGCACCACGCTCCAGACGTCGGCCATGAACTGCTCGCTGCGCCCGACCGGAACGCCGATCAGCTTGTTCAGCTGTGAGAGTGCGATGATGATCGCCGCGGCGTTGGTGAACCCGATGATGACCGGGTGCGACATGAAATTGACGATGGCGCCGAGGCGGAACAGGCCAATGGCGAGCTCCATCATTCCCACCATCAGCGCGAGCGTGATGGCGAGCGCGATGAACTGGTCAGAGCCCGGCGACGCGAATTGCGCGAGCGCCGTGCCGGTGAGCAGCGAGACCATTGCCACCGGCCCGGTGGACAGCTGATGCGAGGAGCCCCACAGCGCGCCGATCACGACCGGCAGGAAGGCCGCGTACAGGCCGTAGTAGGCGGGCAGGCCGGCGAGCTGGGCATACGCCATTGACTGCGGGATCAACACCAGCGCGACGGTGATGCCGGCGACGGCATCGGCGCGCACGTGGGCACCCGTCAACGGGAACCAGCGCAGAAATGGAAAATAAGACTGCAGCGAGGGCATCTTCGTCTTCTTGGGCGGCGGCACGCCTAGTTTACCTTGCGTGCCGGGCTCACGCACCCCGCGCTAGCCGTGGGGCTTGATCGTTTGCGCCGCCACCGGCTCGCCGTTGGGCAGTGTCGCCCAGCACTCGCGGAAAATGCGCGCGCGGCACTTGCGGCAAATCTCGGGGTCGAGCCGCTTGTAGATTTCGCCGACCGCGCGAACCTTGACCGGGAAGACGTGGTCGGGTCCGATCGCGGCGAGGTATCCGCCGCGCTCGAGCAGGCGGCGCGCCTCGTCCTTCAACCGGTAGAAATAGAGCCCGCCGCCCAGGTGCTTCCGGCGGTACGCTTCGCGCACCAGCATTTCGGCGCCGGCCACGTCGATGAAGTTGATGCCGCTCGCGACGATCAGCACGTGCTTGTGTCCCGGGTTGAGCTCGTCGATCATTTCCAGGTTGCGCTGCACGTGCTCGACCGCGCCGAAGAACAGCGAGCCGTTGACCCGG
>JBFKNN010000113.1:0-10229 GCA_041629335.1 Burkholderiales bacterium | reverse complement strand
GACGCGGTAGCCGGCACGGGTAAGGGCGGCTCCCGCTGACGGGGCGGCATAGAAGCCCTCGTCCATCAGGGAGCGCTCGCCCGCTGGCGCGTACAGGCAGCACTCGAGATTGCCTACGACGCAATCCGCGCGCGCGAGCGCACCGGCGACGCGCCCGAAAGGCGCCGCCGGGTCGGTGACGTTCATCAGATTGACGTCGCCGGTTAGCATTAGCGTGCGGGTCATGGCGGTTTCTCGAGATGGGGTGCGCCGGAATCGGCGGTGCCGAGGAGGATTATAGCTATAATGTCCGCGGCGCAACGGCGCACCGCCAACAACAACGAGGGAAACATGGATCTCGGGTTGCAGGGCCGCGTCGCCTTCGTTACGGGAGCAAGCCGCGGCATCGGTCGCGCGATTGCGTTCGCGCTCGCGGCGGAGGGCGTGCATCTCGCGCTGTTCGGTCGCGACATTGCAGCGTGCAAGCGCGTCGCTCGCGAGATTCGCAGAAAGCACAAGCGCCTGACCGTTGCTGTCGTCGCACTCGATTTCGAGCATCCGCAAGCGGTGCGGCCGGCAGTGCGTGCCGGCGTCAAGGCGCTGGGCGGCATCGACATCCTGGTGAACTGCGCAGGCGGCGCGTACCGCGGGCGCGTTGGCGAGATTCCGGATGAAGGCTGGGAGCGCTATTTCCGCGTGAAACCGCTCGGGCTCATGCGAATGACGCGGGAGGCGCTGCCGTACCTCAAGCGCTCGAAGCAGGCGCGCGTGATCAACATTTCCGGCACACGCGGGCGCGAGCCGGAGGCGCACTCGGCCATGTCCGGCCCGATCAACTTCGCCACGTTGAGCCTCACCAAGGTGATGGCGAACGAATTCGGGCGCTACGGGATAACGGTCAACGCGATCGCGCCGGGGTCGACGGCAACCCGCCGTTTCGAGGAACTCGTTTCCATCACTGCGCGAGAGTCCGGCACCTCACGCCGTGCTGCGGAGAAGCATCTCCTCCGCGAGGTGCCGCTCGGCCGTGTGATCCGGCCCGAGGACGTTGCGGCGGTTGCCGTGTTTCTCGCTTCCCGGCCCGCCGGACTGGTAAGCGGTTGCGCGATCAACGTCGACGGTGGCCGCACTCGCAGCATCTAGACCGGCGCGCGCGCTATTCCCGGTGATGCAATGTGCGCGCAGGCAAAATTGCACGGCGAAAAAACCGCTTGACAGTGCCTGACAGGAACGACAAGCTTTTGCCCGGGTCCAAATAATGAAAAGGCGGCTCGGATCGGCGCGCGTGCGAAGACTGTGCCGCCTCCAACAGGAGGAGGTTGATGTTTAAGAACATTCTGGTCCCGACGGATGGGTCGGAACAGTCGCAACGGGCGGTCCGAACCGGGATCGAGCTGGCCAAGCTGCACCAGGCCAAGATCACCGGAATTCACGTCATTCCCGACTATCATCTGCTGATCGCATACGAAGGAGCATTCGATCCGGTGACCGAGGAGCGGATCGAGGAGGAGGCACGCGAGCGCGCCGAGCGCTACCTTGATTTTGTCCGCAAGAGCGCGCAGACGGCCGGTGTGCCGTGCGACACGGTCTGCGAGACGAGCGACCATCCCTACGACGCCATCCTCAAGACCGCCGACGCGCGCGGCTGCGACTTGATCCTGATGACTTCGCACGGGCGCAAGGGTCTGGCCGCGGTCCTGCTCGGCAGCGAGACCCGCAAAGTACTCACTCACACCCGCGTCCCGGTGCTCGTCGTGCGCTGACCCGGCACTGCGGACCCAGTACCACAGTCTGGCCACCCGGACCCTGATGACCATGGCCTGCCTGCGCCAGGCCTTGTGGTCGGGTCGCCGGACCCAGCCCACCGGAGCGGCCGTTCGAGTGAGTTTTTCTAACGCTTTGGCATTAAAAATCTCTGCTGCGAAGCAGCACAAACGGCTTGAATCCGCTTCTGGCCAAGGCGCATAATAGGGTTGTGCTGGGTGCTCAAACGAGTATCGGCATACTCCTCCAAAACCTCCTCCTTTGGTGGAACCTTAAGCGCAACCCCCCGGGGTTGCGCTTTTTTTTGCCTGGGCGCCCGCGAGTTAGTTTGCGCTCGCTCGGCGCCACGCCCAAGTTGCCATGGCCCCACTTCTTCGCCCAATATTGCATGGCAACATAGCGATCGCGGCCCGATGCTGGCGTCCGGTGGAAGGCCGAGTGCTGCCGCGGTGCCGGAAAAGGTGGTGCCCACGATGCGCAAGCGCCCCGCACGGCAGGCGTTGCGCGGGCGCAGTCGATCCAAAGCGCTCGAGAAGACACCACATCGCGTTTGTTATACTCGATTGCTTCGGTCGCACGGCAACCGCTCGCGGGGCGGGCAGCCTGATACGCCACGGCGAATTACTCGCCGTGTTCCGACGGCATCAGTGCGATCAGTCGCCTAGCACGGGCGCGCCGCTCGCCGTGATGGGTGAATATTGACTCCGGTCAAGGCCCGATCGTCAGCAGCTGTATAGATTTGGAGCGTTGCGCTTGCGTACGCGTCGACGCTCATCACCACGGTCACAGAATGAAAATCCACGAATATCAAGCGAAGGAAATTCTGAGGAAATTCGGTGTTGCGACGCCGCGGGGCATCCCCTGCTTCAGCGTCGATGAGGCGCTCGATGGCGCGAAGAAGCTCGGCGGCAGCGTCTGGGTGGTCAAGGCGCAGATCCATGCCGGCGGCCGCGGCAAGGGCGGCGGCGTAAAGCTCGCGCGCTCGATCGATGAAGTGAAGCAGCACGCGTCGAGCATACTCGGCATGCAGCTGAAGACCCACCAGACCGGGCCCGAAGGCCAGAAGGTGCGGCGCCTCCTGGTCGAGGAGGGCGCCGATATCCAGAAGGAGCTCTACGTCGGCATGGTGGTCGACCGCGGATCTCAGCGCGTGGTGCTGATGGCCTCGAGCGAAGGCGGCATGGATATCGAGGAGGTCGCGGCGAAGACGCCGGACAAGATTCACAAGCTCGGGATCGATCCCATGAACGGGCTCACTGACCGCGAAGCAGAGGACATCGCGCGCAAGATCGGTGTGCCGGCCCAGGGCGTGGGGCAGGCGCGGGATATGCTCAAGGCGCTCTACAAGGCGTTCGATGAGACCGATGCCTCGCTCGCCGAGATCAATCCGCTGATCGTGACCAGCGACGCGAAGGTGCTCGCGCTCGACGCCAAGATCAATTTCGACGACAACGCGCTCTTTCGCCATCCCGATATTCTCGAGATGCGCGACTTCGACGAGGAGGACCCGGCGGAGATCGAGGCTTCGAAATTCGATCTTTCGTACATCTCGCTCGACGGCAATATCGGCTGCCTGGTGAACGGCGCCGGGCTGGCGATGGCGACCATGGACATCATCAAGCTCTACGGCGGCAATCCGGCGAACTTTCTCGACGTCGGCGGCGGGGCGTCGACCGAAAAGGTCACCGAAGCGTTCAAGATCATGCTGCGCAATCCCGAGTTGAAGGCGATTCTCGTCAACATTTTCGGCGGTATCATGAAATGCGACGTGATCGCGCAGGGCGTGGTGGCGGCGGCCCGCGAGGTCCATCTGAAGGTGCCGCTGGTGGTGCGGCTCGAGGGCACCAACGTCGATATCGGCAAGAAGATACTCTCTGAGTCGGGCCTGCCGATCATTTCCGCCAATAACATGGCCGATGCGGCGCAGAAAGTTGTGGCCGCCGCCAAGGGCAAGAACTGAACGGACAGGCATCGCGGAATCCGCGGCGGGTCCTGTGAATTCCGATAGACTCCGTCAATCCCGTCTACTAATCTGGATTCGGTAATGTCGATCCTCATCGATAAGAGCACCAAGGTCATCACGCAGGGCATCACCGGCAAGACCGGGCAATTCCACACCAAAATGGGCAAGGAGTACGCCAACGGCAGGCATTGCTATGTGGCGGGCGTGACGCCCAAGAAGGGCGGGCAGAATTTCGAGGGCATCCCGATTTACGAGACGGTGAAGGAAGCGCAGGCTGCGACCGGGGCCACGGTCTCGGTGATCTACGTGCCGCCGCCGTTCGCCGCTGCCGCGATTGACGAGGCGGTCGACGCCGGGCTCGACCTGGTGATCTGCATTACCGAGGGAATTCCGGTTCGCGACATGATCCGCACGCGCTACAGGATGCAGGGCAAGAAGACCATACTCGTGGGACCCAACTGCCCCGGCGTGATCACGCCCGACGAACTGAAGATCGGCATCATGCCCGGGCACATTCACAAAAAGGGCCCGGTCGGGGTGGTGTCACGCTCGGGCACGCTCACCTATGAGGCGGTAGGGCAATTGATGGAGATCGGATTGGGCCAGTCGACGTGCGTCGGCATCGGCGGCGATCCCGTGAACGGGCTGAAGCATGTCGATGTGATGAAGATGTTCAACGACGACCCGAACACCGAGGCGGTCGTGATGGTGGGCGAGATCGGCGGATCCGACGAGGAGGATTGCGCGCGCTGGATCCGCACCAACATGAAGAAGCCGGTGGTCGGGTTCATCGCGGGCGTGACCGCACCGCCGGGCAAGCGAATGGGCCACGCCGGCGCGATCATCTCCGGCGGCAAGGGCACCGCGGCGGAAAAGCTCGCCGTAATGGAGGAATGCGGCATCAAGGTGACCCGCAATCCGGCGGAGATGGGCAAGCTGCTGAAGTCGGTGCTCAAGTAGAGCAAGGCGGAAGGCGCAAGGCGCAAGGCGAACGTTGGGCGGGCTGACGGGGTGCCCGGCGAGAAGTATCGCGTAACAGACTGTTTATAAACTTGTTTTTAGTGCCCAGAGTTGATCCCGTGGCACCAGGAGGCTCGGTGTGGAAGGGGGAATCGTCAAGCGCGGTAAGGGCAATTCGGGGCGCGGTGGGCCCAAGGGACGCGTGGTCGATACCCGTGCAGCGGAGGAAGTGCGCGCACTGTTGGGCGATGCCCCGCGCCGTCGCGACCTGCTGGTGGAGCACCTGCACAAGATCCAGGACCACTACGGTCATATCTCGGCCGCCCACATCGTCGCACTCGCGCGCGAGATGAAGCTGGCGATGACCGAGGTCTACGAAGTCGCGACGTTCTACCATCACTTCGACGTGGTGAAGGAGGGCGAGCGAGCGCCGCCGCCGCTGACCGTGCGCGTTTGCGATTCGCTGGCGTGCGAGATGGCCGGCGCGAACGGGCTGATTTCGGAATTGAAGCGCGCATTGGGCCAAGGCGTGCGCGTCGTGCCCGCGCCGTGCGTCGGGCGCTGCGAGCAGGCGCCGGTTGCGGTGATCGGGCAGAATCCTGTCGCACACGCGACCGCGGCCAAGGTGAAGCCGCTCGTTTCGGCCAAGCGTACGAGATGTACGGTCGACAAGTACATCGGCTACGCGGAATACCGCAAGCGCGGCGGCTACAAGATCGCCGCGGAATGTCTCGCGGGCAAGCGCGACGCAGAGACCATCATCAAGACGCTCGAGGACTCCGCGCTGCGCGGGCTCGGCGGCGCCGGCTTTCTGGCGGGGCGCAAGTGGCGCATCGTGCGCGGCGAGCAGGCCCCGCGCCTGATGGCGGTCAACCTCGACGAGGGCGAGCCGGGGACGTTCAAGGACCGCTATTACCTGGAGCGCGACCCCCACCGCTTCCTGGAAGGCGTGCTGATCGCGGCGTGGACGGTTCAGATCGCGGAAGTCTACATCTACCTGCGTGACGAGTACGCCGGCTGCCGCGAGATTCTCGAGCGCGAGATCGCGGCGCTGCAGAAGAATCCGCCGTGCCCGATTCCGCCGATTCACCTGCGGCGCGGCGCGGGCGCGTACATCTGCGGCGAAGAATCCGCGATGATCGAGTCGATCGAGGGCAAGCGCGGCATGCCGCGGCTGCGGCCGCCGTACGTCGCCCAGGTGGGCTTGTTCGACTACCCCACGCTCGAGCACAACATGGAAACGCTCTACTGGGTGCGCGAGATCCTGGAGAAGGGCGCCGAGTGGTTCACCTCCCAGGGCCGCCACGGCCGCAAGGGCCTGCGCTCGTTCTCGGTGTCGGGCCGGGTGAGAAAGCCCGGCGTGCACCTCGCGCCAGCGGGAATCACGGTGAAGGAGCTGATCGCCGAGTATTGCGGCGGCATGCTCGCCGGCCATGAATTCTACGGCTATCTGCCGGGCGGGGCCTCGGGCGGCATATTGCCGGCCGCGATGGGCGACATCCCGCTCGACTTCGACACGCTGAACGAGCACGGCTGCTTCATCGGCTCGGCGGCGGTCATCATACTGTCCGACCAGGACAAGGCGGCGATGGCCGCGCGCAACGTGATGAAGTTCTTCTCCGAGGAGTCGTGCGGCCAGTGCACGCCGTGCCGCGTCGGCACCGCCAAGGCGCTTGCGCTCATGCAGAAGCCGCGCTGGGACCGGGGTCTGCTCGAGGAACTTTCGCAGGCGATGGCGGACGCATCGATATGCGGGCTGGGGCAGGCTGCGCCCAACCCGATTCGTTGCGTGGTGAAGTATTTCCCGGACGAGATCAAATGAGGCGCAGGGCGCGACGGGCAGCCCCTAATCCCTAGCCCCTAGCCCCTGAAGTGAGTGACCTATGACAGCGATGACCAAGCAAGAGCGGGCCGCGATGCCGGTCGAGTTCAAGCTAAACGGCAAGGACGTGGTTGGCTACGCGGACGAGATGATCATCGAGACCGCGAAGCGCCACGGCGTCGAGATCCCGCACCTGTGCTACAAGCAGGGCATGCGGCCGGACGGCAACTGCCGCGCGTGCATGGTGGAGGTGAAGGGCGAGCGCGTGCTCGCGCCCGCGTGCTGCCGCAAGCCCGCGCCCGGCATGGAGGTGACGAGCGACAGCCCGCGCGCGCTGCACTCGCAGAAGATGGTGCTCGAGCTGCTGCTTTCCGACATGCCGAAGACGCGCCACACGCTCGCCTCCGAGCTCGACGCGTGGGCGGCCAAGCTGAAGGTCGCGAAGCCGCGCTTCGCGCCGCGCCACCAGCCCAAGGCCGACGTCTCCCACCACGGCATCGCCGTCAACCTCGATTCCTGCATCCAGTGCACGCGCTGCGTGCGCGCCTGCCGCGAGGAGCAGGTGAACGACGTCATCGGCTACGCGTTCCGCGGCGAGCATTCCAAGATCGTGTTCGACCTCGATGACCCGATGGGCGATTCCACCTGTGTTGCCTGCGGCGAGTGCGTGCAGGCGTGCCCGACCGGCGCACTGATGCCCGCCCGCGATGCCGCGATGGTGAAGCCGGACAAGCAGGTGCGGTCGGTGTGCCCGTACTGCGGCGTCGACTGCCAGCTCACGTACAAAGTGAAGGACAACAGGATTCTCCACGTCGACGGTGCCGACGGCCCCTCGAACCGCGGCCGCCTGTGCGTCAAGGGCCGCTACGGCTTCGACTACGTGCACCACAAGCAGCGCCTCACCAAGCCGCTCATCCGCAAGCCGGGCGTGCCCAAGCATGCCGACTTCACCATGGACCCGTCGAACCCGCTCGAGCACTTCCGGGAAGCGAGCTGGGAGGAGGCGCTCGATCTCGCTGCCGGGAAGCTGAAGGAGATCCGCGATACGCACGGCAAGGGCGCGCTCGCCGGCTTCGGCTCGGCCAAGGGCACCAACGAGGAGGCGTATCTCTTCCAGAAGTTGGTGCGCACCGGCTTCGGCTCGAACAACGTCGACCACTGCACCCGGCTCTGCCACGCTTCCAGCGTCGTGGCGCTGCTCGAAGGCATCGGCTCGGGCGCCGTGTCGAACCAGGTGAACGACGTGGCGAACGCCGAGGTGATCTTCCTGATCGGCGCGAACCCGGTGTCGAACCACCCGGTGGCCGCGACCTGGATCAAGAACGCGGTGAAGCGGGGCGCGAAGCTGATCTACGCCGATCCGCGGCGCTCCGAGCTTTCCCGCCACGCGGCCTATTACCTGCAGTTCAAGCCCGACACCGACGTCGCACTGCTGAACGCCATGATGCACGTCATCGTGCACGAGGGGCTGGTCAACGAGGACTTCGTCAAGAGCCGCACGGTGGGCTACGACGAGCTGAAGAAGAACGTCGAGGGCTACAGCCCCGAGGCGATGGCGCCGGTGTGCGGGATTCCGGCCCAGACCATCAAGGAAGTGGCGCGCCTTTACGCCACCTCGAAGGGCTCGATGATCCTGTGGGGCATGGGCATCTCGCAGCACGTGCACGGCACCGACAACGCGCGCTGCCTGATCGCGCTGTGCCTGATGACCGGCCAGGTCGGCCGCCCGGGAACGGGGCTGCACCCGCTGCGCGGCCAGAACAACGTGCAGGGCGCATCCGACTCGGGGCTGATCCCGATGGTGTTCCCGGATTACCAGCGCGTCGACAACAAGGAGGCGCGCGCGCGCTTCGAGAAGCTCTGGGGCACGAGCCTCGATCCCAAGCCGGGGCTCACAGTGGTCGAGATCGTGCACGCGGCGCTCGACGGCAAGATCCGGGGGATGTACGTGATGGGCGAGAACCCGGCAATGTCGGACCCCGACGCGCATCACGCGCGCGAGGCGCTCGCCAAGCTCGACTGGCTGGTGGTGCAGGAGATCTTTCTCACCGAGACGTGCTACCACGCCGATGTGATCCTGCCCGCCACGGCATGGCCGGAGAAGGATGGCACGGTGACCAACACCGACCGCATGGTGCAGATCGGCCGCAAGGCGATCGAGCCCCCGGGCGAAGCGAAGCCCGACCTGTGGATCATCCAGGAGCTCGCGCGGCGGCTGGGTCTCGAGTGGAATTACCGCGGGCCGGCGGACGTGTTCAACGAGATGCGCCGCGCGATGAACAGCATCGCCGGCATTACCTGGGACCGGCTCGAGGCGGAGGGCTGCGTCACCTACCCGTGCGAGCAGGAAGGCGATCCCGGACAGCCGGTGGTGTTCGTCGAGAATTTCCCGACGGCGACCGGCCGCGCGAAGTTCGTGCCGGCGGACATCATTCCGGCGGCCGAGCGCCCGGACAGGGATTTCCCGTTCGTGCTCATCACCGGGCGCCAGCTCGAGCACTGGCACACCGGCGCGATGACGCGCCGCGCCTCGGTGCTCGACGCGATCGAGCCCGAGCCGACCGCGCTGGTGCATCCGCTCGACCTCGAGGCGATCGGCGCCAAAGCCGGCGACGTGATCACCGTCGAGTCGCGGCGCGGCATCATCTCGCTCTACGCGCGCGCCGACGACGGCACGCCGCGGGGCGCGCTGTTCATCCCGTTCTGCTTCTACGAGGCGGCGGCGAACCTGCTCACCAACCCGGTGCTCGATCCGTTCGGCAAGATTCCCGAGTTCAAGTATTGCGCGGTCAAACTGATGCGCGGCGGGGAGCTCACGCCGCGCTCGAGCTACGGCGGGGGCCAGGCGCTGAAAGCGATCGAGACGGCATAGCGGCGTGGCACGAGCGAGCCGACAGGGCGGCGCGGAAACTTGACTGCGGTCAAGGCCGGGCGGCGCGCGTGAAGCTTATAGTGAGCAGTGGCCCGGCGCGCGGCGCCGATCATCCAACAAGACAACCTCGCCACCCGTTTCCGACACCGAGAGGAAGGAAGACGCATCATGCCGTTATCCGACATTGAGATCGCCCAGCAGGCGAACATCGAGCGCGCCACCAAGATCGCCGCCAAGCTCGGCATCCCGGACGAGGCGCTGGTGCCCTACGGCCACACCAAGGCCAAGGTCTCGCTCGACTATATCGACAGCCTGAAATCCAAGAAGGACGGCAAACTGATCCTGGTCACCGCGATCAGCCCGACCCCCGCCGGCGAAGGCAAGACCACGACCACCGTCGGTCTCGGCGATGCGTTGAACAAGATCGGCAAGAAGGCGATGATCTGCCTGCGCGAACCCTCGCTCGGGCCGGTGTTCGGGATGAAGGGCGGTGCTGCCGGCGGCGGCTACGCCCAGGTGGTGCCGATGGAGGACATCAACCTGCACTTCACCGGCGACTTCAACGCGATCGCGCTCGCGAACAACCTGCTCGCGGCGGCCATCGACAATCACATCCACCACGGCAACGAGCTCGGCATCGACGTGCGCCGCATCGCCTGGAAACGGGTGGTGGACATGAACGACCGGGCGCTGCGCGAAATCACGGCCTCGCTCGGCGGGCCCGGCAACGGCTATCCGCGCCAGGATGGGTTCGACATCGTGGTCGCTTCCGAAGTGATGGCGATCTTCTGTCTCGCGACCTCGTTGAAGGACCTCAAGAACCGGCTCGGCAACATCGTCGTCGGCTACACGCGCGAGTTAAAGCCGGT
>JBFKNN010000112.1:0-10251 GCA_041629335.1 Burkholderiales bacterium | reverse complement strand
GTCGCCGGCCACATCGGAGGTCTTGCTCGCGACCTCTTTCACCATCTGCGCGCCCATGTTCTCGAACTTGTCCTTGAGCTCGATTTCCTTCGCCACCGACACGCCGTCCTTGGTGACGGTGGGGGCGCCGAAGCTGCGCTCGAGCACGACGTTGCGGCCCTTCGGGCCCAAGGTGACTTTCACCGCGTCGGCGAGCACGTTCACGCCGGCCACGATCTTGTGGCGGGCGCTCTCATGAAACTTGACGTCTTTTGCTGCCATGTTGATGTCTCCTGGTTGCTGGATTTCCGATTAGCGTTCGATCACGCCCATGATGTCTTCTTCGCGCATCACGAGCAGTTCTTCGCCTTCAACTTTGACCGTCTGGCCGGAGTATTTGCCGAACAGCACCTTGTCCCCGACCTTGACATCGAGCGCGCGCACCTTGCCGTCCTCGAGGATCTTGCCCTTGCCCACGGCCTTCACTTCGCCCTGGTCGGGTTTCTCGGCGGCGGTGTCGGGAATCACGATGCCGGATGCGGTCTTGCGCTCTTCTTCCAGCCGCCTCACGATGATGCGGTCGTGCAACGGACGAATCTTCATGGATCAATCTCCTTCAGTTGATTACACAGTCCCAGAGGCTGTCTAGCACTCGTCTTTGGGGAGTGCTAATAATAGTGTCGAGAGACGCGCAAATCAATAGATCGAGGGCATTAAATCGATAACCCACACTATAAGTAAGCGCACACTCACTAGCTTGGGTCAAAAAAAGCCCGGCGTAGGATGGCCGGGCGGGGTTGCCGTCAGTGCGTGGCGTCGCTGGTGGCGGCTTTGCCCCCCGGTACGCCGAAGCGGTACACGGTTTTGCGCTTGCCCTCGCAGCTCGGCGGTATCGGGCGATGCGGGCATGGCGGTGCCCGCCGCCCTTCCTCGTCGAGCGTCGCGTCATCGGCATACTGCGCCCAGATGCCGCCGCGCACCGGACGGAAGATCCACATGAGATAGCCGCGCTCCGCGGCAAGCTGCACCAGATCGTCGGCATCGGGCGCGTCCGACACCACGACCTGGTTGCCGTTGATGCCGAACGGGAAGGAGCCGAACGCCTGGAGGCACTCCAGCGCTTCGGTCGAGGCGGCGCCCGGCCGCAGACAGCCCGGCCGCTCCGCGCGCGCGACATCCCACGCGCCGAGCTCCCACGCCGCAGCCATCGCCGCCTCGTCCACCGCGAGAAGATTGTGCCAGCGCTCGTTCAGCTGCAGAGCCGAGCTCGGAATCGGCGTGTACGAGACGGTCTTGGCCTGCTCGATCTCGGCCAGCTTCTCCTTGATGAAGCCGTGCCAGTGCAGCGTCAGGATCACCGGGGTATCGGGACACGGCACGGCGGCGAGCGTGATGCCGACCAGCGGCAAGCCGGTCGCGCTGAGCTGTTCCTCGATGCAATCCAGAATATGCATAGACAGTCGTCTCCTCAAGCGATGCTAAACTCACGCAGAGAATCCTGAGCATTAATCATGCCTGCCCGTGTCTCCGGAACGTTAGGAAAAAAACAACGGTTGAAGGGAAAAATCTGCGGCGCAGCATTGCGCCGCGCCTGACTCGACGATGAGCGGTTTGACACTCCGGATGCGGAAGGCGCCCTCCTTTCCTGCGTTAACCAAAAAAGCCATGCGCCAATGCAAGTTCCAACTGCTAATTTTTTAATGTTTTTCGCGCCCAAATGCAAACTAGCACTCGCAATGACCTGCTGCTAGCCCGCAGTCTTGCGGCCGTGTGGCATCCGTGCACGCAAATGAAGCAGCACGAGACGCTGCCGCTCGTGCCGATCGCGCGCGCGCGCGGCTGCTGGCTCTACGACTTCGACGGCCGGCGCTACCTCGATGCGGTGAGCTCATGGTGGGTGAACCTCTTCGGCCACGCCAATCCGCGCATCAATGCGGTGCTGTGTGCACAACTCGAGAGCCTCGAGCACGTGATGCTTGCCGGGTTCACGCACGAGCCGGTGGTCATGCTCTCAGAGCGTCTCGGAGCGCTCACCGGCGGCAGGCTCGGCCACTGCTTCTACGGCAGCGATGGCGCGTCAGCGACCGAGATCGCGCTCAAGATGAGCTTTCACTATTGGCGCAACAGCGGGAAGCACCAGAAGACCGGCTTCGTGAGCCTCGCCGGCAGCTACCACGGAGAAACGCTGGGTGCGCTCTCGGTCACCGACGTCGCCCTGTTCAAGGACACCTACGCACCGCTGTTGCGGCACAGCGCACAGGTGCCCAGCCCCGACGCGCGGCGGGCGGAGCGCGGCGAGTCAGCGCGCGAATTCGCGATCCGCTGCGCCCGGGCGCTGGAGGCACACCTCGAAGCGCACCACGCATCGACCGCAGCATTCATTGTCGAGCCGCTGGTTCAGGGGGCGACGGGCATGGCGATGTACGACCCCGAGTACCTGCGCCGCGCGCGCGCGCTGTGCGACCGCTTCGAGGTGCACCTGATCGCCGACGAGATCATGACCGGGTTCGGCCGCACCGGAACGATGTTCGCTTTCGATCACGCGGGGATCGCTCCCGACTTTCTGTGCCTGTCCAAGGGTCTCACCGGCGGCTACCTGCCGCTCTCCGTGGTGCTCGCGACCAACGCGGTCTACCAGGCGTTTTACGCCGATGAGATCACGCGCGGTTTCCTGCACTCCCACTCGTACACCGGCAACGCTCTCGCCTGCCGCGCCGCGCTCGCCACGCTCGACATCTTCAACGACGACCGCGTGATCGAGACAAACCGCGCGCGCGCCGCGCAACTCAGCGCCGCCGCAGCCCCGCTCGCGGCGCATCCCCGCGTCGCGAACTTCCGCCATCTCGGCATGATCTGGGCATTCGACGTGAGGTCAAGAGCCGCAGGTTTCGCGCAGCGCCTGTATGCGGAAGCGCTCGAGCGCGAGCTGCTGCTGCGTCCCATCGGCAACACGGTGTACTTCATGCCGCCGTACGTCATCGACGAGGAGGAAATCGGCCTGCTTGGCACGCGCACCCTGCAGATCGTCGACGAGCTGGCGAAGCAGGCGGACTGAACACCCATGCCCATGGCGCAACGGATGCCTGACGGCAGCCGGGTGAGGCTCACGTTCCTCGGCGCCGCGCGCGAGGTCACCGGCTCGTGCTATCTCGTCGAGACCGCGGATACGCGCTTCATTGTCGACTGCGGCATGTTCCAGGGCGGCGGCAACCCCGGGCGCCGGAACCGGTCGCGCTTCGGGTTCGATCCGCGCGCGCTCGATTTCGTGCTGCTCACCCATGCTCATATCGACCACTCGGGCCTGCTGCCGCGGCTGGCGGCGGAAGGCTACACGGGCCCGGTCTACGCCACCCGCGCCACCTGCGACCTGCTGGAAGTCATGCTGGTCGATGCCGCACATATCCAGGAGAAGGAGGCGGAGTGGAGGTCGAAGTCCCGGTCGCGGGCTCGGCGCGGCCCGGCAACGGCGCCGCTTTACACCGGCGCGCACGCCCTGCGCGCGCTGAAACTTCTGCGCGCCGTGGAGTACGGGGCCGCGGTCGAGCCTCATCCGGCGGTGCGCTGCCGCTTCCGCGACGCCGGGCACATCCTCGGCTCCGCGATCATCGAGGTCGAGGTTGACGCCAGGGGCCGCAAACGCAAAATCGTGTTCTCAGGCGACATCGGCCAGCCGCTGCGCCCGCTCGTGCGCGATCCGGCGCGCATCGCCGAGGCCGACGCGCTGCTCGTGGAATCGACCTACGGCAACCGCCTGCACCGGTCGCTCGAAGACACCGTGCACGAGCTCGAGAACGCGATCACCGACACCATCTCGCATCGGGGCGGCAACGTCATCGTGCCCGCCTTCGCGGTGGGCCGCACCCAGGAGCTGCTCTACCTCCTCGCCGAGCTGCACCGCGCGGGACGGCTCCCGCGGATGGAAATCTATGTCGATTCTCCGATGGCGCTCAAGGCGACCGAGGTCACGCTGCGCCACACGCGCATCCTCGATCCCGAGGCCGGCGAGCTCCTCTGGTGGCTGCGCAGCAGCCGGGGCGGCCCGCGCATCCGCTTCGTCCAGGACCTCGAGGAATCGGTTGCGCTGCACCGGATAAGAAGCGGCGCCGTCATCATCTCGGCGAGCGGCATGTGCGACGCCGGCCGCATCAAGCACCACCTGCGCCACAACCTCGCGCGCCCCGAATGTGCCATTCTCATCGCCGGCTTCCAGGCCGCCGGCACGCTTGGCCGGCGCATCGTCGACGGCGCGCGCGAGGTGCGGATTTTCGGAATCCCGGTTGCGGTGCGCGCCCGAGTCTATACTATCGGCGGGCTTTCCGCGCACGCCGACCAGCGCGGGCTGCTCGCGTGGCTCGGCCACTTCAGGCGGGCCCCGGCGCACACCTTCGTCGTGCACGGCGAGAGCGGCACGGCGGACATATTTGCGGACGCGGTTCGCAGCCGGCTCAAGTGGCGCGGCGTCACGGTGCCGCAGCAGCGCGAGAGCGTCGAAATTTGACATCGATGACACGAGAGCGACCAGCGACGATCGAGCGACGCCGCTTCGGCAGCCCGGCAGCGGCGGCGAGCCGCGTGCTGTTATGGGCAGGCATCGTCCTCATTGCGGCGGGCCTCCTCAGCCCGCGCGCCGCCTCGGCGCAGAACCGGCTCCCGGCTGCACTCTCGCAAGCGCTGTCACAAGCGGGCATACCCGAGACCGCGATCGGCCTCTACGTGCATGAGATCGGCGCCGCGGAACCGCTGCTTGCGGTGGGTGCCGAGCGCGCCCTCAACCCCGCCTCGACCATGAAGCTCCTGACCACCTACGCCGCGCTCGACCTGCTCGGGCCGGCGTTTACGTGGCCCACCGAGGTCTATGCGGCCGGTCCCCTCGCGCAGGACGTATTGAGCGGCGACCTCGTCATCAAGGGCTACGGCGATCCGCGGCTCACGCTCGAGAATTTCTGGCTCCTGCTGCGCGACGTGCGCAGCCGCGGCGTGCGCGAGGTCCGCGGCGACCTGGTGCTCGACCGCGGCCATCTCGCGGTCAACGGCTTCAACTCGAGCGCATTCGACGGCGAGCCCACCCGGCCCTACAACACCGGGCCCGATGCGCTGCTCGTAAATTTCAAGGCGGTGCGGCTGACGTTCATCCCGGAGCCGGCCTCGCGTTCGGTGCGCATCACGGTGGAGCCGCCACTGCGCGAGCTGGCGGTCATCAACAAGATCACGCTCGACAATGCGCCGTGCGGCGACTGGGCCACGCGGCTGAAGCTCGATCCGCAGGGCGGGAGCGACAGCGCGCGCCTCGTCTTTACCGGCAGCTTCTCCGCCGCCTGCGGCGAGCGCGTGCGTCATTACAGCGTGCTCGGTCATCCGCAATACGTGGCGAGCCTGTTCCGGGAGTTGTGGCGCGAGCTCGGCGGCACGTTCACGGGCACGGTGCGCGAAGGCGAGGCCGGTGACGGCGCCCGGCTGCTCGCGCGCACGCAATCGCCGGCGCTGGCGGAGATCGTGCGCGACATCAACAAGTTCAGCAACAACGTCATGGCGCGACAGCTGTTTCTCACGCTGGGCGCGGCTGGCGACGGCCCTCCCGGCACCACCGAGAAGGCGAACCGCGTGATCCGGCAGTGGCTCGCGCAGAGAGGTCTCGCGGTCCCCGAGCTGGTGATCGAGAACGGCTCCGGGCTCTCGCGCCTCGAGCGCATCAGCGCCCAAAGCCTGGGACGGCTGCTGCTCGCCGCGTTCGCCAGCCCGCTGATGCCCGAGTTCGTCGCCTCGCTGCCGCTCGCGGCGGTCGACGGCACCATGAAGAAGCGCCTGAATGGCGCCGGCGTCGCCGGCCAGGCCCATATCAAGACCGGGCTCCTGACCGGGGTGCGCGCGATTGCCGGCTACGTGCTCGATGCCCGCGGCCGCCGCGTGGTGCTGGTGTTCATCGTCAACCACGCCAACTATGGGGCAGCGCAAAGCGCGCAGGACGCGTTGCTGAAATGGGTCTACGCCCGGGCGCGATGATCGCCGGGCGGCCGCATCCAGCCCGGGTCCTCACGTCGCAGCTCATCGACACAGCCAATTATGCTATATCGGGATGGCGCGTCGTCGTCCTTGATTCGGCTCGAGATCGGTCTAAAATGAATGACGAGGAGGCCGTGAGGTGATGCGCAACAGCGCGTTGAGCGGAGGGATTGTGGCAGCGGTGCTGGTCGGAGGTGCAGCACACGCGGCAGAGGTGCATGGCGAGTCGCAAGCCAGGGTGATGAACGGGGTTCCATACGTCAGCGCGAGCCCCGTGGCCGGCATCAAATTCCCGCAGCATGATCCGGCGCTCGAACCCGCAATCGCGCCCGAGCCGCGATTGGACGCGGAAACCCAGCTTTTGCGCGCCGGGGAGCCCTCCGACGCGCTCCTCGCCCCGAATTTTTCGTCGCGGCACCGCGTGATCGAGGCCGGCTGGCATTTCTCGGGGCGCGTCGGACCGCTGCGCTGGTTGACCTCGCTCGAGGGCGACGGCGACACCGAGATGCGCTTCGGCGGCCGCGTCTATGGCCAGCCCCGCATGCGCGGGATGGGCAACTTCAACGTCGGGATCAACTACAACTTCTTTTGAGCGTTGGCGCGTGTCACACCGCGCGTCGCCAGCTGCTACAGGCCCAGCTCGTTCCAGATCGCGTCGATGCGGCGCTTGACCGCGTCGTCCATCGCGATCGGCGTGCCCCAGCGCCGGTCGGTCTCCGCCGGCCACTTGTTGGTCGCGTCGATCCCCAGCTTCGAGCCCAGCCCCGCCACCGGGCTGGCAAAGTCAAGGTAATCGATCGGCGTCGCATCGACGATCAGCGTGTCTCGCCGCGGATCGACGCGGGTTGCGAGCGCCCAGATCACTTCCTTCCAGTCGCGCACGTTCACGTCGTCGTCGGTGACGATCACGAACTTGGTGTACATGAACTGGCGCAGGAACGACCACACGCCGAACATCACGCGCTTGGCGTGCCCGGCGTACTGCTTCTTCATGCTCACGCAGGCGATGCGGTAGGAGCAGCCTTCCGGCGGCAGGTAGAAATCGACGATCTCCGGAAATTGCTTGACGAGCAGCGGCACGAACACTTCGTTCAACGCGACCCCCAGCACCGACGGCTCGTCCGGCGGCTTTCCGGTGTAGGTCGAGTGGTAGATCGGCTCGCGGCGCGCGGTGATGCGCTCGATCGTGAATACCGGGAAGCGCTCCTGCTCGTTGTAATAGCCGGTGTGGTCGCCGAACGGGCCTTCCGCCGCAGTCTCGCCGGGGTGGATGTGGCCCTCGAGCACGAATTCCGCGGTTGCCGGCACCTGCAGATCGTGGCCGAGGCACCTGACGATCTCGGTCTTCGCGCCGCGCAACAGGCCTGCGAACTGGTATTCCGACAGCGCGTCGGGGACCGGCGTCACCGCGCCGAGCATGGTGGCGGGATCCGCGCCGAGCGCGACCGCCACCGGAAACGGCGCGCGCGGGTGCGCCAGCGTGTGGTCGCGGAAATCGAGGGCGCCGCCGCGGTGCGCGAGCCAGCGCATGATCACCTTGTTTCCGGCGATGACCTGCTGGCGGTAAATGCCGAGGTTCTGCCGCGTCTTGTGCGGCCCGCGCGTCACGGTCAGGCCCCAGGTGATGAGCGGGCCGGCGTCGTTCGGCCAGCAGGTCTGCACCGGCAGCCGCGAAAGATCGACCTCGGCGCCTTCCCACACGGTGTCCTGGCACGGCGCGCGGTCGACCACCCGCGGCGCCATGGCGAGCACGCGCTTCAGCAGAGGCAGCTTGTCGAGCGCGTCGCGGAATCCCCTGGGCGGCTCGGGCTCCTTCAGCGTGGCGAGCAGCGCGCCGATCTCGCGCAATTCCGCAACCGACTCGCGTCCCATGCCGAGCGCCACCCGCTGTGGCGTGCCGAACAGGTTGCCGAGCACCGGGATCGCATGCCCCTTCGGCTTCTCGAACAGCAGCGCCGGCCCGCCCGCCTTCAGGACACGATCGCAGATCTCGGTCAGCTCGAGCTTCGGATCGACCTCGACCGCGATGCGCTTGAGTTCCCCTCGCGCCTCGAGCTGGGAGATGAAGTCGCGCAGGTCGCGGTAGCTCACGGCAGGCCGAGCGCGCGTCGCGCCGGGAACTGGAACTCGAGCGCAAGACCGGCAAACACCGCCAGGCCAACCCAGTTATTGTTGAGAAACGCGCGGAAGCATCGATCGCGCTCGCGATCGCGGATCAGCGTGTACTGGTAGGCCATCAGCACCGCAGCCGCCGCAAGCCCCAGGTAATAGATGGCGCCGAGCCGGTACCAGGTGCCGGCGACCGCCATCATCGCGAGGAAGATGCCGTGCGCAGCCATCACGCCGGCGACGTCGAGACGGCCGAGCAGGATGGCGGCCGATTTGACCCCGATCCTGATGTCGTCGTCGCGGTCCACCATCGCGTACTCGGTATCGTAAGCGATGGCCCAGAACATGTTCGCAACCATCAGAAACCATGCCGCGATCGGCAGCGTGTTCAACTGGGCGGCGTAGGCCATGGGGATGGAAAAACCGAACGCGATGCCGAGCCACGCCTGGGGAAAAGAGAAAAAGCGCTTGAGAAACGGGTAGACCACCGCCAGGAGCAGCGCGAAGAACGACAGCAGGATGGTGAGGCGATTCAGCTGCAGCACCAGCACGAACGCCGCCACGAACAACACGGCCGCCAGCGCAAGCGCTTCAGCCGGCGCCACCACCTTCGCCGCGAGCGGCCGGTCCCGGGTGCGCTCGACGTGCGGATCGAAGTCGCGGTCGGCGAAATCGTTGACGATGCACCCGGCCGAGCGCATCAGGATTACGCCCATGACGAAGATCATCAACACGCGGTAGTCCGGCAGGCCGCGGGCGGAGAACCACAGTCCCCACAGCGCCGGCCACAGCAGCAGCAGGATGCCGATCGGCCTGTCGAGCCGCATCAGCTTTTCGTACGCATCGAAGCGTTGCTTGAGCCTCACAGTTGGAGAATCCCCGGCAGAAACACTTCGGTCACCAGTATAGGCGATCCATGCAGCGTGAACAGCGAGCGCCGGGCCCAGAGATACGGCGGCGCCTGCCTGACCCCCGCACAAGCGCGGCGATAAAGCTCGTGCCGGGGATTCAGCTTGCGCTGCCTCAGGGGATAGCGCTTGACGCGCGGATCGGCGAACAACGCCGCGCCCAGCGGGCGCGTGCCGAGCCGTGTGAGGTGCTGCCACGCCCCGCGCAGCTCGCGAGGATCGACGATGCTGTGCGCAAACACCACCGGCGTGCGGCGGCACATCAGGAAGACCTCGCGCACGAGCGCACACCGCCTGCGGGTTACCAGAAAGCGCTCGTCGCGATTGACGCGCCGCCGGCCCTGGAACACGAGCTTGACGCTGAAGGCGCGACAGCGCGCCTGGATGCGACTGGTGAGCGAGCCGCGGTCGGTCAGCCAGGCGCGGAATCCACCGACCGAATACGGCGGGCGCTTGAGCCAGGTCGTGTCGCGCAGATAACGTTTTTTCACGATGATGCAGATCCGGGACCGTCGCTATTATCGCAGATCGCGCGCGGATGCCCGCCGCGGCGCCGGCTTCATACCTTGAGGTACTCGGCACGCGGACCCAGCCAGCGAGCAAGATGCGCGCGCGCCGCCGGCGGCTGCCCGTGCAAGAGCTTCTCCGCCGCGTCTCGCGCCGCCTCGAGCAGGTCAACGTCGCTCGCGAGATCCGCAAACCGCAGCAGGGGCACGCCGCTCTGCCGCGCCCCGAGGAGCTCGCCCGGGCCGCGCAACCGCAGGTCGTGGCGCGCGATCTCGAAGCCGTCCTGATTCTCGTAGATGATTTTCAGCCGCTCGCGCGCGCCGTCCGAGAGCGGATTGGCGTAGAGCAGGATGCACGTGCTCGACGCCGCGCCGCGGCCGACCCGGCCCCGCAGCTGGTGCAGCTGCGCGAGCCCCATGCGCTCCGCGTGCTCGATCACCATCAGCGTCGCGTTTGCGACGTCCACGCCGACCTCGATCACGGTCGTCGCCACCAGCAGCTGGATCGCACCGTCGGCAAATGCCTGCATGACCCGCGCCTTCTCTTCGCCCTTCATCCGCCCGTGAACCAGGCCCACCTTGAGCTCGGGGAACGTGCGTGCGAGGCGCTCGTACGTTTCCAGCGCGGTTTTCAGCTGCAGCGCTTCGGATTCCTCGATCAGCGGGCAGACCCAGTAGGCCTGGCTCCCGGCCACGCAGGCATCGCGCACGCGCCGGATCACCTCGTCGCGCCGCGCCTCGGCAAACAG
>JBFKNN010000111.1:0-10254 GCA_041629335.1 Burkholderiales bacterium | reverse complement strand
TTCGTGAGTGATAAGGCGTGAGGAAAAACGCTTCCCGCCTTCCCTCTCACGCTTCGTGCCTCACGCTTTCCATCACCCGTCACTCATCACTCATCACTCATCACCCGTCACTCGTCACTCGTCACTCATCACTCGTCACTCATCACTCGTCACTCATCACTCATCACTCGTCACTCATCACTCGTCACTCATCACCCGTAACCGCTTCGAGCAGGGTCAGCGCTTTAAGAACCCGTCAATTGCCCGATACGTCTCCTCCGGCGCCTGCTCCTGCGGGTAGTGCCCGGACGGCAGCGGCACGAAGCCGCGGATGTCAGACGCATACTGGGGCCATGCGTCGCGCGGGCTGAAATGCTGCTCGACGTGGCTCTTCGAGCCCCAGGTGACCAGCACCGGGCACTTGATCTTGTTGCCCGCCTCGAAATCCTTCGTGTCCATCTCGAAGTCGATGGTCGCGGCCGCGCGATAGTCCTCGCACACGCCGTGGATCTGCTCGGGCGTGCAGCAGCGCATGTACTCCGCCACCGCCTCGGGCTCGAGGCCGCCCTGCCCGTGCATGTGCTTCTCGAGCTTTTTCTTCATGTAGTACTCGAGGTTGGACGAGAGCAGCCGCTCGGGAAAATCGTAGGGCTGCGCCATGAACATCCAGTGGTACGAGTGCAGCGCCCACCCGCGCGGGAACTTGGTCCACGTGTGGTGGGTGGGCACGATGTCGACGCTGACGAGTTTCCTCACGCGGTCAGGATGATCGAGCGCCATGCGGAACGCCGCCCGCGCGCCGCGGTCGTGGCCGACCAGAAAGAACTCCTTGAACCCGAGGTTCTCCATCACCTCGACCTGGTCCTGGCCCATGCGCCGGAAAGAGTAGTTGCTGTGGTCCGGCTTGCCGCGCGGCTTGGAGCTGTCGCCATAGCCGCGCAGGTCGGTGGCCACCACGGTGAAATCCCTGGCGAGCCGCGGCGCGATCTTGTGCCACGTGACGTGGGTGAGCGGATTGCCGTGTATCAGCAGGAGCCCCGGCCCCTTCCCGCCGTAACGCAGGTTGATCTTCACCTCGGGGTCGCTGGTCTGGATCTGGGTGTGCTTGAATCCCTCGAACACGCGTTTCTCCTCGGACATTCCGGTAAGCGAGCCGTAACGCTACACCAATTCGCGGCCCGCGAGCCACCCGGCGCGACCGGATTGTGGACCGCGCCGTGAGGGCGATTTGCCGTGTGATAACATGCTCGCGGCGCCTCGGTTATATCAGTGACCGGTGACCGGAAAATCAGGGCGGAAGGCGAAAGAGTCGAACTTACCGCTCACTGCTCACCGGTTTTCGGCACCAATCGCCAACCTCCAACCGCCATCCGCCAACTGCCAATCGCCAACTGCCAATCGCCAACTGCCAACCGCCAACCGCCAACCGCCAACCGCCAATCACGGATTCACACATGTTCAACCCGTTCAAGCAGCTCGAGCACATCCACGCCGAAGTCTTCACCTCGATGCCGGCGAAGTTCCGCAAGAAGGCCCGCAGCGCGTGGTCCGACCCCAACCGCCAGAACGCCGAAGTCGAGTGCTTCCTGGAAGCGCCCGCCTTCGACCGCAACGGCAATCTCTACGTATGCGACATCCCGTTCGGCCGCATCTTCCGCATCGACCCCAAGGGCAACTGGGAGCTGGTGGTGCAGTACGACGGCTGGCCCAACGGCATGAAGTTCCACAAGGACGGGCGGCTCTTCGTGTGCGACTACAAGGAGGGCCTGCTCACGCTCGACGTGAAGACCGGCAAGCTCGAAACGGTGCTGCGCACGGCCTACAGCGAAAGCTTCAAGGGGCTGAACGACCTGCACTTCGCCAGCAACGGCGACGTCTATTTCACCGATCAGGGACAGACCGGCATCGTCGACCCCACCGGCCGCGTCTACCGGCTGAAAGCGAACGGCGAGCTGCGCCGCCTCGCCGAGAATATCCCGAGCCCCAACGGCATCACGCTCAACACCACCGAGAAGCAGGTTTACGTCGGCGTGACGCGCTCCAACTCGGTCTGGCGGCTGCCGCTGATGGCCGACGGCTCGGTGTCGAAGACCGGCGTCGCGATCCAGCTCTCGGGCGGCGTCGCAGGACCCGACGGCATCGAGATGGACGCTGAAAACGGACTGCTGGTATGCCAGTTGGGCGTCGGCATCTGGCGCTTCGATGCCAACATGCTCCCGACGCACCTGGTCTCTTCGAAAGATCACGGCCGCCACCACCACCTGGACAATGTCGCGTTCGGCGGCCCGGACCGGAAGACCATCTACATCACTGAAGCCCTGACCGGAGATGTGCTCATGGCGAAGATGCCGGTGGCCGGCAAGCTGCTCTACGGCCTGATGTAACGCTTGGCCTTGGTATTGAAAGCGAACCGCCAAGGCCGGCAAGAAGAACAAAAGAATGGATTGGAAACAAAACCAAAAGCAAGCCCAAGAGCAAGAATATTCAGCTCAAAGTAATCGCGGATATGCCAAGACCGAGGAAGGCGCGGCTCTTTGTTTTCATTAGAACTGGATTTCCTTGGCGGTCTTGGCGGCCTTGGCGGTTCAGTTCTTCAGCTTTTGACGTGCTCGAAACGAGGTAGCAAGTGAAGATCCTGGTCCTCCCCGGGGACGGCATCGGCCCCGAAATCACCGACGCGACACTGAAGGTCCTCGACCGCGCCAACGACAAGTTCAAGCTCGGGCTCGAATGGCAGGTCGAGGACATCGGGTTGAAAACGCTCAAATCGAAGGGCTCGACGCTGCCCGAGGAGGTCATGGACGCGGCGCGCAAGGCGCCAGGCATCATTCTCGGTCCCGTGGATCACCTGCAATACCCGCCCCGTGAGCAAGGCGGCATCAATCCCTCCGGCGAGTTTCGCGTGAAGCTCGATCTGTTCGCGAACATCCGCCCGGCCAAATCGCGGATGGGCGTCGGCCTCACGGGTAAACCGGTCGACCTGGTGATCTTCCGCGAATGCACGGAAGGCTTCTACGCCGACCGCAACATGTTCATGGGCCGCGGCGAGTTCATGCCGACCGAGGACATCGCGCTTGCCGTGCGCAAAGTGACGGCGCGCCAGTGCAACCGCATTTCCCGCGTCGCTTTCGACTGGGCGCGCAAGCGCCGCAAAAAAGTGACGGCCGTGCACAAGGCCAATGTCATGCACATGTCCGATGGCCTGTTTCTGCGCGAGGTGCGCAAGGTCGCCCAGGAGTATCCCGACGTCGAGCTCGACGAGAAGATCGTCGACGCGATGGCCGCGTTGCTGGTTCGCAACCCAACCCAGTTCGACTGCATCGTCACCGGCAACATGTTCGGCGACATCCTCTCCGACGAGGCATCGGAGATTTCCGGCAGCCTGGGGCTTGCCGGCTCGGTGATGGCGGGTGACGACGCCTGCTGCGCCCAGGCCCAGCACGGCTCCGCGCCGGACATCCAGGGCCAGGACAAGGCAAATCCGACTTCTCTTCTGCTGTCGGCGGCCATGCTGTTCGAGTGGCTGGCCGAGCGTCACAAGCGTCCGGAGTTCGGGAAAGCGGCAAAGGCGATCGAGTCGGCGATCGACGCTGCGCTGCAAAGCCCCGAGACGCGCACGCTGGACCTGCAGGGCAAGCTTGGCACGCGCGCGTTCGCGGCCGAAATCGCGAAGCGAATCTAGGATTTATCTTCGCCGCAGCGGCATGTTCGCGCGACAGCGCTATGGCGCCGTGCGGCAGCTCCCGCAAGCGGGCCCGCAGCTCACGAATCGCAGGCGCCACGATGTTGGCCGCATTTCGCTCCTCGCCCTCGTCGCGTGTTGCCCACGGCCCATCACGCGTCTCTGTTGAGACAGGTTCTCGTCGCCACGGGGCTGCCTAATCAACGAGTTCCGTGCGCCCCCGCGACCGTGCGCCCGCATCCATGCGCATCAAATGCCGCCGAACTTTTTCGTGTTTCCGGTTGTCATAAAAAATTGGAGTGCGACGCAGCTCTGTCGCGCGAGCCGCGTGCGGGAAGCGGCGCATGGTTCACGCCTGCTGCATTTCGAACAAACCCCGATAACGGAGGCACCATGGACTTCTCGGCTCTTGCTACTTCATTGTCCAACACCCTGGGGGCACATCTGCCCAACATCCTGGGCGCCCTGGCGATCCTGATCATCGGCTGGGTCATCGCCGTCGCCGCGCGCGCCGGATCGATCCATCTGCTGGAGATGCTGAAAGTAAACCAGCGTATCCAGGAAAGCACGGATCAGACGCTCGACGTCGAATCCGGCATCGCCGCCGGCGTATTCTGGGTAATCCTGCTGGTCACCGTGTTGGGCGTGCTGAACGCGCTTGACCTCGAGCTGGTGTCCGACCCGTTCCAGGTCCTGGTGACCCAGATCTTCGGCTACCTGCCGCGGCTTGCGGCCGGCACGATACTGGTGCTCGTCGCGTGGCTCGTTGCGACGGTGCTGCGCACGCTCGTCTCGCGTGTGCTCGAAAAAACGGCACTCGACCAGAAGCTCACCGAGAAAGCGGGCATGGAACCGATGAGCAAGAACGTCGGCAACGTGCTCTTCTGGCTGGTGATCCTGCTCTTCATCCCGGCGATCCTCGGCGCCTACGACCTCGAGGGCCTGCTCTCCCCGGTGCAGGGCATGATGAACAAGGCGCTCGCCGTGCTTCCCAACGTCTTTGCCGCCCTGGTGATCGGCTTCGTCGGTTGGCTCGTGGCGAAGGTGCTGCGCGGCCTGGTGGTCAACCTGCTCGCCGCGGCGGGCGCGGATGAGGCAGGGCACAAGGCAGGCCTCGAGCAGTCGGTGCAGATCTCGCGCGTCGTCGGAACGCTGGTGTTCATCTTCATCTTCATCCCGACCCTGATCGCAGCGCTCGACGCGCTGCAGATCGAAGCCGTATCGCGGCCCGCGACTGACATGCTGGGGCGGATTCTCGATGCCGTGCCGCACCTGGTGGCAGCCGGCCTGATCCTGGTGGTGACCTGGTACGTCGCCAAGTTCGCGTCCTCGCTCGTCGCGCGCCTGCTGAACAGCATGGGGCTCGACACGCTGCCCGACAAAATCGGGCTCGGCGGGGCGTTCGGCGGCGAGCTCAAGCCCTCGACCCTGATCGGCATGCTCATCATGTTCTTCGCCATGCTCTTCGCCACGGTGGAAGCGGCGAACCAGCTCGAATTCACCCAGGTACGCGACGTCGTCACGACCTTCATCAACTTCGGCGGTGATATCCTGCTCGGCGCCGTGATCCTGCTGATCGGCTTCTGGCTCGCGAACCTCGCCTTTACGGCGATTACCCGCGCCGGCGGCGACGCGAGCAGCACGCTCGCGCGCGTTGCGCGCATCGCAATCCTCGGCCTGGTGATCGCCATGGGTCTGCGTGCGATGGGCATTGCCGACGACATCGTCAATCTCGCGTTCGCGCTCACCTTCGGCGCCGTCGCCATCGCCGTCGCGCTCTCGTTCGGCCTCGGCGGCCGCGAGGCGGCCGGCAAGCAGATGGAGCACTGGCTGTCCAGGCTGCGGAAGGACTGACGCGGCGCTCGTGCGCCACAGTCAAAGAAGCGTGATTGGTGATTCACGGGGCGGGCCGCTGGCTCGCCCCTCTTCTTTCGCGGTGCGCTGAAGCTTCACCCTACCCTTCCGCCTTCGGCTTTGCCTTTCCGGTCACCGGTCACGCCTTTGGCGGCTTTGATGGCGGGCCCTTCAGCTCAACCGTATTGCCTTCCGGATCGTGGATGTATATCGACGGGCCCTCGCCGTCGGCACCGTAGCGCGACTTCACCTCGCCCGCATCGACACCGAAGCGCGCGAGATGCGCCAGCAGCTCCTTCGGTTCGAACGGATCGATGCGCAGGCACAGGTGATCCAGGTTGCGGCCCTCGAGCCCCGGCGCGGCCCCGCCCCGTCGGCCGAGCTCGCCCCCTACCGGCACCAGGTCGATCAGCGAGGCTCCGGCGCGCAGCTGCGTGAGGCCGATGTCGGCGCGCTCGCGCTCGATGGTGCACCCCAGCACGTCGCAGTAGAACGCCTCCATGCGGGCGAGGTCCTTCACGCGCAGCACGACGTGGTCGATGGCGAGTATGCGGAACATGCGTTTCCCCGCTTTGAGACTCCCTTCCAGCGGCAGCCTAACCCCGAATGCGCAAAGGCGCAAAGCCTCCCTCACGACAGCAGCACAAACAAGAATGCCACCGCGCTCACGCGCGGTGGCATTCGTTCCGGAGCCTGACCGACTACTTCGTGATGTCGCCCATGCAGAGGTACTTGACCTCGAGAAACTCGTCCATCCCGTACTTCGAGCCCTCGCGGCCGATGCCCGACTCCTTGACCCCGCCGAACGGGGCGACCTCCGTCGAGATGATGCCGACGTTAATGCCGACGATGCCCGCCTCCAGCCCCTCGGCCACGCGCCACACGCGGCCGATGTCGCGGCTGTAGAAATAAGCCGCCAGCCCGTACTCGGTGTCGTTGGCGAGCTTCAGCAACTCGTCCTCGGCCTTGAACCGGTAGAGCGGGGCGACCGGGCCGAAAGTCTCTTCGTGCGTGATCTTCATCTTGGGCGTGACGTCCGCCAGCACCGTGGGCTGGAAGTACTGCCCGCCCTTGTCGTGCCGCTTGCCGCCGGTGACCAGGCGCGCGCCCTTTGACAGCGCGTCGCTGATGTGCTCTTCGACTTTCTCGACCGCCTTCATGTCAATCAACGGGCCCTGCACCACGCCCTCCTCGAGACCGTTGCCCACCTTCATCGCGCCGACTTTCTCGGCCAGCTTCTTGGCAAACTGCTCATAGACGCCGTCCTGCACGAACAGGCGGTTCGCGCACACGCAGGTCTGCCCGGTATTGCGGTACTTGGACGCCATCGCGCCCTCGACCGCCGAGTCGATATCGGCGTCGTCAAACACAATGAATGGCGCGTTGCCTCCGAGCTCGAGCGAAACCTTCTTCACCGTCGTCGCGCACTGCTGCATCAGCAGCTTGCCGACCTCGGTCGACCCGGTGAACGTGAACTTGCGCACCAGCGGGTTGGTGGTGAGCTCCTTGCCGATCGGCCCGGACGAGCCGGTCAGCACCGAGATCACGCCCTTCGGCATGCCGGCACGCTCGGCCAGCTCGCACAGGGCGAGCGCCGAAAACGGCGTCTGGCTCGCCGGCTTGATCACCATGGTGCATCCGGCAGCGAGCGCCGGCCCGGCCTTCCGGGTGATCATGGCATTGGGGAAGTTCCACGGGGTCACCGCCGCGCAAACGCCGATCGGCTGCTTGATGACGACGATGCGCTTGTCCGGCGCCTGCGCCGGGATGGTGTCACCGTAGACGCGCTTGCCTTCCTCTGCGAACCATTCGATGAAGGATGCGCCGTAGGCCACCTCGCCGCGCGACTCGGCGAGCGGCTTGCCCTGTTCCACCGTCATCAGGATCGCCAGGTCTTCCTGATTGGCGAGCATCAACTCGTACCACTTGCGCAGGATCGCCGCGCGCTCCTTGGCGGTCTTGGCGCGCCACGAAAGGAACGCGGCGTGCGCCGTCTCGATCGCGCGCCGCGTCTCGGCCATGCCCATCTTCGGCACGGTGCCGATCTGCACGCCGTCGGCGGGATTGTTGACCGTGAGCGTGGACTTGTCGTCGGCGTCGACCCATTCGCCATTGATGTAGCATTGCTGGCGGAACAGGTTCATGTCCTTCAGCTTAAACGAGGGCTTGACCTTTTGTAGCATGGCTGGGGTTCCTTGCATTGATCGGTGGAAATGGGCGCTGTGTCACCGCCGGATCCGAACATTTTACCAGAGCGCCGGTGCCGGGGTCAGGCCAATACCGAAAAACAATTCTGAGCCGCCAATGCCACCAAGACCGCCAAGAGAAGCAAATCGGTATCTATCGCAACACGGAGCCAGCGGTTTCGCCTTATCCACGCGGTTTCTTGAGATCAACCCGCATCGTGCGGCACGGCCCGCTTCTCGCGCCTTGGCCTGCTCGCAGCGCGATGCCATTTTGATTGAAATGGCTTTCTTGGCGGTCTTGGCGTCTTGGCGTCTTGGCGTCTTGGCGGTTCGATTCGATTTTGACCTGCCAGCCTTCTTGGCTTGGCAGTTCAGTATTTTCGGCCTTTCAGTAGGTGCCGGGGTAGGCGCCACCGTCGATCAGCAGGTTCTGCCCGGTGATGTACGCCGCCTGCGCGCTGCAGATGAAAGCGCAAAGCTCGCCGAACTCGGCCGGGTCGCCGAAGCGCCCGGCGGGGATCGCCTGCGCGCGCGCCGCGAAGAATGCCTCGAATTCCTGCCCCGCGGCCTTGGCCCGCGCCGCCTGGTTCGCCCGCAGCCGGTCGGTCGCGAACTGGCCGGGCAGGATGTTGTTGATCGTCACGTTGTGGCGCACCGTCTTGCGCGCGAGACCCGCGACGAATCCCGTGAGCCCGGAGCGCGCGCCGTTCGAGAGCCCGAGTTCCTCGATCGGCGCCTTCACCGAGCTCGAGGTAATGTTGACGATGCGGCCGAAGCGGCGCGCGATCATGCCGTCGACGGTCGCTTTGATCAGCTCGATCGGGGTGAGCATATTGGCGTCGACCGCCTTGATCCAGTCCTCGCGCGCCCAGTTGCGAAAATCGCCCGGCGGCGGGCCGCCTGCGTTGTTGACGAGAATGTCGGGCTCGGGACACGCGGCAAGCGCCGCGGCGCGTCCCTCTGCCGTGGTGATGTCGGCGGTCACTGCCGTCACCTTCGCGCCGGTGGCGGCACGCATTTCGCCTGCCGTCGCCTCAAGCGTCTCGCGCGTTCGCGCGACGATCGTAACGTTGGCGCCTTCGCGCGCAAGCGATATCGCGCACGACCTGCCGAGTCCTTTGCTCGCCGCGCAGACGAGCGCGTTCTTGCCCTTGATGCCCAGATTCATGGAATTGCCCCCAAATATTAGGATAGGTAGGTTGACATGCCGCCGCCCGCGAGCAGCGCGGCTGCCAGAATCGTGAAATATGACACAGTTCTGGCGCCGATCGCCGACGCCGGAGGCCGGTGCCGGCAAGCGGTCTCGCTCTGCTCGTAAAATCCACGATGGATTAACGGGTTAGGACGGCACGCGATTTTCGTCCCGCGATAATGCTTGCTATAATGGCGCCGGTCCATTTGCCAACAAGACGACAAGCAATCGGGACGCGATTTTGATGTCTTCCAGACTCCCGCGACTCCGGGCCTTTGCGCTGTGTGCGCTGGTCTCGACGATGCTGCTTGGCGGCTGCGCCAGCACCGGCAATCCGAGAGATCCGCTCGAGCCGATAAACCGCGGCGTCTACCAGTTCAACGATGCCGTCGACACCATGGTGCTGAAGCCGGCGGCAGAGGCCTACCGCAGCGTGCTGCCGGAGGTCGTGCGCACCGGCGTGAGCAACTTCTTCGCCAACATCAACGACGTGCTGATCGCGCTGAACAGCCTGTTGCAGGGCAAGTTCACGGACGCCGCATCCGACGCCAGCCGCGTCGTCGTCAATACGACGGTCGGGCTGCTGGGATTCATCGATGTTGCCAGCGGCATGGGACTGGAAAAGCACAACGAGGACTTCGGCCAGACGCTGGGCCGCTGGGGGATCGGCGACGGCCCGTATCTCGTGCTGCCGTTGCTCGGCCCAAGCAACCTGCGCGACGCGCTCGGCCGCTTCGTGGACTACAAGACCGACCCCATGACCTATGTCGATCCGACGCGCGACCGCAACCAGTTGTGGGGCCTGCGTCTGGTCAATCAGCGTTCCGAACTGCTCGGGGCCACGAACATCTTCGAGATCGCCGCGCTCGACCCGTACGAGTTCCTGCGCGATGCGTACCTGCAGCGGCGCCGCAATCTGATCTACGACGGCAACCCGCCGCCGGAATCGGACGGGGAATTCGAATTGAAGCCCGGGCAGCGCGGCGAGCGCCGCGACACGTCGCCTTTTCCGATCGATGCGGATGGACCGCCGCTCGGGAGCACGGTGCTGGTGCCCGCCGAGCCCGCGCCCGCCGCAGCTGCGCAGGGCACGAGCGCCGCCGCGGCACCGAGCGCGGCTACGCCGCGGGCGCCCCAGGCAAAGCCACGCCAGGCGCGCTTCGTGCGCTTCTGGGGAACCACCTCGTCCGTTTCGCCTTAGTCCCGCCCGCCCGGTCACGGCGGGGATTCAAGACCCAAGATCCCGCTCGCGCAGCCAGTCCAGGATACGGTCGGCAGCGACCTGCCAGTGCGGCTCGAGCATCATCGCATGCGCCATATCGGGCATGAAATCGGCCTTGACGCCATGGATGCGCGCCGTC
>JBFKNN010000110.1:0-10333 GCA_041629335.1 Burkholderiales bacterium | reverse complement strand
GCTCGCCCGGTTATATGGAGGTGCTGTCGCCGCGCGAGGCGCGCGATCTCTACCATTGCGTGGAATGGGCGGGGACGCAGCCGTGGAGCAACGGCAAGGTCGGCCTCAACGGCATCTCCTATTACGCGCAGATGGGCTGGCTCGTTAGCCCGCTGCGCCCGCCGCACCTGGCGGCGTTCTGCGCGTGGGAAGGGGAGAGCGATTACTACCGCGAGCTCGCGCGCCACGGCGGCATCCTGTGCGAGTTTCTCGCCAAGTGGTATCCGCGCCAGGTGGTGAGCGTGCAACACGGCGCCGGCGAACGCGGGCCGCGCAGCCGCGTCACCGGCGAGCTGGTTGCCGGGCCCGAGACGCTGGCGGACGACGAGCTCGCTCAGAACCGGGCGGACGCGGCACGCGACGCACGCGAGCATCGGCTGATCGACGACTATTACCGGGTGCGCCTGCCGGAGCTGGAGAAGATGGACGTGCCGCTGCTGTCATGCGCCAACTGGGGCGGCCAAGGCCTGCACCCGCGTGGCAACTTCGAGGGCTGGCTGCGCGCCGGCAGCCCCCGGAAGTGGCTCGAGGTGCACGGCGACACGCATTTCTCGCACTTCTATACCCGTTACGGCGTCGATCTGCAGAAGCGTTTCTTCGGCTGCTTCCTCAAGGGGGAAGACAACGGGTGGGACCGGCAGCCCCGGGTATTGCTCAACATTCGTCGCCCCAGAGAGAAGTTCGAGCCGCGGGCCGAGAACGAGTGGCCGCTCGCCCGGACGCAGTGGACGCGGTACTACCTGCATGCGGACGGCCGCCGGCTCTCGACCTCGATGCCGCACGGGGAGGCGGCGATCGAGTACGAGACCACCGGCGATGGCGTGACGTTTCTCACCGCGCCGGTGACCGAGGACCTGGAAATCACGGGGCCGGTGGCGGCGAAGCTGTGGGTGTCGTCCGCCACGAAGGACGCCGATCTCTTCCTGGTGCTGCGGGTATTCGATCCTGCCGGCAAAGAGGTGGTGTTCATCGGATCGAACGATCCGCGCACGCCGGTCGGGCTGGGCTGGCTGCGCGCATCGCACCGCAAGCTCGATACCGCGAAAAGCCTTCCCTGGCGCCCGTGGCACATGCACGACGAGGAGTGGCCGCTCGCGCCCGGCGTGGCGGTGGAGCTCGATATCGAGATCTGGCCCACCTGCATCGTCGTGCCGCCGGGTTATCGTATCGGCCTCACCGTGCGCGGCAGGGATTACGAGTATGACGGTCCGCCACTCGATCTGCCGCACGCGCCGTACCCGATGCGGGGTGTCGGCCCGTTCACCCACGCGGACCCACAGGACCGCCCGCCGGAAATCTTTCATGGCAGGAACACCCTGCATTTCGGCAGCGGCGCGAAGGCGCCGTACCTGCTGCTTCCCGTGATTCCGCCCGGGTAGATCCCGCTCTTTCGTGCTCGGCGCGCGGCGCAGAAAGGCCTCGTAACGCACTTCGGACCTTGCCTTCAGCGCTCACGGCGCGGAATAGTGACGCTGCCCCCCCGTTTTCCGCGACGCGAGCCCGGGCCGCATGCCGGCTTGATCGAAATCAATGGCTTGCGGCCACCCGCAGGGTAGGGTGGGCACCATGCAGCAGGCCTTGGACAGACTGGCGGCAGGCGGTCCCCGCAATGGGGCCGCGGCGCGCGCGCTCGCCGCCGTCGAGCGCGCGTTCGAGCGCGCGTTCGCACGCGCCAATCCCTGGCACCATCTCGGCGCGCTCGCCTTTTTTTTCTTCTGGATTGCGACCGCGACCGGAATCTACCTCTACATCTTCTTCGACACCAGCGTCGACGGCGCCTGGCGCTCGGTTGACGGGTTGACGCACGGCCAATGGTACGCCGGCGGCGTCATGCGCAGCCTGCACCGCTACGCGTCGGACGCCATGGTCGTGGCGGTCGTGCTGCACCTGATGAAGGAGCTCATCGCCGGGCGCTTCGCCGGCGTCCGCTGGTTTTCCTGGCTCTCGGGCGTGCCGCTGCTGTGGCTGCTGTTTGCGAGTGGCGTGGTCGGCTACTGGCTGGTGTGGGACGAGCTGGCGCAGTTCGTCGCGATCGCGGTGGCGGAGTGGTTCGATGCGCTGCCGCTCTTCTCCGATCCCCTGGCCCGCAACTTCGCGACGCCGGAGGGCGTCAATGACCGGCTGTTCACGCTGCTCGTCTTCCTGCACGTCGGGGTGCCGCTTGCGCTGCTCGCCGGCATGTTCGTGCACATCCAGCGCGTGAACTACGCCGACGTCACGCCGCCGCGCGCCCTGGCGTGGGGCACGTTCGCCGCGTTACTGGTGCTTTCCGCGATCGCGCCGGCGGAAAGCCACGCGCCGGCGGACCTTGCGTCGGCGCCGCAGGCGCTCGCACTCGACTGGTTCTATCTTGCGCCGTTCCCGCTGATTTACGCCTTCTCGCCGCAGGCGGTCTGGTGGCTGGCGGCGGGCGCGACCCTGATGCTTGCGCTGCTGCCGTTCGTCGTGCGCCGCCGCGTCGAGCCCGTCGCGCGAGTCGACCTCGCCAACTGCAACGGCTGTGCACGCTGCTTTGCCGATTGCCCGTATGGTGCGGTGGTGATGCGGCCGCGCGCCGGCGGGCGCCCGGGCCAGCAGCACGCCGAGGTGATTCCGGCGCTGTGCACGAGCTGCGGCATCTGCACCGGCGCGTGCCCGTCCTCGACCCCGTTCCGCAGCAGCGAGCGGCTCGTCACGGGGATCGACATGCCGCAGCAGCCGATCGACGATGTGCGCGCGCGGCTCGAGCGCGCCCTTGGTCAACTCGACGGCGAGCGCCGCGTGGTCCTGTTCGGCTGCGATCACGGCGCGGCGGTTGCGCGCTTCGGCCGGCCGGACATGGCGGCGTTCAGCCTGCTGTGCATCGGCATGCTGCCGCCGTCGTTCATCGAGTATGCGTTGCGCCATGGCGCTGATGGTGTTCTGATTGCGGCCTGCCGGCGCGGCGAGTGCGAGTACCGCCTCGGCAACGCCTGGCTCGAGGAGCGTCTTGCCGGCAGCCGCGAGCCGCGGTTGCGGGCGAGCGTCGCGCGCAGCCGCGTGCGGTTTGTCGAGACCGGGCCGGGCGAGGAAGCGGCGCTGGCCGCTGCGCTCGCCGCATTCCGCGCGGCGCTCGGCGCGATGCGGCCGAATCCGCCGCGCCGCTCATCGCGCAGGCGCAGCGGCCTCGTGCCAGGACAGCAGGGGGCCGGATGAAAGCCGCGTTGACCCGATACATCGATCTCGCGCGCCTGGTGTTTCGTCCGGAAACCTGGCGCAGCGGGGTGGCCGTCACGCACTACGATCTCGTGGTTCCTGCCGACGCGCGCGGCACGCTCGCGGCGGGTTGGCTCTGGCTCGCGCTCGCCTCGCTGATCGGCGCCGGCATGTTCTCGATCCTGCTCGTGCTGGCCCGCACCCCATTCCTGCAACATCTGTTTCCGTCGGCCGATTTCTTCCGTGTCGCGCTGATTCTGCACGTCGATCTCTCGGTACTGGTGTGGTTTCTCGCGCTGGGCGGCGTGCTGTGGAGCTTGAACAGTACGCTTCGCCTCGTGGGCATGGGCTGGGCGGCGCTGGTGCTCGGCGCATGGGGCACGATCCAGATGAGCCTCGCGCCGTTTGTCGGGCGCGGCGCGCCGATCATGAGCAATTACGTGCCCGTGATCGACGATCCGTGGTTCCTCTGGGGGCTCACCGTGTTCGGGGGCGGCTTCCTGCTGCTCACGCTGCGCAGTCTTGCCGCGGTGCCGCGCGTCGGCGTGCGTCCCGATGGCGCAGCCGCGCTGCGCTTCGGGCTGAACGCCGCTGCGGTGTCGGCAGCGATCGCGCTGATCGCGCTCGCGTGGTCGCACCTGGCGATCCCCGCGGGGGTGCCGCGCACCGGCTACTTCGAGATCCTGTTCTGGGGCGGCGGCCACGTCATCCAGTTCACCTATACGCTGTTCATGCTGGTGGCGTGGCTGTGGCTCGCCTCGGCCGCGGGCGGGCGCGTGCCGCTCACCCCGCGGCTGACCCTGCTCATGTTCTGGATCGCGCTGGTATCCGTGTTCCTGACGCCGGTGATCTATCTCGCCTACGGGGTCACCTCGGGCGAGCACCGGCGGCTTCTCACCTGGCTCATGCAGTTCGGCGGAGGCCTCGCGATCCTGCCGGTGACGCTGGCAGTGCTCGCCGGCATGTGGCGCGGGAGCACGCCCGAGGGTGCACAACGGCCGCTGCGCGCTGCGCTCGTTTCCTCGGTGGTGCTGTTCGGAGTCGGCGGGCTGATCGGATTCCTGATCGAGGGCAGCAACGTGAAGATCCCCGCGCACTATCACGGCTGCATCGTCGGCGTCACGCTCGCCCTGATGGGCGTGGTCTACCTGCTGCTGCCGCGGCTTGGATTCGGCGCGCCGGACGTGAAGCTTGCGACGCTGCAGCCCTACCTCTACGGCATCGGCCAGCTCATGCACGTCGGGGGGCTCCTGTGGTCGGGCGGCTACGGGGTGCAGCGCAAGACGGCGGGAACCGAGCAGGTGCTGAAGAGCGCGGGCGAGATCGCGGGCATGGGATTGATGGGACTCGGCGGGCTGATAGCGGTAGTGGGCGGACTGCTCTTCGTGGTGGTCGTGCTGAAGGCGATGTGGCGCGGGCGCCGCGGACGGGAGCAATCGTGAGCGGCGGCGGAAGGCAGCACGAGAATCTGCTCGAACGCACGCTGATCATCACCACCGTGCTCATGTACCTGGTGATCGTGGCAAGCGCGTTTCTGCGCTTGGCGCAGGATGGGCTCGGCTGTGCCGACTGGCCGGCCTGCTACGGGGCCATCGCGCCCCAGGCGCCGGGCGGCGGCGAGGTGCCGGTGCTGGAGATGGTGATGCGCGTCGTGCACCGCATCGCTGCCGCCGGGGTCGGGTTCGCGGTCATCGTGATCGCGGTGCTGTGCTTCCGCGGCGGCGGCGACCGCCGCCGCAAGTGGCTCGCTGGCGCTCTCCTCGGGCTCACGGTATTCCTGGCCGTGCTGGGCAGGGCAACGCCGGGGGCCGTGCTGCCGGCGGTGACGCTTGGCAACCTGCTCGGCGGGCTCCTGATGCTGGGCCTGCTGTGGCGGCTTCGACTCGGCGTGGCGGGCGCGGCGCGAGTGCCGGCATCGGGCTGGGTGCGGCTGGGGCTCGTGCTGCTCGCGCTGCAGATTGCGCTCGGCGCATCGGTGAGCGCGTTTCACGCGGCCGCGAGCTGTGCCACGCTGCCGGCATGCCACGGCGAGTGGCTGCCGTCCGGCGGAACGGTGGCCGCGCTCGACCCGACGCGCCCGCGGCCTGCGCTTGCCGGCACGTCGCTCGCGGCAGAGCCCGCGCGCGCCGCGCTGCACATGGCGCACCGGTTTACGGCGGTGCTCGTGCTGGGTTACTGGGGCGTGCTTGCGATGGTGCGTGTGCGCGCCGCCGGAGGCGCGGCGACGGTCCTTACCGCGGGCCTATTGCTGGCGCAGGGCGTTACCGGCGCGGCGACCGTGTGGCTCGCGGTGCCGCTCGCGGCAGCGGTCCTGCACAACGCGCTCGCGGCCCTGGCGGTGCTCGCGGCGGTGAGCGCGAGTTACTCGAGGCTGGCGGAGGCAGCGTCGGTGTCGGCGGCGTGCCAGATGGTGATCTCGAAGTAGCCGTCGGGGACGAAGCGGCAGCGGTGGTGGAAGCCGCTGTTCCCGAGGATGCGGAACAGCGGCCGCGGCTCGCAGTGGAGCAGCATGACGATCTTCTTGCCGCGCGGCAGCCGGTCGAGGAGCTCGAGCACGCGCATCATCGGCTGCGGGGGCTCCCACCCGCGCGCGTCAAGCGTCTCGAACAGCTCCAGTTTTTTTCCCGTTGCGCCTGTGCTCATGGGTCCGTTCTGATACTGGAGGGCATGCCCCGAGCATGCAGAATAGGAATCCGCCGGGCGGCTTGCCTTGATGCCCATCAAGAAAAACCGGCGGCGGGGAAACGGCGCCGGGAGTGCTCACGGGGGAGGCACGGCCCAGGCTGCGCGCGCTCAGTTTGCGCCGGCCTGCACCTCGGGCAGTGCCGTTGCGCCATCGGCGGCGGGGGCGGCAATCGCATCGGCGAACCAGGCGAGCTGCTCGCGCAGCCGCACCACCTCGCCGACGATGATCAGGGTGGGGGGACGCAGCCCGGCTGCGGCGGTGCGCAACGGCAGGGTGTCGAGGGTGCCCGTCAGCACGCGCTGCGTGTCGAGCGTACCGTCCTGGACGATCGCGGCCGGCGTGTCCGGTGCGAGCCCGTGGGCGATCAGCTCGTGGCACAGCCGCGGCAGCGCGTAGAGCCCCATGTAGATCACGACGGTCTGGCGCGGTCGCGCGAGCGCGTCCCAGTCGAGGTCGAGCGTGCCGTCCTTGAGATGGCCGGTAACGAACATGCAGGCATGGGCGTGATCGCGATGGGTCAGCGGAATTCCCGCGTAGGCGGCGACACCCGTGGCCGCAGTGATGCCGGGCACGATCTCGAACGGGACGCGGGAGGCGGTCAGCGTCTCGATCTCCTCGCCGCCGCGGCCGAACATGAACGGGTCGCCACCCTTCAGCCGCACCACGCTTTTTCCTTCGCGGGCGAGGCTGACCATCAGCGCGTTGATTTCGGACTGCGGCAGGGACTGATTGGAGCGCTGCTTGCCGACGTAAATACGCCTCGCGCCGCGCCGCGCGAGCGGCAGGATGGCGTCGCCGACGAGATGGTCGTACAGGACGACGTCCGCGCGCTGCAGGACCTTCAGCGCGCGCAATGTCAGGAGCTCGGGATTGCCCGGGCCCGCGCCCACGAGATAGACCGTACCCGTCACACCCGCGGTCATGCCATTGCTCGTTTCGTGCTTGATGGGCACATGCCCTCTCTTCGCGCATTTGGACGTACTGCGCTGCAGTTCCGGCCGAGTCTACGGAGCGCGAGGCCGGATATCCTTGATTTACATCAATGAGGGCAGGTCCGACCCGGCGGGATACTGGCCCGGAGTCAAACAGGCGAAGTGTGTCCCTATACAACAGCAGGAGCTTCCACATGTACCTGACTTGCCCACGTATTGCGTCCGCGGTGGCGTCCATTGCAGCCGCTGCGCTGCTCGTATCCGGATCGGCGCTTGCCCAGGAAAAGGCCAAGCCCAAGCCCAAGGCGCCCCCCGGCGTCACGCAGGAAGAATTGCGCTACCAGGCGGGCAGCTCGCCGCTGGCCGGTGTCGACATGCATCAGGACGTCAATCCCAAGGCGCCGCCGATGACCAAGGCGGAATTCGAGCGCTCGCGGCAAATCTACTTCGAGCGCTGCGCCGGCTGCCATGGCGTGCTGCGCAAGGGTGCGACCGGCAAGCCACTGACGCCCGACATCACGATCCCCAGGGGCACCGAGTATCTCAAGGTATTCATCAACTACGGTTCGCCCGCCGGCATGCCGAACTGGGGCACCTCCGGCGATATGACCGCGCAGGAGGTGGATCTGATGGCGCGCTACGTGCAGCAGACGCCTCCCACCCCGCCGGAATTCGGCATGCCGGAGATGAAGGCGACGTGGAAAGTGACCGTGCCGCCCGAGAAGCGGCCGAAGAAGAAGATGAACAAGATCAACATCGACAACATATTCTCCGTCACGCTGCGCGACTCGGGCGAGGTGGCGCTGATCGACGGCGACACCAAGAAGATCGTGAACATCGTGAAAACCGGCTACGCCGTGCATATCTCGCGGATGTCGGCCTCGGGCCGTTACGTGTACGTGATCGGTCGTGATGCCAAGGTCAACATGATCGACCTGTGGATGGAAAAACCGGACAGCGTCGCCGAAGTCAGGATCGGCCTCGAGGCGCGCTCGGTCGATACGTCCAAGGCCAAGGGCTACGAGGACAAGCTCGCGATAGCCGGGGCCTACTGGCCGCCGCAGTACGTGATCATGAAGGGCGACACGCTCGAGCCGCTCAAAATCCACTCAACCCGCGGCATGACCGTGGACACGCAGGAGTACCATCCCGAGCCGCGCGTGGCTGCGATCGTCGCCGAGCACGCGCGCCCGCACTTCGTGGTGAACGTCAAGGAGACCGGCAAGATCCTGATGGTCAACTACAAGGATCTCGACGGGATCAAGGTCACCGAGATCGGCGCGGCGCGCTTCCTTCACGACGGCGGCTGGGACGCGAGCAAGCGGTATTTCCTGGTGGCAGCGAACCAGTCGAACAAAATCGCGGTCCTGGATACCGTGGACGACAAGCTTGCTGCGCTCATCGACGTGGGCAAGATCCCCCACCCCGGCCGCGGCGCGAACTTCGTGCATCCCAAGTTCGGCCCGGTGTGGGCGACCGGCCACCTGGGCGACGAGACCATTGCGCTGATCGGCACCGACCCGAAGAAGCACAAGCAGAACGCGTGGAAGGTGGTGCAGACGCTGAAGGGCCAGGGCGGCGGAAACCTCTTCATCAAGACGCATCCCAAGTCGAAGAACCTGTGGGTCGATACTCCACTGAATCCCGATGCCAAGATCAGCCAGTCGATCGCGGTGTTCGACATCAACAACCTCGACAAGGGTGCTCAAGTACTGCCGATCGCCGAGTGGGCGGGCGTCAAGGAAGGCGCCAAGCGCGTCGTGCAGCCCGAGTATAATAAGGCAGGCGACGAGGTCTGGTTCGCGGTCTGGAGCGCGAAGGATCAGGAGTCCGCGATCGTCATCGTGGACGACAAGACGCGCAAGCTGAAGCACGTGATCAAGGATCCGAAGCTCGTCACGCCGACCGGCAAGTTCAACGTCTACAACACGACGCACGACATCTACTGAGAAAGGAGTTGAGGCATGAAATTAGCATTAGCGCTGTTTGCGGCCGCGGGAGCCGTGGCGATGTCGCCGGCAGCCCTGGCCGACGAGGCGCTGCTCAAGAAGCACAACTGCACCGCCTGCCACCAGACGGACAAGAAGGTGGTCGGGCCGTCCTACAAGGACGTGGCCAAGAAGTACAAGGGCCAGGCGGATGCCGTCGCCAAGCTCTCGGAGAAAGTGAAGAAGGGCGGCTCCGGCGTGTGGGGTCCGATCCCGATGCCGCCCAACCCGGCAGTGTCCGACGCCGACATCAAGAAGATGGTGGAATATATTGTGAAGCTGTAGTTGGTCTCCTCGGCCGGGACGGCGTTGCGCGGCGTCTCTCCTGCCGCCCTGGCCGCCCGGCCGCAGCGGCAACGCCCGCTCCGGTCGGTATCGCCATTCGGTATGTCCCGGGTCGCGATCTCCGGTCCGCTGCGAGCCGAGACGCGATACGCACGTTCCCTGCGGCGCCGGTTTTCCCGGCGCCGTCTGTTTTTCAATGACTTACGCCGGTTCCGCGAGGCCGTATGGTTGATCCAGATCAAGGGGTTACTGCGGCAGTTCGCGCATCTTAGCGCCATGCGGATCAACGCGATCAGGATGTCGCTCGCGGCGGCGATTTGCCTCGCGGCAAGCGCGGCGGCGGAGCCCATAGCGCCGGCGCGGCAGGCCGAGCTCGCGCACTTCGTGCGCCACGACTGCGGCTCGTGCCACGGCATGACCCTGAACGGCGGGCTGGGGCCCGCGCTCACCCCGCAGGCGCTCGCGCGCAAGCCCGCGGTCTATCTCACCAACGTGATTCTCGACGGCCGCCACGGCACGGCGATGCCGGGCTGGCGGCCGCTGCTGTCGGAAGCGGAAGCCGCGTGGATCGCGAAGCGGCTTCTGGAAGGGATGCCCGATGCGCACTAGCCTCGTCTCGGCCCTCGCATTGCTCGTCGCGGGCTGCGCGGCGATCGAGCCGCGCGGCACGGGCGATCTGGGCCTGGTGGTCGAGCGAGCCTCGGGCTCGCTGCAACTGGTCGACACCACGCGGCGTGTCGCCATCGGGCGGGTACCCGGCCTGGGCGACCTGTCGCACGCGTCCATCGTTTATTCACGCGACGGGCGCTACGGCTACGTCTTCGGTCGCGACGGCGGGCTCACCAAGGTGGATTTGCTGCGCGGGCGCATCGCGCAGCGCGTGCTGCAGTCGGGCAACAGTATCGGCGGCGCGATTTCCCAGGACGGGCGGCTCGTTGCTGTCGCGAACTACAAGCCGGGCGGCGTCAAGATTTTCGCGGCGGACACCCTCGAGCAGCTTGCCGACATCCCCGCGACGTATGGCGACGGCCGCCGCGCGAAGGTGGTCGGGCTCGAGGACGCGCCCGGCAACCGCTTCGTGTTCAGCCTCTTCGAGGCGGGCGAGATCTGGATGGCGGATGCCACCGATCCGCGCAATCCGAAGATCACCAAGTACCGCGACATCGGGCGCGAGCCGTACGACGCGCTGGTGACCCCCGACGGGCGCTACTATCTCGCCGGGCTCTTCG
>JBFKNN010000109.1:0-10384 GCA_041629335.1 Burkholderiales bacterium | reverse complement strand
GGTCGACCGCCGCTCAAAATCCCCACTGCTCGAGCAGTTTCGGATTATATCGCTCGCCCGCGCCCGCACCGACCGCAAACACCTCCGAAAGATGATCGAGCTCGCCGGCATCGAGCACGAGTTCGGCGGCGGCGGCATTCTGTTCCACATTGTGCGCGTGGTTGGTGCCGGGAATCGGCACGATCTCCTCGCCTTGCGCGAGCAGCCACGCCAGCGCGATCTGTGTCGGCGTCGCACCTTTCGATGTCGCCAGCGCCTCGATCTCGCGCACCAGCACGACGTTGCGCGCGAGATTCTCCGCCTGGAAGCGCGGGTGGCCGCGGCGCCGGTCGCCGGGCGGAAGGTCCTCCACGCTCTTGATGCGCCCGGTGAGAAGGCCGCGCCCGAGCGGCGCGTAGGGCACGAAACCGATGCCGAGCTCGCGGCATGCGGGCAGGATCTTGTCCTCCACCCCGCGGAACCACAGCGAATACTCGGTCTGCAGCGCGGCGAGCGGGTGCTCCGCGTGCGCGCGCTTGAGCGTATCGGGCAGCGCCTCGCAGATGCCGAGCCAGCGCACCTTGCCGCGCTCGACGAGCCGCGCCATTGCGCCGATTGTCTCCTCGATCGGGACACCGGGATCGACGCGGTGCAGGTAGTAGACATCGATCGCATCGACACCCAGGCGCTTCAGGCTTCCGTCGCACGAGCTGTAGACGTACCCCGGCCGGCCGTTCACCGCCTTGCCCCCGTCGGGCAGATCGATGTTGCCGAACTTGCTCGCGATCAGCACCCGGTCGCGTTCGGCCTTGAGCGCGCGGCCGAGCAGCACCTCGTGCCGGCTGCCCCAGTAGGCATCCGAGCTGTCGAAGAAATTGATGCCGAGGTCGAGCGCGCGCCGGATCGCGCCGATGAAATCCTGCTCGAGGGGCTCGCCGAAGCGCACCGGCTGGCTGCCGCGCCCCATGCCGATCGCGGACACGCGCGGCCCGTGTCTTCCGAGCTGACGGTATTTCAATTCACGACTCCCTTGCGGCCGGCCTTACGTGCGCCGTGCCCACGGCAGGTAGCGCCGCGTGATCCAGTTCATGGCCCATTCGACCAGCAGCCCGAAGGCGGCGAGCGCCAGCACGCCGACGACGGCCTCATTGTGCCGGAACGACCGCGCGTGCGCGAGGATATACATCCCCACCCCCTCGAGCGAGACGAAGAACTCGGCAATGACCGCGCCCACCAGGGCTCGCCCGGACGCAAGCCGGATGCCGGCGATGAGATAAGGCAAAGAGGAGTGCAGCGTAATATCGAACCAGATATACCGGCGCTTGGCGCGATAAGCCTTGCAGACCTCCAGGTATTCCGGCGGCACGGAGCGGGCGCCGTCCCTGGCGTTCATGGCAATCGAGAAGAAAGCGGCGAAGACGATGGTCGCCAGCCGGGCATCGCTTTCGTAGCCGAACCAGATCGCGAGCAGGGGGAGCACCGCGACCATCGGCATCGCATACAGGCTGTTGACGTAAAAATTCAGCATGCGGTCGAAGAATTTCACCCGCCCCATGGCGATGCCGACGACCACGCCGAACACCACGGCGATGAACAGCCCCTGAAGCACGGCCCCCAGCGTGCTCGCGACCGCTGCCAGGAAGGCAGCGTCGGTAACGACCGCCGGAAACACTTCGGCGATACCCAGGGGCTTCGCCACGAAACGCGGTGCCAGGGCGGCGACACCGACTTGCCATACGACGAGAATAATCACGCCGGCGACGATCTTGATCGTCAGGTTTGCGCCCGGCAGGACCTTCGCCAGACGACCTTTCATCGCGGGCGCGGCGGCCGCGCCGGTTGCCGGGGTGTTCATTCGTCTATGCCGCGCCAGGCTGAAAACATTCCTTCAAGCTTCTGGGCGCCCCACATGAGCGCCGCGCCCAGAACCGTGATCAGGACGATCGCCGCCAGCATATTGGCCATGTCGGGCGTGCGCGAGGCGACCATGATCACTTCGCCCAGGCCGCTGGTACTCAGGAAGAACTCGGCGGCGACCATCCCCACGAGCGCCCGGCCGGTGGCCTGGCGAATCCCGGTGAGCGCGAACGGCAGGGTATAGGGGATCAGGATGTCGCGCCAGATCGACCATTCACCGGCACGGAACGATCGTGCGAGCTCCAGGAATTCCGGCTTGACGCTGCGCGCCCCCTCGAGCGTGTTGTAAAGGATGGGGAAGAACGCGAACAGCATGACGACGAGGACCTTGGGCCAGAACCCGAATCCCAGAATCGACAGAATGAACGGGATCAGTGCGACCATCGGCGTGACGTACAGCACCAGCAGATAGCTCTCGAGCGCGACGCGCAGCAGCGCGAGGCGGGCAAGCAGTATTCCGAGGGGCACGGCGATGACGAGGGCGAGCGCAAAGCCGGTCGCGAACAGCTCGAGCGAGCTCAGAATGGCGCTTCGGAAATCCTCTCTCCTGAGAAACTCGATCAGGCTTATGACAGCGCCCGGGCTCTTCGCATCGCCGATGAGCGGCGCCATGAACAGGGGGTTGGAATTGCGCCCCGCCACCTCCCAGATGGCCGCCCCCAGCAGAATGGAGAGCGCGAACGTTCCCCAGCGGACCCACCGCGCGTCGGAATTGATGAAGTCAGGCACGGTTCAGTCTGGCGCGCTTCGGGACGGCGGATTCCGAAGGATCCGTCCCCGAACAACGAAACAGGCGGGCGGAAGCCACCGATGACCTTTCGGAAACGCTTCCGCCCGGACTTGCGCTGCCAACAGCGCTGTTACTTCGTTTTCTTGGTGAGCGCCATGGCATCGTTCCACACCGACAGGTCGGCGAAGCGGTCGTACGACACCGGCGTCTTCCCGGGCTGGATACCGCTCTTGCCCTTGGTCTTCTCGCCCACCGCGGCCTGGATCTTTACCGTCTTCTCGATCCGCGCCTTGTCGAGGCCGTGGCTGCCGTTGGGCCAGAACCCGAACTCGGTAAACATCTTCACGGCGTTGGTCGCGTCGCTGAGGCCGCGTCCGGTCGGTTTTGCGTAGCCGCCCACTTTCTCGAAATTGGCCGGGTCGTGCATGAAGCGGACCGCGTCGATATGCGCGGCGACGACCCGAACCAGCGTGTCGCGGTCGGCCGCGAGCTTCTTCTTGGTGGTGACCAGGCTCACGTAATGGGTGCCCGGCGCCGTCTTCTCGATTTCCAGCACGATGGTGAGCTTCTTGCCGCTCTCGCGCTCGATCACCGGGATATCGTCGAGGTGCAGCACGCCGAACGTGAGTTGGCCGGCGACCATGGCCGCGCCGACGTTGGACGACAGGTTGACCGTCGGGATGTCCTTGTCCGGCAGCAGCCCGCATGACCGGGCCATGTTCTGCAGCTGGACCCAGCGCGCGCCCTGCGGCGAATCCACGCCTACGGCCTGTCCCTTCAGGTCCTCGCATTTGTTCTTCTTGGGATCCATCGATCCCAGGAACCAGTCGGGCTTCTCGAATCCCTGAATGGCGACGAGCGGCACGTCGCCGTTGGAGATCATCCGGGCCACCGGCGCCGTCGGCGAGATCGACGCATCGACCGATCCGCTGATCACGGCATTGGCGGCGGCAACGCCGGAATTGAACGGCTTGATCGCGACATCCACGCCGTACTTCTTGTAGAACCCGGCGTCCTTCGCGGTATAGACCAGGGCCGAGATAAAGACCGGCGGCACCCCCGGCACGCCGATCGTGAACTTGTCCGCGGCCTGGACGCTCGTCGCCGTGACGGCCGCCAGCGCCATCATGCCGGTCCCGGCCGCGACCGCCAGCAGCATCGCCAGTTTTCTGACGGAATATACAAAGTGTCTCATCGCTTCCTCCTTTTGGTTTTGGTTCTCGACTGCCAACCGGCCGGCGGCGCCAGCCGGCATCCTTGAACTCTGCTCTACACCTTGAACTCGGCCTCCCGTGCTTCCTCCATCAACGTGCTCCACACGTGCTCGCGCAGCTCGGCAAACCGGGGCAGCAGCAGCGTCGCCCGGTCGCGTGGCCGCGGCAGGTCGACCTTGATGATTTCGTGGACCTTGCTGGGGCGGCCCTTGAGCACCATGACCCGGTCGCCCATCAGCACCGCCTCGTCGATCGCGTGCGTGACGAACACCATCGTGGTCGGGCGCATCTCCCAGATGCGCAGCAACTCGAACTGCAGGATCTCGCGCGTCTGCGCATCGACCGCCCCGAACGGCTCGTCCATCAGCAGCACCCGCGGCTCGATCGACAGCGCGCGCGCCAGTCCGCAGCGCTGCTGCATGCCGCCCGAAATCTGATACGGGTAGTAGCTCTCGAAACCGTCGAGCCCCACGAGCTTGATGAACTTCGGGACCGTCTCGTCGATCTGGGCGCGCGATGCGCCCGCGAGCTTCAGGCCGTAGGCGACGTTCTCGTAGACCGTCTTCCACGGCAGCAGGCCGAAGTGCTGGAACACCATCGCCACGCCCTCGCGCGGCGCGGTTACCGGCTCGCCCTCGATCGAAACCTCGCCCGCCGTGAGCGGGATCAGGCCGTCGATGCACTTCAAGAGCGTGGTCTTGCCGCAACCTGACGGACCGATCACCGCCAGCACCTCTCGCTCGCCGACCGCCACGTCGACGTCGCGGAATACCTGCAGCGAGTCGTAGCGTTTGCCGGCGCCTGAAACGATGATGCGCGCCCGGCCCTGGGCGGTAGCGGTATCCAATGCCCCGCCCCTAAGCCGCGCTCTTCTTCTTCGGTTCGGCCTTCTTCTTCGCCCAGTACTTGGGGTCGGCCTTCGATCTGGCGAGCGCCTCCGCAGTCTCGAACCCCGGCGCCATCGACGCGGCGGTTCCGGTCAGGATCTGGTGATGGTCGATGTTAAGATGCCGCAGCCAGCTCTGCTGCCCGAGCGTGAGCCCGATCGCACAGCCCAGCTCGACCAGCTCCGGCTCGCTGAAGTGCCGGTACATGCGCTCCCAGAACGCGTCGTCGGTATCGGTGCGCCACACGATGGCTTCCGCGTAGGCGAGCGCCGCCTTCTGGCGGTCGTTGTACTTCACCGATTTCTCGAAATTCATCAGATCGTCGACCTGCGTTTCCTTCACGCCCTGATTCTGGCCCTTGATCGAGCGCTGGTTGCCGCAGAATTCGCACACGACCGCGCGCGACACGTAGAGGCGGCAGACCTCCTTGATGGCATGCTCGAGCACGCCGTTGCGGAATACCGAATCCCAAGAATTGGCGAAGAACCAGAAGCACGCGGGAACGTGAGCGCGCACCGCGGAGCTCTCGGGCCGCGGCGTGCCTTCGCGCGCACAACGCTCCATCTCGGCGCGCATCTCCGGCGTCATCTTCTCGAGCGGCACGTAGCTGATTCGTTGCTTGGCATTCATGGTCTGCTATCTCCTCCTCGCTTTTCCCGGGCCAGCGCCGCAGGCGCTTTTCACATTAGCGCCGTCGCATGGTCATAGTCAATGGCGCGCACCGAGCCGCACGCGCAGCGTGCTCGCGCGCACCGCGAGATCGACTCCCGCCAGATGATCGCCCACGGAACAGCCGATCCATGCGAAGTCCGCGCGGACGTATGCAGTATGCGATGAGCCCTGCCCTACGCGGATACATGCAAGCTGAACGTGGTCATTCGCATCGTACAGTCGAATGCAATCGGAGCTAAAACCGGTGGCCACGAGGTAGCGCCCGTCGGGTGAAACATCGAGACCATGCGGATACGGCTCGGTCGGCAGCAGCGCGATCCGTTCGAGCGTCTCAGCGTCGAACACCCCGAGCGTGTCGTCGAGGAAGTTGGCGACATAAAGCCAGCGCCCGTCAGGTGTGATGTCGATCGCATGGGCCCAGCCGCCGCTCATCGCCTCGCGCAGGCTTACCCCGTCCTCGCTCATGCAGCTCACCGTGCCGCTCCAGCTGTTCGCGCTGTAGATTCGCCCGCCGGCGGGATGGCGCGCCAGATGCGCGGGTCCGGTCCCCGCGGCGCCGCGGCCGACGATAACACCATCGTCGAGCCGCACCTTGACGATCTCGGCCGCCCCGGCGCACGGGACGAACACGTGCAGGCCGTCCGAGGCGAGCAGCGGATCGTGCGGGCAGGAGCCGACGGCGATCGTTTGCGCCGCGTAGCCCCCGTTGCGTGGCCGGGCGAGGGTCAAGACATCGGCAGCACCGCCCGTGACGCAAACGATCCCGTCGGGGCTGACGAGGGGCAACTGCGGTCCACCCGGCGCGTCCCAGCGCGCGATCTCGGTCAAGTCGTCGGCCCGCAAGGCAATCAGCGCGTTGCCGTCGCTGTCGGCAATGAACAACCGGTCGCCCGCAGCATCCAGCGCGAGATGGGAGGCCTTGCGCGCGGCCGCTCGAACCGCCGCCACCCTCCCGCTCGTCGCGTCGATTCGGGCCACGCGGCGACCGCGCTCGCAAGTCCACACCGAGTCACCCCGCGCGAGAACGTGATGCACGCCGGGGATCGAGCCCTGCGCCGGACTCGCGCCGCGCCCGATCACGAGCCGCACGCCGCCGTCAGCGAGCGGCTCCGCGGTGCAGCGCGCGCCGGCCTCGAGCAACCACACCTTGAGCCCCGCCGGCAAAGCGTCGAGCAGCGCGGTGAAGCGCGTGCCGGAATCCGCGCGGTTGAACTGCGCGATCAGCGCCGTGCCGGTCTCGGCGAGCGTCCTGCCGCGCAGGTCGAGGACGGCGATTGCGTCCATGGCCTATTTCGTGCCGCGCGGCTTGCGCCGGACGCGCGCGCGGTGCGCCCGCGGGCGCGGCAGCGGCTTGGCCGCGAGCGCGCGCTTGCCCGGCGCACGCGCCGCTGCGTCGGTCAGCGCGGGCGTGACGGCGGGCGCCAGCGCGTCCGGTGTCGTGTGCACCGTGTAGATGCGCGGCGCGGCACGATTCACGTGCAGCTGGAAAATGTCCGGCCGGTTGTAATGCCCGGCAAAATCGTGCCGCAGCTTCATCTGGATGCCGGCCGCGACATCGCACTCGGCATAGAGTATGCCCTCCTCCGCGCCCATCGGGCCGGCGACTACGCGGCTCATCGGCGATACGATGACGCTGCCGCCGCAGCAGTCGGGGTTGCGCAGGAACTTCTCTCCTGCGGGACCGACCTCGAGCCTGCCGATCATGTCCTCGTCGACGGTGCCGCAGGCAGAGACCACCCACGCCTTGCTCATCTGCGCGAACGCCTGCGAATCGACGGCGACACGGTTGCGCATCGGATCGCCGCTGGTCGGAAAATGGTTGGGCCAGCTCATGACATGGATGCGCGAGCCCTCGGCGGTCAATGCGAACACCGCCAGCGGGTTCGAATTCTCGCCGCAGATCAGCCCGCTCATCGGCCCGAACTCGGTTGCCACCGCGCCGAAGGTGTCGCCGAACCCGCCCATGTGCACGAGCCGCTCGCCCACGGTCGGCATGATCTTCTGGTGCTTGCCGATGAGCGCACCGTCGGGCCCGATAAACACCTGGCTGTTGAACATGGTGCCGATCGTGCGGGGAATCTTCTCGCACACGCCCATCACCACGTAGGCGTTGGCTTCGCGTGCGGCGGCGCACAGCGCGTCGATCTCCGGCCCGGGAATCTCGACCGCGTTCTTGAACAGCTCGACCGAGAGGCGGTTGGCGATCGCGCTGGTTGCCGGGTGGTGATGAAACCACACCGGGTGCGCCGGGATGAAGCCCTCGGGAAAGGCGATGACCCGCGCGCCCTTGCGGCCGGCCTCGCGGATGAGACGGCATGCCTTTTCCGTCGACCCTTCGCGGTCGAGAAAGACCGACGCTGCCTGCACCGCCGCGACCTTCACTACCGGATATTGATCACCCACCGTCTTGCTCCCGGGGGCGGCAAAGCCGCGCCGCCTCACGAATCACGAGTCACCAGTCACGATTCACGGTTTCTCAGGACAGCCCGTCTCCCACTTCTACGTTCTCGGGTTTCAGCCCGATGCCCGAGGCTTTCGCCTGCAGCAGCAGCAGCTGCGAGAAATCCTGGTCGTAGCCATTGCCAATCAGCGTCTGCACCAGGTCGCGCGCCACCGACGTCGTGGGCATCGGCACGCCGAGCTGCCGGCCGGCGGCGAGCCCGAGGTCGATGTCCTTGCGCAGCAGCTCCGGCGTGAACGTGACGTGGAAATCGAGGTTGGCGAGCGCCGGCGCCTTGTAGCGCGTGAACATCGAGCCCATCACGCTCTTGTTGAGGAAGTCGAGAAAGGCGTGGCGCTTCATGCCGGCTTTCTCGGCGAGAACGGTGATCTCGCACAGGTTCTGGATCACTACGCCGAGCATGACGTTGTGGCAGATCTTCGCGATGCGCGAGAGCTCCCCGTCGCCGACATAGGACACCCCCTGGCCGATCGCCTCCAGGTACGGCGCCACCGACTTGAAGGCGTCCTCGGGACCCGAGGCGACGACGGTGAGCTTGCCCGCCTTGATCACCTTGGCGTTGCCCGACACCGGCGCGGCCAGCAGCTTCACGCCGAGCTTGCCGAGCTTGTCGCGGATCTCCGCCGACTCTTCGAGCGAGATCGAGGTGCTGTCGACGACGATCTTCGGCGCCTTGCCCTTGGCGGTGACCCCGTTCGGCCCGAACAGCACTTCCTTCACGTCCTTGCCGGTCGAGACCATCGTGAACACGATGTCGCAGCCGGCGAGATCGGTCAACGCATCCACCACCTTGGCGCCGCTTTTCGCGAGCGGCTCGGCCTTCGACTTCGTGCGGTTCCACACCGAGATGTCGCAGCCCGCCTTCGCCAGGCGCTCCGCCATCGCGTATCCCATGCGGCCGATGCCGATCCAGCCGAGCTTGTGTTGCTTCATGTTTGCTGTTGCCATTCTTTACATCTCCGTTGTCGATTCAGTTTCCGGTAAGGCTCGTCCCTAGCCCCTAGCCCCTAGCCCCTAGCCCCTAGCCCCTAGCCCCTAGCCCCTAGCCCCTAGCCCCTATCGTTCGACCGGCACACCGACCAGGTTCCCCCACTCGGTCCACGAGCCGTCGTACATGCGTACCTTCTTGTAGCCCAGCAGCTCGGTCAACGCGAAGTAGAGCAGGCTTGCGCGGTGGCTCATGCGGCAGTAGGTGATGATGTCCTTGTCCGGTGTCGCGCCGCGCGCCTCCACCAGCCGCCGCATTTCCGCGACCGGCTTGAAGCTGCGGTCCGGGTTGAGCAACTCCTCGAAGTAAAGGTGCTTCGCGCCGGGAATGCGCCCATAGCGCAGCGCGCCGTAGTCAGGGCCGGGCGGCCCGTTCACGCGCTCGCCACGGTATTCCTCCGGCGTGCGCCCGTCGAGCAGCACCGGCTCGGGCTTGCCGAGCCCCGCGAGCACCTCCTGGTAGCCGATGCGCATCGCGTCGTTGCGCGCGCCCGGCCGGTACTCGACCGGCTTCGCCGCCTTCGGCACCTCGGTCGTGAGCCCGCGCCCTTCCTTTGCCCAGCGATCGCGCGCGCCGTCGAGCATGAACGCCTTGTCGTGGCCGCAGTATCTGAACGTCCACCAGGCGTAGACGCCGAACTGCACGCCCTCACCGTAGAACACGACGGTGGTGTCGTTGCCGATCCCGGCCGCGCCCAGGCGGCGCGCAAAGTCCTCGGGCGAGGGGAAATCGCGCATGTGCGAATCCCACAGCATCTCCTTCCACGGCCAGCACGCCGCGCCCGGCACATGCCCCGCCTTGTATGCCTGCATCTGTTCCTGCCCCATGCCTGCGATTTCGATCAGCCGGACCTGGGGATCATTGCGGTGCGCATCGAGCCACGCCGGGTCGACCAGTTTGCTTTGCTGCGGTGCTGCCATCTTCGTTTCCTCCGGTGTCTGCCCATCCAACCGTCCGCCGGCATCAGGCCCGCGGCGCTGCAAGCCTCACTTCGATCAACGAGCCGAGCTTGACCCGGCTGGCGACCCGCCCGCTCACCGCCGCGGCCTTGAGCGCCTCGGCGCCCGGTGCGAGCGCCGCCGCGCCCAGCTCGAGTTCTATCACGATACGGTCGCGTCCGCCCGCCGGCCCCGGCTCGAAATAGACCTCGCTGCCGATGTCCGCGCACGCAATACCCCGTTCTTCGAGGAAGTTGCGCACCGCCCCGGTCGAGCACGAGCCGATCGCGAGCAACAGAAGCTCCCCCGAAGTGAAACCGAGATCGGTGCCGCCGCTCTCCACCGGACGGTCGGCGATGACCGCGCGGTTGCGCGCGGTGAGCAGGAGCTGCTTGCCGGCGAGACGCCGTACTTTCGCTCTCGGTTCCATCCGGTCTCAGCTGGACAACGCCTGGATCCAGTCGCGCGACTCGAGCGCCGCCTTGACCTCGCGCAGGAACGCGGCCGAGTACGCGCCGTCCACCGCGCGGTGATCGAACGATTGCGCCAGCGCGCCGACCGGGCGGATCGCGATGCTGTCGCCGTCCGGACCCTCGAT
>JBFKNN010000108.1:0-10480 GCA_041629335.1 Burkholderiales bacterium | reverse complement strand
TCAGCTTGTTCAGCTGCTTGGTGATCTGCTCGATCACCTCGTCCGAGCCGCTGGTGACAATGGTCATGCGCGACAACGTCGCGTCCTCGGTCGGCGCGACGGTCAGCGATTCGATGTTATAGCCGCGCGCCGAGAACAGGCCGGACACGCGCGAGAGCGCGCCGGCCTCGTTTTCCAGCAGCACTGAAATGATGTGTCTCATGGTTGCTGTGCTCAGACCAGGATCATTTCCGAGAGCCCTTTGCCGCCAGGCACCATCGGGAACACATTCTCGGTCTGGTCAGTGACGAAGTCCATGAACACGAGGTCCTTCTTGCGCGAGAAAGCCTCCTTCAGCGCCGGCTCCACGTCTTCGGGCTTTTCGATGCGCATGCCGACATGGCCGTAGGATTCGGCGAGCTTGACGAAATCCGGCAGCGCATCCATGTACGATTCGGCATAGCGGTTGCCGTGGAAGAATTCCTGCCACTGCCGCACCATGCCCATGTACTTGTTGTTGAGCAGCACAACCTTGACCGGCAGGCGGTACTGCTTGCAGGTCGAGAGCTCCTGGATGCACATCTGGATCGACGACTCGCCGGTCACGCACACCACCTGCGCCTGTGGGTGGGCGAGCTGGGCGCCCATCGCGGCCGGCAGTCCGAAACCCATGGTCCCCAGGCCACCGGAGTTGATCCACCGGCGCGGCTGGTCAAACTTGTAGAACTGGGCGGCCCACATCTGGTGCTGGCCGACATCGGACGTGACGAATGCGCCGCCCTTGGTCACCTGGTAGAGCCTCTCGATCACGTACTGCGGCTTGATCAACGGGCTCGCGCGGTCGTACTTCAGGCAGTCGCGCCCGCGCCACAGCTCGATCTGCGTCCACCACGTTTTCAACGCGTCCTGATCGGGCTCGTGCTTGCCGGCTTCGATCTGTTTCGTGAGATCGAGCAGCACCTCGCGCACGTTGCCGACGATCGGCACGTCCACCTTGACGCGTTTGGAGATCGACGAGGGATCGATGTCGATGTGGACGATGGCGCGCTCCTCGGCAAAGAAGTGCTTGGGATTGCCGATAACGCGATCGTCGAAGCGCGCGCCGATAGCGAGCAGCACGTCGCAGTGCTGCATCGCCATGTTGGCCTCGTAGGTGCCGTGCATGCCGAGCATGCCGACGAACTGCCGGTCGGTCGCCGGATAACCGCCGAGGCCCATCAGGGTATTGGTGCAGGGGAAGCCGAGCAGGCGCACGAGCCGGGTAAGTTCCTCCGACGCATTGCCGAGAATCACGCCCCCGCCGGTGTAAATCATCGGGCGTTTCGCCGTCATCAGGAGCTGGATCGCCTTCTTGATCTGGCCCGAGTGCCCGCGCGTCACCGGATTGTAGGAACGCATGGCAATGGTCTCGGGATAGCGGAACTCGGTCTTGGCGGTGGTGATGTCTTTCGGGATATCGACGACCACCGGGCCCGGGCGGCCGGTCGCGGCGATGTAGAACGCCTTCTTCATCGTGACTGCGATGTCCTTGACGTCCTTCACCAGGAAATTGTGCTTCACGCACGGCCGCGTGATGCCGACGGTGTCGCACTCCTGGAATGCATCCTGGCCGATGGCGTGCGTCGGAACCTGGCCGGTGATGATTACCAGCGGAATGGAATCCATGTACGCCGTCGCGATCCCGGTGACCGCGTTGGTCACCCCGGGGCCGGACGTGACCAGCGCGACGCCGACTTTCTGCGTCGAGCGCGCATAGCCGTCGGCGGCGTGCACCGCCCCCTGCTCGTGCCGCACCAGAATGTGCTGAACCTTGTTCTGCTTGAAGAGCTCGTCGTAGATGAAGAGCACCGCGCCGCCGGGGTAGCCGAAAACGTGCTCGACCCCTTCTTCCTGCAGACACCGCACAACGATCTCTGCGCCGCTCAATTCCATGGGATTGGTCACGAAAAATGCCGAAACGTGGAACATTACCGGCTGGGCGCCCACAGGTCAAGCAAAACCGCCCTGTAAACAGCATGATACGGGCACTGCCGGGGTTCCAATTTGCGCCGTGAGAGCGTTTTGCTAAGATTCCCGCGGCCCTGTCAGAGGCACCCGGGGAGTCGGCAGGCCGCGCCGCGCACGGCGCGGCACGATACGCACAAGGCAGGACAATCTGGCCACCTACAAAGAACTTGCAGACTTTCTCAGCGAGATCGAACGCCGCGCCTTCAAGCAGGCGCTGTTTGCCGTCCGCGATGAAAGCCATGCCCTGGATATCGTGCAGGACGCCATGCTCAAGCTCGCCGAAAAGTATTCGGGCCGGCCGAGCGGAGAGCTGCCGCTGCTGTTCCAGCGGATTCTGCAGAACGCGATCCGCGACTTCTTCCGCCGGCAACGCGTGCGCTCGCTGTGGACCACGCCGCTCTCGAGCCTGTTCAGCGGCGAGGAGGGCGACGAGCACGACCTGCTTGAAAGCCTCGAGGTCGAGTCCGAATCCACTTCCTTCGAGCCGCCCGCGCAGCAGCTGGAAAGATCACAACTGCTTGCTTTAATTGAGAAATCCATCGAATTACTGCCGCTTCGTCAACGTCAGGCTTTCCTGCTGCGTTACTGGGAGGAAATGGACGTCGCGCAAGCGGCGAAGATCATGGGTTGCTCGGAGGGGAGTGTGAAGACACACTGCTCGCGGGCGACTCGTGCGCTTGCAGCGATGCTCAAGAAACAGGGGATCAAGCTATGAACCAGTCCGAACACGAGCTGGCCAAGAAAATCGCCGGACATCTCGACGCAGGGCTCGCACGGCTCGACGCTGGCACACGCGAACGCCTGCTCGCCGCACGCAAGCTCGCGCTGTCACGGTACCGCGATGAGCCCGCTCCCGCGCGCGCATGGGCCTGGGCCGGGCACGCCGTCGCTCGCTTTACCGGGCGTCACCCGCACGCGCTGCACTACACGCTCGGCGCCGCGGCCCTCATCACCGCCCTGATCGGGGTAACATATTGGCAGAGCAGCTCCGCACCGGCCAACGGCCTGGCCGATATCGACGCGAGGATTCTTACCGACGAGCTGCCGATCAACGCCTACCTCGACAAGGGCTTCGATTCATGGCTAAAACGCTCGTCGCGCTGATCATCGCGCTATGCCTTGCGAGCTACGCCGCCGCTGCGCAGACGCCCTCTCAAACGAAAAAATCGATAAGACCCGCCTGGTCCGAGCTCACGCCGGGGCAACAGAAGATCCTCTCCCCGCTTGCCCCCGAGTGGGACAAGATGGACAACGCCCGGCGCAAGAAATGGCTGGAGATCGCCGAGCGCTACCCCCGGATGAAGCCGCAGGAACAGCAGCGGCTGCAGAAGCGAATGGAAGCATGGGCCAAGCTCACCCCTGACGAGCGCCGCGCGGCGCGCGAGAAATACCAGCGCCTGCAGCAGTTGCCGCCGGCAAAGCGCCGCGAAGTCACCACCCAGTGGCAGAACTATCAGCGCTCGCTCGCTGCGCAGCCCGATATCTCCCCTTCGGACGCACCACCGCCACCCGAGGAGTCCGCCGAGGCGGATGCTCGCTCTCCGGCACCCACCACGCCGGCGCCCGCCGCTCAATAGCGCGTTCGGGTCGTCATCCCGGCCTGGACACGTGCACCTGTCTGCTGACGCCCACCTGCAACCCGCAAGTCTCGGGCGGCGCGCGATCGCGATCGGCTACGAACTGCTGCTCGTGTCCGCCGTGTTGTTCGCCGGCGCCGTAATTGTCGTTCCGCTGACCCGGCCGCTCGACCCGCTGCTCGCGCGGCCCATGCTGCAATCTGCGCTGTTCGCGCTCGCCGGTGTCTATTTCATCTGGCAATGGCTGCACGGCGGACAGACCCTGGCGATGAAGACATGGCGCATCCGCATCGTTGCCGCTGGCGGCGCACCGCTCGACGTGCGGCGCGCTCTCCTGCGATTTGCGCTCGCGACCGCCGGCACGGTGCTCTTCGGCGCCGGTTTTGCGTGGGCGCTTGTCGACCGCGACCGGCAGTTCCTGCACGACCGGCTGGCGGGAACGATGATTATCAAAGAGGAAGGCGGAAGGAGAAAGGAGGACGGATAACGCGCGACCTAGCAGGCACTTGCTTTCGCCTTCCGTCTTACCTTTTCTCCTGCCACCAGATCATCGCCACCGCGGTGGCGAGGAAGATAAGCATCGGCAGAATCGCGCTCGCCACCGGCGGCCAGTCGTTGAGCAGCCCCAGGTGCGCAAACAGGCGGTTGAGAAAATGGAACGCGAGGCCGAGCATGATCCCGGCGAAGATTTTGGCTCCCACCCCGCCGTGGCGGCGCTGGAAATACGCGAATGGAAGTGCAAGCACCATCATCGCCATCACCGCCAACGGATATACCAGCTTCGACCACAGCGCGATCTCGTAGCGTAGCGCCTTCTGGCGGTTCTCCTTCAGGTGTTGCGAATACGAGTAGAGGCTCCAGGCCGACATCTGATCCGGCTTGACCAGGAGCACGCTCAAAAGGCCTGGGTCGAGGACTGATTGCCAGTGCACACTCGTCATCGTCTGGACCGTGGTCTTCCGATCGTCGAAGGCGGTCTGGGTGACGTCGTTCAGCAGCCATCGCCGGTCGACCTGGTAGCTGCCGCTTCTGGCGAACCTGATCGCGCGCAACCGATAGCTCTCGTCGAACTCGTAGATCCTGATGCCGCTGAGAGTCGAGTCGGGCTGCACCTCCAGCACATTGACGAAGTTTCTGTCGTCCTTGATCCACAGCCCGGAGCGGAATTCCTGTGCCACGAGGCCTGTGATGGCCTGTGAGCGCAAGCGCTGCGCCAGCTGCTCCGCCGGCGGCGCGATGAACTCCCCGAACACGAAGGTGAGCGCGCCGAACAGCGCCCCTACGCTCAGCACCGAGCCAACCATGCGGCTGATCGACACCCCGGACGCGCGCATCACCGTGTATTCGGAGCTCGCCACGAGTTGCGCGAGCGCGAAGAGGGTGCCGATCAAGGCTGCAATCGGGAAGAGCTCATAGACGTGGTTCGGCACCGATAACAGGACATGGACGACGATGTGCCGCAGCCGGTAGCCGCCGCGGCCGAGGTCCTTGACTTGCTCCACCATGTCGAAGAACGCGAAGAGCATCAGCAATGCGACAAATACCAGCGCCGTGGCGGCGATGATTTCCGTTGCCAGGTAGCGCCGCAGCGTTCTCATCGGATGAGCCTGAATATCGAGAACACCATCAGCCGGCGGTAGAACAGCACGAGCAGCACCACGAGCATGAGCAGGTGCACGCCCCACACGCCGATCGTGAATTCGACGCGCGATTGCGCGATCGAAGCCTGCATGATCGAGAGCAGGTTGCTGTAGACCATGTAGATGAGCAGCGCCAGCACCAGATTCATCGACCGCCCGGCACGGGGGTTGACGAAGGACAGCGGTATCGCCAGCACCGACAGCAACAGCGCGGAGAGCGGCAGCCCGAGACGCCATGACAGCTCACCCAGATTGGGCTGGGTGCGGTCGCGCAAGAGTTCGAGCGTCGGCGTCGTCTTGGTAGTCGGCGCGCGCGCGACCGCCTCGGACGTTTCGATGCGCATGGCGTAGCGCTCGAACTCGAAGATCTTGTAGTCCGCGGTCCCTGCCTCGCCCTCATAGCGCCGGCCGTTCAGCAGCACGAGGAAACGGTCGCCGTTCTCCATGGTTTCCTGGAAGCCGCTGCGCGCCACCATGACGCCGCTCTTGCGATGCTGCGTCGAGCTGACGAACACATTGGCCACCAGGTTCTCGGCGCCCGAAACTTCTTCGACGAAGTACACGCGGTCGGCCTGCCGCGACTCGCGGAACACGCCGGGCGAGATCGCCGAAACGTCGTCGCGGCTGTCCATCAGGCGCCGGAACTCCTCGGCCTTGCTGACCGCCCAGGGCGAGAGCACGAGCGACAGCAGCCCGATGGTGAACACGAGCGGCACGGCGAACGTGATCACCGGCCGGATCCATTGGGTCAGGCTCACGCCGCATGAAAACCACACCACCATTTCCGAATCACGGTAGCTGCGCGTCAAGCACATCAGCACCGCGATGAACAGCGTGAGCGACAGCAGCACCGGAAGATAGCTCACGAGGGTAAACCCCAGCAGCGCGGCCACCCCGGTCGTGGTGATCGCGCCGCTCGCCGCCTGGCCCAGCAGGCGCACCAGTTGCGTGGTTATGGTGATGCCGAGCAGCACGAAGAACGTGGCCAGCGCCGCGGTGGAAATTTCACGCAGCAGGGCTTTGTGGAAGATCATTCAGGCACTTTGCTTTTGGCAAAGAATTTGCCGATAATCAGCGATATATCTGAGTCACACCGCACGGGGGAAACCGTTTGGAATTTAGCATAAAAACCGGGGTGCCGGCGGCTCGCCGCAGCGGCTGTGTCGTCGTTGGCGTTTACCATCCGCGCAAGCTCACTGCGGCCGCGGCCGCGCTCGATCGCAGCGCCAAGGGTTATCTCTCGAACATCGTTCGCCGCGGCGATATGGACGGCAAACTCGGCACGACACTCTTGCTGCACAACGTGCCGAGCGCTGCCTGTGAGCGCGTGCTGCTCGTGGGGCTCGGCAAGGCAGACGAGTTCCGGGACAAGCAGTACCGCGACGCGGTGCGGGCAGCCGCCAAGACACTGGCGCAAACGGGTGCGGGCGACGCGGCGTTGCACCTTACCGAGCTCAGCGTCGGCCGGCGCGACGCGGCGTGGAAAGTGGCTCACGCGGTGGTCGTGGCAGGCGAGACCGCGTATCGCTTCGAGCGCATGAAGAGCAAGCCCGAGAACGGCGGCAGCCCGCTCAAGCGCCTCGATCTCCACGTCGGACCGCGCGCGGCGCACAAGCGGGCCGCAAGCGGGCTGCAGCACGGCCTCGCGGTTGCCCACGGAGTGGCGCTCGCACGGGACCTCGGCAACCTGCCAAGCAATGTGTGCACGCCAAGCTATCTCGCCGAGCAGGCACGCGAGCTCGCCAAGCGCTATCGCATGCGGGCGACAGTGCTCGAGCGCGCCGATATGGAGAAGCTCGGCATGGGCGCGCTGCTTTCGGTCGCGCGCGGCAGCATCGAAGCGCCGAAGCTCATCGCGCTCGAATATCGCGGCGGCCCGAAATCGCAGAAGCCCGTGGTGCTGGTGGGCAAGGGCGTCACGTTCGACACCGGCGGCATCTCCCTCAAGCCGGCGCCGGAAATGGACGAGATGAAGTTCGACATGTGCGGCGCCGCGAGCGTGCTCGGGACGCTCAAGGCCGTGGGCGAGATGCGGCTCGCGCAAAACGTGGTGGGCATCATACCCGCAACGGAGAACATGCCGGGGGGCAGCGCCACCAAACCGGGAGACATCGTGACCACGATGTCGGGCCAGACGGTGGAAATTCTGAACACCGACGCGGAAGGCCGGCTGATCCTGTGCGACGCGCTCACCTACGCCGAACGCTACGAGCCCGCGGCGGTAATCGACATCGCCACGCTTACCGGCGCTTGCGTGATCGCGCTCGGCCATGTGGTGAGCGGCCTGTTCACCGACGACGAAGCCCTCGGGCGGCAGCTGCTGGCGGCCGGCAATGATGCGTGGGACCGCGCCTGGCAGCTGCCGCTCCATGACGATTATCAGGAGCAGCTGAAGAGCAATTTTGCCGATTTCGCCAACATCGGCGGCCGGCCCGCTGGCAGCGTGACGGCGGCCTGCTTTCTCGCCCGCTTCGCGAAGAAGTTCCGCTGGGCGCATCTCGACATCGCCGGCACGGCATGGAAGGGCGGCAAGGAAAAGGGGGCGACCGGCCGCCCCGTGCCACTGCTGACGCAATTCCTGGTGAGCCGCACTAGGGGCGGTAAATGATGAACGCGGAACGAAATCCGCAAATCCTGCGGCGGCGCTGAATCGCTGTTCGCCCTCATCAATCCAATCCATGACGCAGATCGATTTCTACACCCACGTCGAGGACAAGCTCAGGACCGCCTGCCGCTTGACCGGCAAAGCGCTCGGCATCGGACTGCGCGTCATGGTCTACTGCCCCGACAGCGAAACGCTCGAACGCGTCGACCGGCTGCTCTGGACCACGCCGCCGACCGGCTTCGTGCCGCACTGCGCGCCGACGGACCCGCTTGCTGTGACGACCCCCGTGATCGTCACCGCGGACGGCGCCGAGCCGCCGCACGACGAAGTGCTGCTCAATCTGTGTGCCGAGTGGCCACCCTTCTTCGGTCGCTTTCAGCGCCTGGTCGAGATTGTGAGCTTCGAAAAAGACGACCGCGAGCGGGCGCGCGAGCGCTATCGTTTCTACCGCGACCGCGGATACGATATCCGCACCCACGACCTGTCCAAGTTGAGCGAATAGACGGGATTGGTGCGAATTTGCGCGGTGTCAGGCGCACGGATGGCGCGGGCTCGCAGCGCGGCGGCGGCCTGAATCCCGTTCATTTCGCTTTCGGAGCGATCATCGCGACAAGCAGCCATGGCAGAGGACTCGACCAGCCAGAACCCAGACGATGACTTGCTTGCGCGGGCGGATGCGCTCATTTCGCGCCACCGCCGCCGCGGCGGTGCGACTGGCGCCGGCGACGAGCCGCCGCTGCTCACCGATGCGGTATCAAGCGGCGTGGCGGAGGTCCCTACCCTCACCGATGTCGTGGTGCTGCCGCCCGAGACTGACGCGCCTGTGGCGGAAGAGGCAAGCGCGGCCGCGCCGGCCGGAACGCACCAGCCGGTGCCCCCGCATGCTCACAAGCCCGCGCAACCGGATCGGGCGTTGCCGCAAGCCCCGGCAGTCCCGCCCCGAACGGAAGTCATCTCCCGCGTGCAGGCGCAGAACCTCGAGCACAAGGTCTACCTCCGCGTCCGGAGGAGCCTTGACGAGCACATCGCCGGCGTGGTGCAGAAGCGCTTCATGCCCGAGATCGGCACCGCCCTCGATGAAGCGCTGCAGAAAATCACGCACGACCTGCACGCCAGCATCGGCCACATGGTGCGCGACTCGATCGCCGAGACGCTGAATGTGCAGCTGAAGCACCTGCGCTTCGCGCTCGAAGGGAAGGCCGCGGCGCAGATCGAGGCTGCGCGCGGGTCCGGTATAATGCCCGATTTTTCCGAGGCACCTCCCGCGTCAACCATGGAACTCGCCAAGAGTTTTGAGCCGGCAGCGATCGAAGCGCGCTGGTATCCGTTGTGGGAGGAAGACGGCTACTTCCGTGCCGGCCTCGACCCCGCCAACCCGAAGCGCTTTTGCATCCTGTTGCCGCCGCCCAATGTCACCGGCACGCTGCACATGGGCCACGGCTTCAACCAGACCATCATGGATGCGCTCACCCGCTACTATCGCATGCGCGGCTACAACACGCTCTGGCAACCGGGAACCGACCATGCCGGGATCGCCACCCAGATCGTGGTGGAGCGCCAGCTCGAGGCGCAGGGTGTGTCCCGCCACGATCTCGGGCGCGGGAAGTTCATCGAGAAGGTCTGGGAGTGGAAGGCATTTTCCGGCTCTACCATCACGCGCCAGATGCGGCGGCTCGGCACCTCATGTGACTGGTCGCGTGAACGCTTCACCATGGACGCGGGGCTCTCGAAAACGGTCACCGAGACCTTCGTCCGGCTCTATAACGAGGGGTTGATCTACCGCGGCAAGCGGCTCGTCAACTGGGATCCGAAGCTGCTCACCGCGGTGTCCGACCTCGAGGTGGAAAGCGACGAAGAGGACGGCTTTCTGTGGTACATCCGCTACCCGCTCGCCGACGGCTCGGGACACATTACCGTGGCCACCACGCGCCCGGAAACGATGCTCGGCGACGTGGCGGTCATGGTGCACCCTGAAGACGACCGTTACCGGCACCTGATCGGCGGCAAGGTGCGCCTGCCGCTCACCGACCGTGATATTCCGGTCGTCGGCGACGAGTACGTCGACCGCGAGTTCGGCACGGGGGTGGTCAAGGTAACGCCGGCCCACGACTTCAACGACTACCAGGTCGGGGTGAGGCACGGGCTCGAGACGATCAACATTCTCACGCTCGAAGCCCGCATCAACGACAATGCCCCCGCGGCCTACCGCGGCTTGGACCGGTTCGAAGCCCGCAAGCGCGTCGTTTCCGATCTGGAGGCGCAGGGCCTGCTCGAGAAGACGGAGCCGTATCGCCTCAAGGTGCCGCGCTGCGGGCGCACCGGCGAAGTGGTCGAGCCCATGCTGACCGACCAGTGGTTCGTGGCCATGAGCAAGCCCGGTCACGATGGAAAGTCGATCGCGCAGAACGCGCTCGACTGTGTCGCCGCGAGCGAGATCCGTTTCGTTCCGGAGGCCTGGGTCAACACCTACAACCAGTGGCTCGCCAACATCCAGGACTGGTGCATCTCGCGCCAGCTATGGTGGGGGCACCAGATCCCGGCGTGGTACGACGACGCAGGCAACGTCTACGTCGCGCACGATGAGGGCGAAGCGCAGGCGCGGGCCGCGGCGAGCGGCTACACCGGGCCGCTCATGCGCGACCCCGACGTGCTGGACACCTGGTTCTCCTCGG
>JBFKNN010000107.1:0-10598 GCA_041629335.1 Burkholderiales bacterium | reverse complement strand
CTTCCTCCTTCCTCCTTCCTCCTTCCTCCTTCCTCCTTCCGCCTTGCCTTTCAGCCCCTTCCGCTTTCCGCTTTCCGGCTTTCGCCTTTGAGCAGCACCACCGCCGACCCACCCCCGCCTTCCGTCTCGCGCGCCTGGCAAAATGCAAGCACTTCGTCCCGCCGCGCCAGCCAGATCGCGACCTTCTTCTTCAGCACCGGCTCGCGATTCTTCGAGCGCAATCCCTTGCCGTGAATGACGCGAACGCAGCGCAGTCCCCTGCGCTTGCAGTCGGCGAGAAATTCCACGAGCAGCGCGCGCGCTTCGGAGACGGTAAGCCCGTGCAGATCGACCTCGCCCTGGATTACCCAGTGGCCGCGCCGGAGCCTTTTCAGGGTGTGCGCGGGGATGCCCTCGCGCAGGTAGACGAGTTCCTCCCCGGTCTCGAGGCCCTCGCTCCACGGCTCGGCATCGCTCAGGCTGTCGGCCAGCACGCTCTCCTCGTCGCGCAGGCGCTGGAAAGGAAGCGGGTGCGGACGCGGGCGCTCGAGCTGCGCCTGTTTCGGTTTGGGCAGGGGGGTGACGTCCGCCAGGAGTTCGTGCAGCGACTCGGCGTCCTGCGGCGGCGGGCGGGATGTCCGTTCGCGTTTTTTCATGGCGTCGGCCGTTCGTGCCCGGCCGGCACCGTGCTCGACCGGGTCAGGGCGTCCGGCAAACTGCGGCGTCGGACCGCCCCGGTGTCGGGTCAATCATTGTAACCCATTGTATGTAATGTTGTTTACGTTGAGTTCGCGCGGCGGCAGGAAACCCCCGGCGTGGTGCCGCACGGGGTCAAACGAGTCCTGCGCTTTCGAGATACTTCTGGGCGTCGAGCGCGGCCATGCAACCGGTCCCGGCGCTGGTGACCGCCTGGCGGTAGACGTGGTCCTGCACGTCGCCCGCCGCGAAGACGCCCGGGACGCTGGTCGCGGTGGCGTTGCCCTCGAGTCCGCTCCTGGTGATGATGTAGCCGTTCACCATGTCGAGCTGGCCGGCGAAGATCTCGGTGTTGGGGCGGTGCCCGATCGCGATGAACACACCTTGCAGCGTCTTCTCGGTGGCGGCTCCGGTCTTGACGTTCTTCACGCGCATGCCGGTAACGCCGCTTGCGTCACCGAGCACTTCGTCGAGAACGTGGTCCCACATGATGGTCCCCTTGCCGCTGTCGACCCGCTCCTTGAGCTTGTCGACCAGTATCGGCTCGGCGCGGAACTTGTCGCGCCGGTGCACGACCGTCACGTGGCTCGCGATGTTCGAGAGGTAGAGGGCCTCCTCGACCGCCGTGTTGCCCCCGCCGACCACCGCGACTTCCTGGCCCTTGTAGAAAAAGCCGTCGCACGTGGCGCAGCCCGACACGCCGCGGCCCATGAACTTCTCCTCCGACGGCAGCCCGAGGTACATGGCCGAGGCGCCGGTCGCGATGACGAGCGCGTCGCACGTATAAGTGCCGACGTCGCCGATCAGCGTCAGCGGTTTTTCCTTCAGCTTGGCGGTGTGGATGTGATCGAAGATGACCTCGGTGTTGAACCGCTCGGCATGCTTGAGAAAACGCTCCATCAGCTCCGGACCCTGCACGCCGGTCGCATCCGCAGGCCAGTTGTCGACGTCCGTGGTGGTCATGAGCTGGCCGCCCTGGGCGAGCCCGGTCACCAGCACCGGCTTGAGGTTGGCGCGCGCGCCGTATACCGCGGCAGTGTAGCCGGCGGGGCCGGAACCGAGAATCAGCAAGCGGCAGTGCTTGAGGTTCTTTTCGCTCATTTCGTGTGGTCGCAGTCGAAGAAAAGGGTTGAATTTAGCAGGTCGCATAACGCCATGTCGAGTTGCCGCCGCGTGGCGGCGCAATCTCGGGCGCGCGCCGGGCCGCCCCGCGGAGGTGACGTTACGCGCTTGATCTGGCACTATATGGGCAGGTCGCCGGGGATGGCGCCCGCAACCATAACAAGACTTGGGATTGGGGTGGATCACCATGGCAGCACAGTTCACGCTTAACCCGAACGTTCTGAAGAACGTCCCGCTGTTCGCGGCGTTTACCGATCAGCAGCTGGCGACGCTCGTCAATTACGTTCAGCATCGCAGTTACCCGCGCAATTCCTTCGTGATACGCGCGGGCGAGGAGACCGACTCGCTCTATATCATTCTCTCGGGCCGGGTGAAAGTGCTGATCCCGGACGAGGAAGGGCACGAGGTCATCCTCAGCATGATGGGGCCGTACGAGTTCTTCGGCGAGATGGGCATGCTGGACGACCAGCCGCGCTCGGCCAGCGTGGAAACGCTGGAACAGTGCGAGATGCTGCGCATGTCGAAGGCCGGCTTCATGAGCTGCATGAAGGACAATTTCGACGTCGCGATGCTGATCATCCGCAACCTGGTGCGGCGGCTGCGCGAAGCCGACCGCAAGATCGAGAGCCTGGCGCTGATCGACGTTTACGGCCGGGTTGCCCGGCTGCTGATCGAGATGGCCGAGGAAATCGACGGCAAGTGGGTGGTCGTGCGCGCGCCGCCCAAGCAGGAAATCGCCCGCATGATCGGCGCATCGCGCGAGATGGTGAGCCGGGTGGTGAAGGATCTGCACCGTAACGGTCTGATCCGCGCCGAGAAGCGGCGGATCGTGATCCTCGACCGTCACTCGATGACCCGCCGCGCGTCGTCGAACTGAGCGCCCGGCCCCGGACCCATGTGAGGGCGGGGCGGCGGCGAGCCGGGTTCCCGGCGGCCACGCAGGTACTCTGAACTGCTCTTCCTGACACTCTTTCGCGCTAGAGGGGCCGGGACTGCGGATCCCGTCACGGAGCGCGCGATAGGGCGCATGGTATGAGTTTCACGATCATAGCCGGCGCGTCCATGCAGCATCCGGACCGGTCTCGATACCAGACGACAGCGGAATGGAGTCCATCATGATTACGGCCAGAGTCGCCCTGAATTGCGCGCTGTGGCTCGGACTGGGTCTGGCGAGCAGCGCGGGGCTCGGCGCGGGCGCGGGAACCGTAACGCACCTGAGCGGGACGCTGTCGGTGCAGCGCGCGGACGGGGCGGTGCGCATCCTGGCCCAGAAGTCGGAAGTCGTGCCGGGCGACACGTTGACCACGCAGCGTGACAGCTACGCCCAGATCAATTTCACCGACGGCAGCTCGATGACCATGCGGCCGAACACCACGGTGAAGCTCGAGGACTACAGGTTCGACCGGGCGAAGCCCGAGGACGACGGCTTCTTCACGCGGCTGTTGAAGGGCGGGCTGCGCACGGTGACCGGTCTCATCGGCAGGCGCGGCAACGAAGGGGCCTACCGCATCGGCACGCAGACGGCGACGATCGGCATTCGCGGGTCCTCGGGTGACACGCTCGAATGCTCGAGCGGCTGCGCGGGGGTCACCGGCACCAGCGACAACCTGGACCCCGGCACCTACCATACGACCTACACCGGCAGCTACATCATGCAGAACAGTGCGGGTTCGCAGATCATCGGCGAAGGCCAGTTCGGTTTCGTCAGGGATGCGCTGACGCCGCCGGTGATTCTGCCGGCTGACCCGGGCCTGAGCCTCACGCAAATGCCATTCACCCTCGGCGTGGGCGCCGGTGTGATCCGCGGCGGCGGCACCAGCCAGGAATGTCTTGTCCGGTAACCACCGGTCCGTTGCCGAACCAGCCCCGCCGCGCGCGGGGCTTGTCTTTTCCGGCGCCCGTGCTCCCTGGCCGGCCTGGAGGGGCGGCGCGCCAGGCAGGGTACGCCATCCGGCTGCAGTTGCTTAATTTTCGGGCTTTTTCGTCTGCACCCTTTTCTAATAGGGGTTCCGGTATATAATCAAGAAGTTAATTCACCAACTTGAACCGGTGTTTCTGAGCGAGAAAACGGTGAACGAGCGGGCCGCGAAAAACCCGCTGCCGCCCAAGATTGCGGCGTTGCTGCGTGAATCCTGGTGGTTCGCGCTGCTCGCGCTGGCGCTCTACCTGCTGCTGGTTCTCTACACCTATCACAAAGGCGACCCGGGCTGGTCGCATAGCCTCAAGCCCGCCGTCATCCACAACGCCGGGGGCGTTGCCGGCGCCTGGATTGCGGACTTCATGCTCTACCTGTTCGGCCTGTCGGCCTACTGGTGGGCGGTCTTCTGCGGCGCGCTCGTATGGTGGGGGTTCCGTCGCATCGAGACCGGGCCGGAGAGCGTCGACCGCCGGCCCTATTTCGTCGCCGCCGGCGGCTTCCTCGTAGTGTTGACGTCGAGCAGCGGCCTGGAAGCATTGCGTTTCTACAGCCTGAAGGCCGTGCTGCCGCTCGCGCCCGGCGGGATACTGGGGGCGGCGGTGAGCGACGCGCTCTCGCGGCTGCTCGGTTTCACCGGCGGCACCCTGATCCTGCTGCTGCTTTTCGCTGCGGGGTTCAGCCTGTTTACCGGCCTGTCGTGGCTCACCGTGATCGAGCGGCTGGGCGGCTGGGCGGAAGCCGCGTACCTCTTCGTCGCGCGCAGGTGGCAACAGCGCATCGACCGCCGCGCCGGCGAGAAGGCAGTGGTCGAGCGCGAGGAGACGCTGGAGGAAAGCCGCAAGCGGCTCGAGATCCATGAGCCGATCCGTATCGAACCGCCAGCCGCCGGCATTCCGAAGTCGCTGCGGGTCGAGCGCGAGAAGCAGGTGCCGTTGTTCGAGGATCTGCCGGACTCCCTGCTGCCGCCGCTGCACCTGCTCGACGAGCCCGACGACAACGTCGAGGTGCTGTCTGCGGACACCCTCGAGTTCACCTCGCGCCTGATCGAGAAGAAGCTGCTCGATTTCGGCGTCGAAGTGAAGGTGGTCGCGGCCTATCCCGGACCGGTCATCACGCGCTACGAGATCGAGCCCGCAGTCGGGGTGAAAGGAAGCCAGATCCTCAATCTGGTGCGCGATCTCGCGCGCGCGCTGTCGGTGGTCAGCATCCGGGTGGTCGAGACGATACCCGGCAAGAGCTGCATGGGGCTGGAGATCCCCAATCCGTCGCGGCAGATCGTGCGCCTGTCCGAGATTCTCAGCTCGCAGGTCTACGCCGACATGAGCTCGCCGCTCACGCTCGCCCTCGGCAAGGACATCGCGGGCAACCCGATCGTCGCCGATCTTTCCCGCATGCCGCACCTGCTGATCGCCGGCACGACCGGGTCGGGCAAGTCGGTCGCGATCAACGCCATGATCCTGTCGCTCGTCTACAAGGCGCCGCCGGCGCAGGTCCGGCTGATCCTGATCGACCCGAAGATGCTGGAGCTGTCGGTCTACGAGGGCATACCGCACCTGCTTGCGCCGGTGGTCACGGACATGCGGCAGGCGACCAATGCGCTCGCCTGGTGCGTGGGCGAAATGGAGCGCCGCTACCGGCTGATGAACGCGCTCGGCGTGCGCAACATGGCCGGCTTCAATCAGAAGGTGCGCGAGGCGGCGAAGGCGAGAAAACCGCTGCCCAACCCGCTCACCGCCACCGAGGAAAACCCGGAGCCGCTGCACGAGATGTCGCTGATCGTGGTGGTGATCGACGAGCTGGCCGATCTCATGATGGTCGTCGGCAAGAAAGTCGAGGAGCTGATTGCGCGCATTGCGCAGAAGGCGCGCGCCGCCGGCGTCCACCTGATCCTCGCCACCCAGCGACCCTCGGTGGACGTGATCACGGGGTTGATCAAGGCCAACATTCCCTCGCGCATCGCGTTCCAGGTGGCGGCCAAGGTCGACTCGCGCACGATCCTGGACCAGATGGGCGCGGAGGCCTTGCTCGGGCAGGGCGACATGCTGTTCCTGCCGCCGGGCACCGGCTACACACGGCGTGTGCACGGCGCCTTCGTCGCCGACCAGGAAGTGCACAAGGTGGTCGCGTACCTCAAGCGCCTGGCGCAGCCGCACTACCTCGAGAGCGTGCTGGAAGGCCCCGACGAGCAGGGGGCGGGCGAGGGCGAGTACGGCGGCGTCGATGCCGAATCGGACCCGCTCTACGACCAGGCGGTGGCGATCGTGCTGAAGACCCGGCGCGCATCGATCTCGCTGGTGCAGCGCCACCTGCGCATCGGCTACAACCGTGCGGCGCGGCTGATCGAGCAGATGGAGCGCGCGGGCATGGTGTCCGCGATGCAGTCGAACGGCAACCGCGACGTGCTGGTGCCGGCCTCGGCGTCGGAAGAGCGCTGAAAGCCGAGAATTTCATGCCCCGGCCGTTGTCCTAACCGGACATGCTGAGTGGGGGCCGTCGACATTCATGAAGAAGCTGATCCTGTTCGGGTTGGCCGTGCTGGTCGCGGGGCCGGTCGCGGCCCAGACCTACAAGTGGATCGACGAGCACGGGACCATCACTTACGGTGAGAAGCCGCCCGCAGGGCGGCCGGCGATGCCGGTCGATACCCGCCCCGGCGGCACCATTGAATCCTCGCACCTGTCGCCTGGAAGTGCGGCGGCAGGCGGGCGGCCGGACGCACTGCGGCCACTCGCGGCGCCGGCCCCGGCGGCCAACCCGGTGCGGGGCATGGATTTCGATACCTTCATCCGGCTGCAGCGCGGCATGACCGAGGGTGAGCTCATTCTGCGCGCCGGCCGGCCGGACCACGAAAACGTCGAGAACTTCCGCCACGACATCGTGAAGAGCTATTACTATTACCCGACCGTCGCCAATCCTTTCATCACTACCGTGACGCTGCGCGGCGGCCGCATCGCCGACATCGACCGCGTCCGCAAAGGCTTCTGATGCGCTATCTCGTCCTGTTTCTGCTGTGGCTGCCGGCCGCGGCCGGCGCGAGCAGCATTGACTCGCTGCGCGCCTTTCTCACGCACACCACCACCGCCAGCGCGCGCTTCGCGCAGATGGTGCTCGACAGGAATCTGAAACTCCTGCAGCAGGCGACGGGGACGATGCAGTTCTCGCGGCCGGGCAGGTTCCGCTGGGAATACGACAAGCCGTACGAGCAGACCATCGTCGGCGACGGCGCGCGCCTGTGGATCTACGACAAGGATCTGAACCAGGTGACCACGCGGCCGCTCGACCGCGCGCTCGGCGCGAGCCCCGCGGCGCTGCTCGCAGGCAGCAACGAGATCGAGACGAACTACACGCTCACCAACCTCGGGAACCAGGAGGGGCTCGAATGGCTGGAGGCGGTGCCGAAGAGCAAGGACACCGTCTTCGAGCGCATCCGGCTGGGTTTCGGCAAGAGCGGGCTCGAGGCGATGGAATTGCGCGACCAGTTCGGGCAGATCACCGTGATCCGCTTCGCCGACGTGCAGCGCAATCCCCGCCTGCCGGCCGATGCCTTCCGTTTCACCCCGCCCCAGGGCGCAGACATCATCCGTGAATGACCTCTTCGAGAAGCGGGAGCCGGCAAGCCCGCTCGCCGACCGGCTGCGCCCGAGAACGCTCAGCGAGGTCGTGGGACAGGACCATCTGCTGGGCGAGGGCAAGCCGCTCCGGCTCGCATTCGAGGCGAAGAAGCCGCATTCGATGATCCTGTGGGGCCCGCCCGGCGTGGGCAAGACCACGCTCGCGCGGCTGATGGCGCAGGCTTTCGACGCCGAGTTCATCGCGATCTCAGCGGTGTTTTCCGGCGTGAAAGATATTCGCGCGGCGGTGGAGCGCGCGGAGCTCACGCTGCAACAGTCGGGCCGGCACACGATACTCTTCGTCGACGAGGTGCACCGCTTCAACAAGGCGCAGCAGGACGCTTTCCTGCCGTATGTGGAGCGCGGGCTCGTCACCTTCATCGGCGCCACGACGGAGAACCCGTCGTTCGAGGTGATCAGCGCGCTGCTCTCACGCGCCGCGGTCTACGTATTGCAGCCGCTCGCCCCGACCGAGCTCACCCGGCTCTTCCAAAGGGTGTGCGACAGGGCGTTCACGCAATTGACATTCTCCGAGGAGGCGCGCGAGCGGCTGGTTGCCTACGCCGACGGCGATGCGCGCCGCCTGCTCAACCTGATGGAACAGATCGGCACCGCCGCGGAGGCGAGCGGCGTCACGGCCATCGACGCCGCCTTCGTTGCGGACGCGATTACCCAGAGCCTGCGCCGCTTCGACAAGGGCGGCGACGCGTTCTACGACCAGATCTCCGCGCTGCACAAGTCGGTGCGCGGCTCGGCGCCCGATGCCGCGCTATATTGGCTCACGCGCATGCTCGACGGCGGGGCCGACCCGCTCTACGTCGGGCGGCGCATGATCCGCATGGCGGTGGAAGACGTCGGGCTCGCCGACCCGCGCGCGCTGCGCATGGCGCTCGATGCCTGCGAAACCTACGAGCGGCTCGGTTCCCCCGAGGGCGAGCTCGCGCTGGCGCAGGCCGCGCTGTACCTGGCGGTGGCGCCGAAGAGCAACGCCGCGTACGTCGCGTTCAACGCGGCGCAGGAGTTCGTGCGCAACGACCAGTCGCGCCCGGTGCCGGAGCACCTGCGCAATGCGCCGACCCGGCTGATGAAGGAACTCGGCTACGGGCGGGACTACCGCTACGCCCAGGACGAGCCGGACGGGTATGCCGCCGGCGAGGATTATTTCCCGGAAGGGATGGAACGCCCGCAGTTCTATCGGCCGACGCCGCGCGGGCTGGAAGCGAAGATTACGGAGCGCCTCGAGCACCTGCGCGCGCTCGACCGGAAGGCCGCGCGCGGCAAGCGCAAGTCTCAGAAGCCGTAGAGCCGCGCCGGATTGTCGACCAGGATTTTCCGGCGCTGCTTGTCGTCCGGCACCCACTGGGCGAGCATGTCCGCGAGCGCGCCGTCATTGGGCATCATCTCGCCCGCGCCCGGATGCGGCCAGTCCGTGCCCCACACCAAGCGGTCCGGCGCGGCGGCGACCATGGCTTTGGCAAGCGGCGCCACATCCGGGAAGTCGGGCGCCTGGTCGGAGACGAAGTACGGTCCCATGAGCTTCGCCCAGCAGTTCTCCGCGCGCAGCAGCCGCAGCAGCCCCTGAAACGCCGGCGATTGCACGCCGTCGGCCGCGGGCAGGCGGCCGAAATGATCGATGACCACATTGATCGGAAGCTTGGCGAGCTTGTTCAACGCGGCGGGCATCTTGTTCAGATCGATGTGGAACTGCATGTGCCAGCCGAGCGCCTTCAGCCTGGGCCCGAGCGACTGCGCGTGTTCGATGGTGGGTCCCGGCGTCTCCGAGGCGAGATTGACGCGCACCCCGCGCACGCCGAGGTGGTGCATCTGCTGCAGCTCCATGTCGCTTGTGGTCGATTCGATCACGACCACGCCCCGCAACGTGAAAACATCGGAGCGCAGCGTGTCGAGCAGCAGCGAGTTGTCGGTGCCGTAAATGCTCGGCTGCACCAGGACACCCCGTTCGCAGCCGATCGCGCGCAGCATGCCCACGTAGTCGTCGATCCGTGCGTCCGGCGGAATGTAGGCCGCATCGGGGACATAGGCGTAGCGGCTCTGCGGCCCGAAGACACGCGCGTGGCAATCGCACGCGCGAGTGGGAAATTTGACCTTTGGCTTCCTCGGTTCCGGGTCCGGACCGGGAACCGTCGGGGCTCTTGGCTCGGCGCTCATTCCGTTCTCTCCATGGGCAATGCCGCTGCGTATGCCCGACGCCGAAACGCATCGGGTGCCGAGTGCCGCGGTTGGTGCCGTTGATTGGGTTTGATTGTTGTTGCCGCTGGTGCCGTTGAATCTACGGTGCGCCCCGCCGGCTGTCAAGGCGCTGGCCGCGACCTGCAATCTCCGCGATAATACGGCCCTTCGATCGGCCGCGTGTTGCGGAAAAAGAGGAAATAATGCTCGACATACAGTTGCTGCGCAGCGATCTTCAGGGCGTGGCGAAGCGCCTGGCCGCACGCGGTTTTGACCTGGACACGGCCGGATTCGAGGCGCTCGAGGCCGAGCGCAAGAAGGTGCAGGTCGAAACCCAGGATCTGCAGTCGCGGCGCAACCAGCTCTCGAAGCAGGTGGGGCAGGCCAAGGCGAAGGGCGAGGACGCCGCCGCGCTGATGGCGCAGGTCAACGCGCAGGCCGACGAGCTGAAGGCGCTCGAGCGCCGGCTCGGGGAAATCCAGTCGAAGGTGGCGGCGCTGCTGCTCGACGTTCCGAACGTGCCGCACGAGAGCGTGCCCGCCGGGAAGTCGTCCGAGGACAACGCCGAGGTGCGGCGGGTGGGCACGCCGCGCAAGCTCGACTTCGAGGCGAAGGACCACGTCGACATCGGCGCCCGGCTGAAGATGCTCGACTTTGATCTTGCCTCCAAGCTCGCCGGCGCGCGCTTCGCCGTCATGACCGGTGCGGTGGCGCGCCTGCACCGCGCGATCGCGCAGTTCATGCTCGACGTGCACACGCAGGAGCACGGCTACACCGAGGTCTACGTGCCGTACCTGGTCAACGCCGACTCGATGCGCGGCACCGGGCAACTGCCGAAGTTCGAGGCCGACCTCTTCGCCGTGCCGCGCGAGGGCGCGGACAAGCTCTACCTCATTCCGACGGCGGAAGTGCCGGTCACCAACCTCGTGCGCGACGAGATCCTGCAGCTGAAGGAGCTGCCGCTGAAGTATGTCTGCCACAGCCCGTGCTTCCGCAGCGAGGCGGGCTCGTACGGCAAGGACACGCGCGGCATGATCCGCCAGCACCAGTTCGACAAGGTGGAGTTGGTGCAGATCGTGCGT
>JBFKNN010000106.1:0-10628 GCA_041629335.1 Burkholderiales bacterium | reverse complement strand
GTAGTCGCCTTTTCGGGCGCGGAAAACCCCACTATTTGCGCCCCGTTGCGGATCGCGGTCATCTCGGCGAGGATCGCGATCGCGATCTCGGGCGGGGTCTTGCAGTTGAGGTTGAGACCAACCGGCCCGTGCAACCGCGCGATCTCTGCGTGCGACAGGTCGAACTCGGTGAGCCGCTTGCGGCGCGCGTCGTTGTTCTTGCGCGAGCCGATGGCGCCGACGTAAAACGCGGGCGACTTGAGCGCTTCCAGGAGCGCCATGTCATCCAGCTTCGGATCGTGGGTGAGCGTGACCACTGCGCTGTGACCGTCGAGGTTCATCTCCGTGACAATGTCATCGGGCATGCCGCGCTTGACCTCGACCGCGGGCAGATCCCAGGTCTGCGCGTATTCCTCACGGGGATCGCACACGGTCACCTGGTAGTCGAGCGCCTGGGCCATCTGCGCGAGGTAGGTCGACAGCTGCCCTGCCCCGATGATGAGCAGCCGCCACCGCGGGCCGTGCACGCTTACGAGCGCCTTGCCGTCGAAAGCGAGCTGGTCGGACCACTTGGCGGGGGCAATGGCCACGCGGCCGGTTTCCATGTCGAGGGTGCGCGCGACGAGCTCGCGGCGCTCGATGCGCGAGAGCAGCTCATCGAGCTCGCTCGCCGGCGTCAGCGGCTCGAGCACGAGTTCCAGCGTGCCGCCGCACGGCAGGCCGAAGCGCATCGCCTCCTCGGCGGTGACGCCGTACTTGGTGGTGGTGGGACGGTTTTCGGCGAGCGACCCGTCGCGCACGCGCAGGATCATGTCGTCCTCGACGCAACCGCCCGAGACCGATCCGACCACCATGCCGTCGTCGCGGATCGCGGAGAGCGCGCCGATCGGACGCGGCGACGAACCCCAGGTCCGCACCACCGTCGCCATCACCACGCGGCGCCCGGACTTGACCCAGTCGCGCGCGGTCCTGAGCACCTGCAGATCAACGCTGTCCATGACTTGAAAACCCCCGACACATCAATGTCTTTTTTCGAGGGAACTAGATTAGTGCATGGGCTCGCGGCGGGTCAAGCTAGGGCGGCGGCGGACGCGGGTGCTGTCGCCGCACTGCCGCAGCAGGTATCATCGGGCAGGAATTCATACGACGGGACGGAACACATAATGGAAATGACCGGGGAACAACTGATCCCGCTGGCACAGGAACAAACCTGGCGGGCGCTCAACGACACGGCGGTGCTCAAGATCTGCATACCCGGATGCGAGACGATCGAGCAGGTGTCCGAGAACGAGTACCAGCTGGTGATGACCGCCAAGGTCGGGCCGGTCAGCGCCAAGTTCAAGGGCAAGATGACGCTCTCGGACGTCGAGCCGCCGCGCGCCTATACGCTTGTATTCGAGGGTCAGGGCGGCGTGGCCGGTTTTGCCAAGGGGCAGGCGAACGTGAAGCTCACGCCCGAGAACGGCGCGACGCGGCTCGGCTACAGTGTCAAGGCGATGATCGGCGGCAAGCTCGCGCAGGTCGGCGCGCGGCTAATCGACGGCGTTGCCAAGAAAATGGCCGACCAGTTCTTTACCGCGTTCAATCAGCATCTGAGCGGCGGCAGTTGAAACTCGCGGCGTCGGATCGGGGCATGTGAATTTCCTGACCGGCACAGCCCATGGCGGGTTCGGCCCCGGGGGACTCGGGAGTTTCAGGGTGGCTTTATTTTCGTTCCGCGTCAGAAGACGGAGGAGACAACCATGAACAGGCTGGTGCTGTCCGGATTGCTGCTGGTTCTCGGCGTGGCCGCCGGTCCCTTGTGGGGCCAGAACTTTCCCGTGCGCCCGCTGCATTTCATACTTCCGTTTCCACCCGGCGGCCCCACCGACATCCTGGGACGGACGCTCGGGCAGAAAATCTCGGAGCAGGTAGGTCACCCGGTACTTGCCGAAAACCGGCCCGGCGCCGGCGGCAATCTCGGCCTCGAGCTGGCGGCGCGCGCCGCCCCAGACGGCTACACCATGACGCTCACGGCGCCCATCATCGCCACCGCTCCGTCGCTGTACCGCAAGCTCAATTACAAGCAATCGGACCTTGCGGCGGTCTCGCTGGTCGCGGAGATCAACAACGTCATCGTGGTCCACCCCTCGGTGCCTGCCCGCTCGGTGAAGGAGCTCATCGCCCTCGCGCGCAAGCATCCCGGGAAACTCAACTTCGGCTCCGGGGGCGTCGGCACCACGACCCACCTCGCGCCCGAACGCATCAAGAGCCTCGAGAAGATAGACATGGTACATGTTCCGTTCAAGGGGTCGGGCCTGGCGCTCATCGGACTGGTAGCCGGGGAAATCGACGTGCTGATCATGGCCGTGCCGGCAGCGGCGACGCAGGTGAAGGCCGGAAAGGCGCGGGCACTCGCCGTGCTCGCCCCCGACCGCGCGTCCGCGCTGCCCGAGATCCCGTCCGCGAAGGAACTGGGGATAGAAAACTACATCGTCCCCCTGTGGTACGGGATCCTCGCGCCGGCGGGCACGCCCGCGAACCTGATCAACCGGCTGAACGCGGAAATCGTGAAGGCGATGAACTCTGCCGACGTCAGGAAACGGCTGAACGAACTGAACATCGAGCCGCGGACCAGCACGCCCGAAGAGTTCGCGCAGTTCATCCGCGAGCAGACGCCTTTCTACGCGAAAATCATCAAGGACGCGGGCATCACGCCCAACTGAGCCGGCTCCCGGCGCCGCCCGGCGCGCGCCGGATTGATTGCAAGTCTCGCGGGGAAGCGCAAGTGGCAACGATACCGAGGCCGACCATCCGCCAGCTCGTTCGAACCGAGAAGCCGCTGGTGCTGCCCGGCGCGCACGATGCGCTCTCGGCGCTGTTGATCAAGCAGGCCGGCTTCAAGGGCTTCTTCATCGGCGGTTTCCAGACCGCCGGCGCGCGCTACGGCCTGCCCGACATCGGGCTTGCGCAGCTCGGCGAGTTCGCTGCCGCGATCCGCGACATGGTCGGCGCCTGCGACCTGCCGGTGCTGGTCGATGCCGACAACGGCTACGGCGACGTCAAGAACTGCGTGCATCTGCTCAACACGTACGAGCGCCTCGGCGTGCAGGCCCTGTTCATCGAGGACCAGGTCTCGCCCAAGCGATGCGGCCACATGGCGGGAAAGCAGGTGGTGCCGGCCGAAGAGATGGAGGCAAAGCTGCGCGCGATGGCGGCGAACCGCGCGAACCCCGACACCTTCATCGTCGCGCGCACCGACGCCCGCGCGCTGCACGGCATGGACGAGGCGCTGCGCCGCGCCGAGCGCTACGTGCGCGCCGGGGCCGACGGCGTGTTCATCGAATCGATGCTGAACGAAGACGAAATTGCCCGCGCGGTGCGCGAAGTGGACACGGTCCACGTCGCCAACATGCTCGAGGGCGGAGTGACGCCCATTCTCAAGCCATCCGTTCTGGGACAGATGGGATACGGGATCGCGCTCTACGGCATCACGCTGCTGCTGCGCATCACCAAGACCATGCAAATGGCGCTCGCTGACCTGAAGAGCGGGGAGCTCGAGCTTGTCGGCACCGGCGCGCCGTTCGAGGAATACACCAGGATCGTCGGGATCGAACGGTGGCGCGACATCGAGCGCCGGTTCGGGCCGAAGCAATAGGGCGATCGCAGGCGCCGGGACGGGCGGCCACGGTTTGCCCGGGCGGCGCCCGAGGCGCTACACTGGCCGCCTGCCGCAGCGTGCCGATCTGCAATCAATTTCAGGAGAACGAGATGCTGAAGATCTGGGGCCGCCGGAATTCGATCAACGTGCAAAAAGTGCTCTGGTGCTGCGGCGAGCTCAAGCTCGACTACCAGCGCATCGACGCCGGGATGCAGTTCGGTGTCAACAACACGCCCGAATATCTCGCGATGAACCCGAACGGGCTGGTGCCGACGATCGAACACGACGGCTTCATCCTCTGGGAGTCGCACGCGATCCTGCGCTATCTCTGCGGCATCCACGGCCTGGGCAAGCTGTGGCCGGGCACGCCGCGCGAGTTCGCCGACGCCGACCGCTGGATGGACTGGTACCACACCACGTTGTGGCCGAGCCTGCGCCCGGTATTCTGGAACCTCGTGCGCGTGCCACCTGACAAGCGCGACATGGCGCTGGTGACCGACAGCTCGAAAAAGCTCGCCGACGCGATGGGAATCGTCGATGCCCGGCTCGCGAAGAATCCGTATGTCGGCGGCAAGCAATTCACCATGGGCGACATACCGCTGGGCGTTGCGGCCTACCGCTGGTTCAACCTTGAGCTGCCGATCGAGCGTCCCGCCCACCGCTACCTCGAGGCATGGTACAAGCGCCTGTGCGGGCGCCCGGCGTTCAAGCAGCACTGCATGCTGCCGCTCTCCTGAGCGGCGGCGAACCGCCGCCCTCCGGCGCCGGCTGAGGAGCGACCGTCATGAGCGAGCGCCGCTCGTACCGCTATTACGAATTCGTGATGGCGGCCTTCGTCACGGTCCTGATCTGCTCCAACCTGATCGGGCCGGCGAAGATCGCCGAGGTCGAGCTGCCGCTGGTCGGGGCCTTCGCGTTCGGCGCCGGCGTGCTGTTCTTCCCCATCTCGTATGTCTTCGGCGACATTCTCACCGAAGTCTACGGCTACGCCCGCGCGCGCCGGGTGATCTGGGCCGGCTTCGCCGGGCTCGGCTTCGCGTCCTTCATGGCAGCGGTGGTCGTCGCGCTGCCGCCGGCGCCGTTCTGGCAGCACCAGGCGGCGTACGAGGTCGCGTTCGGCTCGACCTGGCGCATCGTGAGCGCGTCGATGATCGCGTACTTCTGCGGCGAATTCGTCAATTCCTTCGTGCTCGCCAAGATGAAGATCGCCACCCGCGGCCGCTGGCTGTGGACGCGCACCATCGGATCGACGATCGCGGGCGAGGCGGTCGACTCGGCGCTGTTCTACCCGCTCGCCTTCTACGGCACCGGCATCATCCCGGACGAGAAGCTGCCGCTCGTGATGGTTGCCCAGTTCGTGGCCAAGGTCGGCGTGGAAGTCGTGCTGACGCCCGTGACCTACAAGATCGTGGGGTTCCTGAAGCGTGCCGAGCGCGAGGATTACTACGACCACACGACCAATTTCAGCCCCTTCCTGCTTAAACCCTAGCGCAGGACGCGACGCATGCGCGGCCCCGGATCACGGTCAGTGCGGGACTCCGATGTCGCGGAAGAATGGTACGCCCGCGCCGCTTACGCGCTCGGCCTGGGACGCGCCGGAATGCTCCACGCGCTTGATCGCCCGGTAGCACGTGCAACAGGCCGATTCGAGGCCTTTTCGGTCGAGGATCCGGATGCGGCCGCGGCTGTAGGCGATCAGCTTGCGCTTCTGCAGCACGCAGGCAGCTTCGGTGACGCTGGCGCGGCGCACGCCCAGCATGCGGGCGAGATACTCCTGCGTCAGGTTGAACTCGGATGCGGCGGTGCGGTCCCCTGTGAGCAGCAGCCAGCGTACGAGCCGCGGCACGGTTTCGTGGAAGTTGCTGCACACCGCGACCTGCCGCGCCTGGAGCATCGACAGGTAGGCGTAGCGGAAGAACTGCCATTGCTCGCGCGGATTCTCGATGAGTTGATGGCGCAGGCAGGTCGCGCTCATGCGCAGCGCCACGCCCGGGCTTTGCGCCAGGATGCGCGTGGCGACCGTGGTAGCGCCCAGCGCGAGGCCGATGCCGACCATGCCTTCCCGCCCGATCAGGCCGAGGCCCAGACCGGTGCGTCCCTTGACCCGGCCGAACAGGGCGAGGACACAGCCGCTCGGAAAATAGACATGCTCCTGCGGCTCCCCGGGCTCATACACGATATCGCCTTGGCCGAGCACGACCGCCTCGGCATTCGCCGCACCACCGGGCAGCAGCGAGAGCAGGTGGTTTTCAATGGTTGGCTGGTTCACGCTCGACGCACGTCGATCCACAGATTCCCTTTCAGCGGCCGGTCGGGGGATCGTACGGCAGGACATCGCCCGGCAGCAAGGGGATTGCTGGCCGCCGGGTGCCCCCAAAGCGCCCGCCTCCGGGCCGCTGGCAGGTTGCAGCGGCGCCGGGCCAAGCCTTCCCGGCTTAAATTCCGGCAAGTGGTCGAACGAGCGATGCAACCGCCGGGAGAGTGTGCTAGATTCAAACTTGCGTATGTCCGTTATCGTACAGAACAATACGGGCGAGGGCATGCGCGGGCAACCGGATGGCGAGTTCGCCCGGTCGAGGCAAGTTGCGGAATAGACGGGGGCAGCGGCGCGTCTCCCGTTTATAACGCCGCAATTGAGAAAAACTAAAATTTTGCTAAGGGAGCATCAGATGGCGGACGAGGCAATTGCCATGATTCGAGGCGGCCGCGGCAAGCCGTTGGCGCGGGCGGCGCTCGAACTCGAGGTGCGCAAGAAACTGCGCATCCTGTTCAGTTCGGCGAAGCTGCAATCGCGCGAGATCGCGGACCGCTGCGGGGTAAGCGCGGGGCAGTTGTGGGCGTTGAGCGAGCTCGGCGCCGAGCCGGGCTTGTGCGTCTCCGAGCTGGCGGCGCGCCTCTACATCAAGAACTCGACCGCGAGCAACCTGCTCGACCGGCTCGAGCAGCGGGGCTGGGTGCGGCGTGAGCGCAACGGCAAGGACCAGCGCGTGGTGCAGCTGTTCCTCACTGCGGAGGGAGAACGACTGATTGCCGATTGCCCGGTGCCGCCGCGCGGTGTGGTGAGCGAAGCGCTGCGGTTGATCTCGGTCGATTCGCTCGAAGCGCTCGACCACAGCCTCGACGAAGTCGTCTCGCGACTCTCGCTCAAGGACGCCGGCGCGGGCCTCACACCGCTGGCGGACATCTAGGGGCGCCCACAACACAAGGTCGGGCGGTCCCGAGCCGAAGCGGGGCGAGCGCGGATCGCCTCAAGCAAGACGCGCGCACAATCGAAGGTCCTGTGGACGTTTGATTGGACGCCGGGCCGGTTTAACGCCCGGCGGTCCTGAGCGGGATTATCGCGAAGGGCGCCTAGATCGCCTTGAGGCGAGATAGGCGCAAAAAAAGAGCTCCATCACTGGAGCCCTTGACGGCGCAGCGTTCGCGGCTCCCTCTGTTGCCGCGCACGCCTTCAGGTCGTCCTCCTCGGACACTGCTGCCCTCGCAATCGCGCACGTGGGAGGCGTAACGTGATGCTGGGGCAGCAAGCTGGCATCGCCTACCTTCGCCTTCGTTCCCAATATATTTAGCGCCAAAACTATTGTCAACCGAAAATTGTGGCGGACGCGGCTGTCAGCTGCAGAGCGCGGTTTATGCAGGACTTTTCTTCTCAGTCGCCGCTCGGGCGGACCTCGAATGCGAGCACGGAATCCATTGCCTGCAGTGTCTCGGCCAGGCGCCGCGCCGCGCTTGCGTCGCGTGCCCGCAGGTTCATCTCGTACTCGACGTACGCGCCTTCGCGGCTCATGGTGTAGCTAAAATTGGCGATGCTGAAACCGTGCTCGCGGATCACGGCGTGCAGCGCCGGCTCGGGCATCGGCGCGGCGCTCGAGAAGCGGATGCGGTGATGCGCATAGAACTGCATGGGCATCTTGGCCTCGACCCAGCGGAACACCGACAAGGTGCCCAGCACGAGTACCGTGCCCACCGCGAGCGGAAAATAGAAGCCGACACCGGCGACGATCCCGAGCGCAGCCGTGATCCAGATCGAGGCGGCGGTCGTGAGCCCGCGCACCGAGAGCCCTTCCTTGATGATGACGCCGGCACCGAGAAAGCCGATGCCGGTCATGATGCCCTGGGCCATTCGCGTGGGATCGACGCGCACCGTCTCGATGCTGCCCTGGAACCACTCGCCCTGGTGCAGCGCGACCAGCATCAGCAGCGCGGAAGCGAGGCACACCAGGGTATGGGTGCGAAAGCCCGCGGGGCGGCCGTGATAGCTGCGCTCGAAACCGATCAGGCCGCCGGCGGCGAGCGCCATCAGCAACCGCGTAACGATTTCCAGATACTCTGACACCATAGGCGCCTCCCGGGCGCAACGCGCAGCGCAACCGCCGCCCGCGCGCCCCGTGAGCGCGAATATACGCTTCGCACGCCGCGCCGTACAGGACTTTGTTTGCGGAGCAGGCTGAATGCCGGCACTGGGCACGCCCGGCTGGTTGCGACCGGGGCATGCTCCGGGAGGACCGCCTGAGCGGCGCCTACGCTCTGAACAGGCTCACCACGACGTACGCGGTGCCGCCAAGCAGCCCGCCGAAGACCAGCAACTGCAACGCATAGCTGATCCACGCATGCCTGGTGCGCTCGCCCGCGCGCTCGAGGTTGTAGCGGTAGACGACGTAGGGCGAGACCGCGCCGAAATACGGCAGGCGATCCCACTTGACGTCGACGACAACCTTGATGCCGAGCGCGGCAACAAGGATCAGCATCGCCACCGGCGTGTCGACGCCCCGCAGCCCGAGAATGATGCCGATAAAGATCCCGAAAATCATGGAAACATCCGACATGCGCCCGGCGCGACTCGGCCGGGCGGCTGGTCAGGGTGGTGGGACTCGAACCCACGACCTCGTGCTCCCAAGGCACGTGCGCTACCAGGCTGCGCTACACCCTGAAATGATGCAGACGGTATTCTACCTTACCGCAGTCGCGTGCCCGAACCCGCGTCGGCTACAATGGCCCCTTTTTTGCTCTTGGACGCGACCATGCGCGGATCGAGCTGGCGCACCCCGGCGATCGTCCTTGCCGCAAGCGGCCTGGTGCTCACCATCGCGCTCGGCGTGCGCCACGGCTTCGGACTGTTCCTGCAGCCGATGACCATGGACCTCGGCGTCGGCCGCGAGGTCTTTTCGATCGCCATCGCGCTGCAGAATCTCGTCTACGGCCTGTCGCAGCCATTCACCGGCATGATCGCCGACCGCTTCGGTGTCGCGCGCGTGGTGATCGGAGGCGCCATTCTGTACGCGATCGGCCTTGTGCTGATGAGCATCTCGACCACCAGCGTGGCGCTCAACCTGAGCGCGGGGCTGCTGATCGGCATCGCGCTCGGCTGCACCGGATTCGCCATCGTCTACGGCGTGGTGGGCCGCGCGTTCTCGGCGGAGAAACGCAGCGTCGCGCTGGGCATCGCGGGCGCAGCCGGCTCGTTCGGCCAATTCGTCATGCTCCCGTACGGACAGACGCTGATCAACTTTCTGGGCTGGCAGCAGGCGCTCGTCATGCTTGCGCTCACCGTGCTGCTGATCGCGCCGCTGTCGGCGGCGCTGGTCGAGGACAAGGAGGCGCAGGACAAGGGCTTGCACCAGCAGACGATCCCGGAAGCGCTGCGCGAAGCCCTGGGTCATCGCGGCTACCTCCTGCTGTGCGCCGGCTATACGGTATGCGGGTTCCAGGTGCTGTTCATTTCGGTGCATTTCCCGGCCTATTTGCTCGACAACCGCATGACGCCGGAAACGGGCATGGCGGCGTTGGCGCTGATCGGCCTGTTTAATATCTTCGGCAGCTATACCTGGGGCTGGCTCGGGGGCCGGCACACCAAGAAGTACCTGCTGTCGACGCTTTACTTCACGCGTGCACTGGCGATCGCGATCTTCATCACGCTGCCGATTTCCCCGCTCACGGTCTATCTCTTTGCGGCGATCATCGGGTTCTTGTGGCTCGGCACCGTGCCGCTGACGAGCGGCCTGATTGCGCACGTGTTCGGCGTGCGCTACCTCTCGACGCTGGGCGGCATCGCGTTCCTGTGCCACCAGATCGGCAGCTTCCTCGGGGTATGGATCGGCGGCTACCTGTTCGACTCGACCGGCTCGTACCAGGTGATGTGGATTTTCACCATCGGCATGGGTATCGTCGCCGGGCTGCTCAATCTGCCGATCGACGACCGGCAGATTCCTCGCACGGCGCCAAAACCCGCCTGAACCGGCCCTGCCGGCGCGGTCCGGTTAAAGTCGTGTTGGACAGGATTTACGGGATTATCAGGATTAACGCGATTAAGGCGTCAGCAGCCGGCGCTTTTCAGCGATCTTGTCGATCCTCTAGATCACGTTGATCCCGTCGAACACGACTCTGCCTTAGTGTCACACCTCGTCGCCGCGCGCCGCTTCACCCAGTACCCATTCGCGGAACGCCACCACCGCCGGGCGCGTCGCCGCAGCCTCGTTGCTCACCACGTAATAAGCCGACACCAGCGGCACGCGCAGCGAGAACGGCGTTACCAGCCGCGCCGCATGCAGGTCGGCCGCGGCCAGCACCGGCAGCGACGCCACTACGCCGACGCCCTCGACCGCCGCCTCGAACGCGAGCACCGCGTGGCTGAAATGCGGGCCGCGCCGCATCTGGGCGCTGTCCGTCCCCGCGGCGTGCAGCCACACGTCCCAGAACGACTCGCCGTCGTACAGGTCGCCGGTGTCGTCGTGCAGCAGCATGTGGTGGCGCAAGTCCTCGGGGCGCGTGAGCGGGTTCGGCCCGGTGAGCAGCCGCGGGCTGCAAATCGGCGTCACCGAGAGCGAGAGCAGCTTGTCCGCGCGCAGATCCGGGTAGTCGCCGCGGCCGTAGAGAATGGCGATGTCGGAATCCGCGAGCCACTCGTCGAGGGTCGTGCGCTCGGCGACGGTGCCCTTGCCGCGCTCGCTCACCCGCCGTATGCGGGCCGACACCCGCACGTCGATTTCCGGATGCGCCTCGAAGAACCGGT
>JBFKNN010000105.1:0-10628 GCA_041629335.1 Burkholderiales bacterium | reverse complement strand
GGCCTCTCCGACCATCGCGATGCCGCCCCGGATATCGGCGCTCTTGTAGTCGAACTGGTCTTCCGAGCTGTTCTGGCGGTAGCGGCCACTCACGCCGCCGAACACTGCCCAGCCGGGCCGGAACTCATGGGTGATGTCCGCACCCGCCGCGAACAGCCAGTAGTCGTCTGCGCGCTTGACGTTCGTCGGGTCGAGGGCGAACACGAGGTTGCCCAGCGCGGGGACGGTAACCTGGGTCTGGGAGGTGGAGTTATTGACGTTGCTGTCGCGCCCGAACGTGGCCTCGATGTAGGCGGTGCGGACCGTCAGCTTCGCTTCCTCGCGCCGGGCGATCTCGGCGAGATAGTTCAGGATCGTCACGCGCGCCGCTTCCGGGGGGCTTTGAGCGAGCAACGTGTCGAATTCCGTCCGGGCACGAGCCATGTCGCCGAGCTGAAAATAGGCGCGCGCCATGTCGAGGCGCGCCCCGGCGAAGTTAGGGCTGACTGCCAGCACGCGCTCGAACACCAGCGTTGCCCTGTCGGGCCTGCCGCTGTCGAGCGCCGCAATTCCCAGCACGTAGTCGTAGCGGGGGTCCCCCGCGTACTTGTCCTCGAACGGCGCCAGCAGCGCGTATGCTTCGGCCGGCTTGCCCGCTCGCATCAGGGCTTCGGCTTTCGCGAGATCGGGTTCTGCGCCCAGCGACAAGCCAGCCCAAGAAATGAGACAGAGAAAAGAGATGGTATGCAGAACAGTACGGAGGGCGCAGCCTGTTCGCGTGTTTTCAGTGCGCGAAACGGCGCTGATCTCCTTCCGTCGCGCGATGCAGCGGCCGCATGACATCAGCGTGGCGCTCCCGCAAGAATACGGTTCCGGCCTCGAGCCTGCCGCTCCGCCAGCCCGGGACCAGTCCGTGGTTGTTCTTGCCCCGATAATAGTCGTTATTCATCATGGTGACAATCAGTTAGGCTGGCCTCCCGGATGTTGCGTTCCCGCAACAAGACATGCATGCCAATCGAATACCAGATGGATTTCTCGTCGGCTGGCTGGCGTGCCAAAAAAAAGCGAGTCTGAAGACTCGCTTTTTATCCCATCCGTGACTCGACTACAGTACGCGGACTTCTGGCAGCGGGAAACCGTTGAAATTGCTTGCATATGCGGTCGTGTAGGCGCCCGCATTGGAAATGTAGATGAAGTCGTCCTCCTGCATGTCCTCGGGGAACGGCTCATCGCGCATGCACACGTCGACCGAGTCGCAGGTCGGGCCGGCGACGCACCACGGAATGGTCTTGCCCGTGCGGTCGGTCGCGATGTCGTAGCGCAGCCCCTCGGTGGTCTCGATCACGCCACCGAAGACGCCGGCGTCCCAATACATCCAGCGCTTGCCGCTGCGGGTGGCAGTGCCGACCACGCGGCACACGAAGTAGCCGGCGTCGGAGACGAGAAAACGACCCGGCTCGGCCATGATCCGCACACTCTGCGGGATGTCGCGGATCGCGTGGTTCACCACCTCCGCGATCTTCTCGATCGCGGGAATCGGTTTCACGTGGCGCACGGGATAGCCGCCGCCGATGTTGAGCAGGCGCGGCGTCAGGCCGGCGAGCCGCATCTTCTTGAAAACGCGCTTCGCGTGCTGGATGCCGACGCGCCAGTTCTCGGGGTTGCGGCATTGCGAGCCAACATGGAAGGTCACGCCGGCAAGGTCCGCGCCGAGCTCGACCGCCTCGGCGATGATGCCGTCGACCTCGGTGCTCTTGATGCCGAACTTGCCCGCGAGCGGCCAGTCGCTGCCGACGTTGGGCGCCTCGATGCGCACGTAGAGCTTGGCATCGGGCTTGACGCTGTGAATTTTTCTCAGCTCCTCAACGCTGTCGAGCACGTACCATTCCACGCCCTTCACTGCCGCGTACTCGAGATAGGCGCGCGACTTCATCGGGTTGCTGTAATAGATCTCTGCCGCCGGCACCTTCAGGCCAAGCAGGATGTCGAGTTCGGCGATCGAGGCGATCTCGAAACCCACGCCCTCCTCGATCAGCGTCTTCAACACGCGCGGATCGGGGTTCGCCTTGACCGCGTAATGGGCATGCACGCGCGGCATGGCGGCCTTGAAGCGTTGGGCTTTAGTGCGGACGATGCTGGTGTCGACCAGCAGGAAGGGCTTGCTGTAGCCCTGTTTCAGGGCGTCCCGGACGTGGCTGAAGTCCAGGCGCACTTCGGGATGGGTATCGAAAAGGTGCTGCTCGTTTTCGAACGCGGGTTGCGGTTTCTTAACGGCGACAGAGCGCACGGCCATCAAAGTCTCCTATCTGACCTAGGTTTCCGGGATCAGGAAAGCAACCACATCCACCACACAGCCTTGCCTCACGGCCTTCATGAGGGCCTCCTTGCGAAATGAATTCCGGTCGTTCACAAATCAGCAAAATTTCCGCGAATTATAGGAGCAATTTCCCAGGAATCAAGCAATTTTTCCGGATTTGGGGAAAATAATTCTCGGCCGGCGAGTCGGCGAGCAGCGCGTTCGCCGCGGCAGCGAGATGCGCGCAGGCCGCAAACCGCCGCTGCGGGCCGCTTGAGCGCGGGCGCACGAGGCGTCAACCGGGGCTCGAGCGCACGGACGCGGCGCTCGGGCGCGGGCGGGCGAGCGGTAACAAAGACAGTTTCGGGAACGCGAGCTGAGCGCCCAACGGCCGGCAGCAGCCGGCACGCTGCTCAAATCTTGGGCAGCGTGACGCCGACCTGCCCCTGGTACTTGCCGCCGCGGTCGCGGTAGGAGGTCTCGCAGACGTCGTCCGGGGCCGACTCGAGGAAGATCACCTGCGCCACGCCCTCGTTGGCGTAGATCTTGGCCGGCAGCGGCGTGGTGTTGGAGAACTCCAGCGTGACGTAGCCCTCCCACTCCGGCTCGAGCGGCGTGACATTCACGATGATGCCGCACCGGGCGTAGGTCGATTTGCCCAGGCAGATGGTCAGCACGTTCCGCGGGATGCGGAAATACTCGACCGTACGGGCGAGCGCGAACGAGTTGGGCGGGATGATACACACCTCGCCCCTGAAATCGACGAACGAGCGCGCGTCGAACTGCTTGGGGTCGACGATGGTGCTGTTGATGTTGGTGAAGATCTTGAATTCGCTTGAGCAGCGGATGTCGTAGCCGTAGCTCGAGGTGCCGTACGACACCAGGCTCTGCCCGTTCGCGTGCTTGATCTGGTTCGGCTCGAACGGCTCGATCATGCGGTGGGATTCCGCCATGCGGCGGATCCAGCGGTCGGATTTGATGGTCATGGTGAAAGGTAAGGAGGAAGGCGAAAGGCGGAAGGAGAAAGGGGCAGGAGCAGTTTAGTCGGCGTCAGATTCTACACCTCACGCCTCACCCCTCACGCCTGACGTCTCTCTCAGGTGTTCTGGACGACGATCTTCGGGAACAGCGCCGAGTGATCCTGCGCCTTCTCGGCGATCTTGACGGCCACGCGACGCGCGATTTCCCGGTAGATCTCGGCCACCCGGCCGTCGGGGTCGGACACGACGGTCGGCTTGCCCGAGTCCGCCTGCTCGCGGATGTTGATGTCGAGCGGAAGCGAGCCGAGCACCTCGACGTTGTAGTCCTTGCTCATGCGCCCGCCGCCGCCCTCGCCGAAAATGCGCTCCTCGTGGCCGCACTTGGAGCACACGTGCAGCGACATGTTCTCGACGATGCCGAGGATCGGGATGCCCACTTTCTCGAACATCTTGAGCCCCTTTCGCGCGTCGATCAGCGCGATGTCCTGGGGCGTGGTGACAATCACCGCGCCGGTGACGGGCACGCGCTGCGCCAGCGTGAGCTGGATGTCGCCGGTACCCGGCGGCAGGTCGACGATCAGGTAGTCGACGTCGTGCCACTTGGTCTCGTTCAGCAGCTGCTCCAGCGCCTGGGTGACCATCGGCCCGCGCCACACCATCGGCGTCTCGATGTCGATCAGGAAGCCGATCGACATCGCCTGCAGCCCGTGACCCTCCATAGGCTCGAGGCTCTTGCCGTCCTTCGATTCGGGCCGCCCGCGGATGCCGAGCATCATCGGCTGCGAGGGACCGTAAATGTCGGCATCGAGCACGCCAACGTTGGCCCCTTCGGCCGCCAGCGCGAGCGCCAGGTTGCAGGCGGTGGTGCTCTTGCCCACGCCGCCCTTGCCGGAGGCTACCGCGATGATGTTCTTCACCCCCGCGACCAGCTTCACGCCGCGCTGCACCGCGTGGGAGACGATCTTCATGGTCACGTTGACCGTAACGCCGCCCACGCCCGGGATTTCCTTCAGCCTGGCGGCGATCTGCTTGCGGATCGGCTCGAGCTGGCTCTTCGCGGGGTAGCCGAGCACGACGTCCACCGACACCTTGTCGCCGTCGACCTTGATGTGCTTCGCCGACTTGCTCGAGACGAAATCCTTGCGGGTATTCGGGTCGGTCAGCTGCTTCAGCGCGTCCTGTACCTGCTGTTCAGTGACAGCCATGACAAATTCCTTGTTCAGCCAGGGCGGAATTCTAAACAATTATCACCGGCCCGCATATCTGGCGCGCCGTTTTCCCCACCGCGTCAGGGTCTTGGGCGTCGCGCCGGGGCGCCGGGCGGGGTCGACGTCGTCGATGGGAGGGAACTTCAACGTTTGTTACAATTTATGCCTTTAAGTTCCAGTGTTAAATGGGAAAACGTCGCATCCTCGTCACTTCCGCGCTGCCCTATGCCAACGGCGCGATTCACCTCGGACATCTGGTCGAATACATCCAGACCGATATCTGGGTGCGTTATCAGCGTATGCAGGGCCACGAGGTCCATTACGTCTGCGCGGACGATACGCACGGCACGCCGGTTATGCTGCGCGCCGAGCAGGAGAAAGTGACTCCGGAGCAGCTGATCGAGCGCATGCACGCCGCCCACCGCAGCGACTTCGACGGCTTTCGCATCGGCTTCGACAATTACTACTCGACCCATTCGCCGGAGAATCGCGAGCTGTGCTACGCGTTCTACCGCAAGCTCTCCGCGGCCGGGCTCATCGCCAGGCGGGCGATCGAGCAATACTACGACCCGGTCAAGAATCTGTTCCTCCCCGACCGCTTCATCAAGGGCGAGTGCCCGAAGTGCCACGCCCGAGACCAGTACGGGGATGCCTGCGAAGCCTGCGGGACGACCTATTCCCCGACCGATTTGATCAAGCCCTATTCGGCGATCTCGGGCGCCCAGCCGGTAAAGAAGCAGTCGGACCACTTTTTCTTCAAGCTGGGCGAATGTACGGACTTTCTCCGGCGCTGGACGCGCTCGCCCGGCACGCTGCAGACCGAGGCCGCCAACAAGCTTGACGAATGGTTCAAGGCGGGGCTTTCGGACTGGGACATCTCCCGCGATGCCCCCTACTTCGGCTTCGAGATCCCCGACGCGCCGGGCAAGTATTTCTACGTCTGGCTCGATGCGCCGGTCGGCTACTTCGCGAGCTTCAAGAACCTCTGCAACCGCAGCGGCACAGATTTCGGTGCGTTCACCGACGCGGTGAAGAGCCGCGACGCAGGGACCGAAATGATCCATTTCATCGGCAAGGACATTCTTTATTTTCATGCGCTGTTCTGGCCCGCGATGCTCGACCGCGCCGGCTACCGCACCCCCACGCGCATCTTCGCCCACGGCTTTCTCACCGTGAACGGCGAGAAAATGTCCAAATCGCGCGGCACCTTCATCACCGCGGAAAGCTACCTCCGGCAGGGGCTGAACCCGGAATGGCTGCGCTACTATTACGCGGCGAAGCTCAACGCAACGATGGAGGACATCGATCTCAACCTCGACGACTTCGTCGCGCGCGTGAACAGCGATCTGGTGGGAAAGTTCGTCAACATCGCGAGCCGCGCCGCCGGCTTCATCGCGCGGCATTTCGACGGCAAGCTTGCGTACCGGGGCGAGACACGGTCACTTGCCGACGGCGCCGCGGTCACGGCCCGACAGGTCGCCGAGGCCTACGACGCGCGCGAATTCGGCAGGGCGGTACGCGACGCGATGCAGGTCGCGGACCGGATCAACGAGGAATTCGACCGCAAGCAGCCGTGGAGCCTCGCCAAGGATTCGGCGCGGCACGACGAGCTGCAGGACATCTGTTCACGGGCGCTGCATGGATTCAAGCTGCTCACCGTTCTGCTCGCGCCGATCCTGCCTGCCGTCGCGGCCCGCGTCGCCCGCGAGCTGTTCGGGCTGGACCATGACTTTGCGTGGTCCGACGCGGGCATCCTGCCCGAGCGCATCGGTCCGTATTCGCATCTCATGGCCCGCATCGACCGCAAGCAGATCGATGCGCTGGTCGCCGCCAACAAGGAAAGCCTGCAGGCCGCGGCGCCGGGCCATTCGCAGCAGCGCCACGGCGAGCATCAGGTTCGGGAGGAGATCAAATTGGAGATAGCGCCCACGATCGGCATCGACGAGTTCAGCAAGATCGACCTGCGCATCGCGCGCATCGTCGGCGCCGATCACGTCGAGGGCGCCGACAAGCTGCTCAAGCTGACACTCGACCTCGATGGCGAAACGCGCACCGTTTTCGCCGGCATCAAGTCGGCCTACGACCCGGAAAAGCTCGTTGGCCGGCTCACGGTGATGGTCGCGAACCTCGCGCCGCGCAAGATGAAGTTCGGCGTCTCCCAGGGCATGGTGCTCGCCGCTTCGGGCGAGACGCCGGGCCTCTACCTGCTCTCCCCCGACGCCGGCGCGGCGCCGGGGATGCGAGTGAAATAATCGCGCCAGCCGAAGCCAAGATGAAGGCCAGACTCAACCGCACCATCATCTGCAGCGTGCTGTTTCTCGACATCACCGAGTACTCGCGCAGACCGGTTTCGGAGCAGATCCAGCTGAAGGAGCGCCTGAACGACACGCTGTCGGTCGCGCTCGCCGACGTGGCAGCCAGCGACCGGATCATCCTCGACACCGGCGACGGGGCGGCGATCAGCTTCCTCGGGGATCCGGAGGATGCGCTGTTTGTCGCCTTGTCGCTGCGCGACGCGCTCGTGGCGCCGCCTCCCGGGGACGGGCCGCAACTGCAAACGCGTATCGGCATCAACCTCGGTCCGGTCAAGCTCATCACCAATCTCAACGGCCAGCCCAATATCATCGGCGACGGTATCAACGTCGGCCAGCGGGTGATGAGCTTCGCCGAGCCCGGCCAGATTCTGGTGTCGCGCTCCTACTTCGAGGTGATCTCCCGCCTGTCCGAAGACTACGTCAAGCTGTTCAACTACGAGGGCGCCCGCACCGACAAGCACGTGCGCGAGCACGAAGTCTACGCCGTGGGCGCAAGCCAGCCCGGGATCAAGCGCGCAGCGGCATCGGCGCGCGAGCGGTCCAGACGCGGTCGGATGACGGCCCCGCTCGCCGTGGTCGGCCATCTTGCGCAGACCGCCACCCGCGTGCAGGACAACCTGCTCCGCAAGCCGCGGCTGAGCACTGCGCTCGCCGTGGCCCTGATCCTCGCGACCTCGGTCGCTATCCGCGTCAGCCTCGGGACGCAGGATACTGCCACGCGATCGGTGGAGCCGCCGGTCGCCGCGCCCGAGCGAACCGTGCCTCCGGCTGCCGCCGTACCGGCACCGTCACCCAAGCCGGCCGCGCCGCCCGCCGCCAAGGCGCCCGCGGTCGCAAAGCCGGAACCGCCGAAAGCGCCGCCGACAGTCGCCGCACCGCCGCGTAAGGAGCCGCCTCCGGTTGTGGCAGCGCCTGCGCCGGCACGCGTTGTGCCGCCAGCGGCCGTAACAGCGCCAGCCGGACCAGCCGCGGTTGAATCCGCGAAGGTGCGATTCGCGATCTCGCCGTGGGGCGAGGTCTTCGTGGACGGCCGCAAGGCGGGCGTCGCCCCGCCGCTGCGCGATCTCGAGCTCGCGCCGGGCCGCCACACGATCGAAGTCCGCAATGCCGATTTCCCCGCGTACGTGCAGACCATAGACGCGAAAGCGGGCGAACAGATTAGAATCAGTCATAAGTTCCGCTGAGGAGGAATCCCATGTCCGTTGCAAGACTGATCGCGCTGGCCGTGCTGGCGGCAACCCTCGCCGGCTGCGAGACCGCGCCGATCAAGGAGCTCCAGCAGGAGATCGAGAACATATTCAAGCCCGCCGGCAAGGCCGAAGAGACGCTCGCGGCCGGCGTGCGCGCCTACGACGACGCCAATTACAACGAGGCGAGCCGGTTGCTGCAGGCGAGTCTCGACGAAGGCCTGCCGCGGAGAACCGATCGGGCCCGCGCACACAAGTATCTCGCGTTCATCCACTGCGTCTCGGGGCGCCAGGCGCAGTGCCGGGACCAGTTCCGCCAGGCCTTGATCGCCGATTCGAACTTCGATCTGTCCGCCAGCGAAGCCGGCCACCCGATGTGGGGCCCGGTGTTCCGCAACGTGAAGGCGCAGAGCCGCTAAGCGGGCCGCCGCGAATCGTCCGCCCATGGAAGAGCCGCGCAAGCTCGGCCGCTACGAGATCCTCTCCGAGCTCGGCAAGGGTGCGATGGGCGTCGTCTACACGGCGAACGACCCTCTGCTCCACCGCACCGTTGCGGTAAAGACCATCAACATGTCACTGGATGCGGGCGAGATCGCCGAGTACGAAGCGCGCTTCTACCAGGAAGCGCGGGCTGCGGGCGGGCTCAATCATCCCAACATCGTCACCATTTACGACATCGGCAACAGCGGCAACATCGCCTACATGGCGATGGAGCTGCTGGCCGGGCGCGAGCTGAAGCAGATGCTGGGGGGCGGGCGGCGCCTGCCGGTTGAGGAGGCGCTCGATATCGCGGCGCAGGCGGCCGAAGGGCTCGCCTACGCGCACGAGCACGGCGTCGTGCATCGCGACATCAAACCGGCCAATATCATGATCGTGCGCGGCGGGCGCGTGAAGATCACCGATTTCGGCATCGCGCGGATGCGCGCGGCCGAAGTGCGCACCCAGACCGGCGTCATGCTCGGCTCGCCGCGCTACATGGCCCCCGAGCAGGTGGTCGGTAAGCGCGCGGACGCGCGCTCGGACCTGTTCTCACTGGGCGTGATCCTCTACGAGATGCTCACCGGGGAGGCGCCGTTCATGGGCAGCGACGTCAACTCGATGATGTTCCAGATCATCAACTTCACGCCGCCCGCCCCGAGTTCGCGCGTGCCGGAAGTGCCGACGGTGCTCGATTTCATCATCGCCAAGACCCTCGCCAAGGCGCCCGACGACCGGTATCAGGACGCCTCGGAGCTCGCCCGCGATCTGCGTGATTGCGCGAAGCAGCTCGAACGCGGCGCGGCGGCTCCCGCAAACGGCGCCGCGCGCCCGGCGGCCCAACCTCGCATCGACCGCAAGGGCCCGTCCCAGCTCGCCGCGGACACGTTCCCGGGCACGCGGCGCGAGGACGCCGAAGTCGATGCCCTCGAGCCGATCGCGACGCTCGGCCTGTCCAAGCTCTTCGACTCGCTCGAGGCGACGCAGCGGCTCGCGGCGCAAAGCGGGATGAGCGCGCGGGTCGACAGCTACGTGGAATCGATCAAGGGCGCATCGGGCGGTAGTGCGCCCGCGGGACCGCGCCTCGCGCTCGCGCAGCGCCCGGGGTGGACCCGCCGGGACCGGCTCGTTTTCTACGGCGCGGTGGCCGCGGCGACGCTCGCCGGCGCCGCGATCATTTTCGCCTGAGGTGACGCGCCGTGCGGATTGCGTCCGTCGAGGCGATCCCGGTCGCGATCCCCCTCACCCGCAACTTCGGCGGCAGCACGTACGCGGTGCTGAAGCGCTGCACCGTCGTCACCCGGCTTGCGACCAGCGACGGCCTGACGAGCGAGGTCTACAACGGCGACAACCGCGAGAACGGAGCCGAGATCGCGCGCCTCATCCGCGACGAGCTGTTTCCGCTCATCAAGGGAATGGGCGTCTTCGAGATCGAGCGCGTCTGGGCCAAGCTCTTTGCGCTTACGCACGCGAGCCGCGACCGCAAGACGCTGCTCGAGGCAATCGCCTGCATCGACTGCGCGCTGTGGGACCTGATGGGAAAGGCGGCAGGCCAGAGCGTTTGCGCATTGATCGGCGGCTGCCGCGAGTTGCTGCCGATCATCTCGATCGGCGGTTACTACCGCGAAGGCAAGACACTCGCGGACATCGGCCGTGAGATGGAGCTTTACCGCAAGTCCGGCATGGCGGGCTGCAAGTTCAAAGTCGGCGGCCTTGCTCCGGAAGAAGACGCGAAGCGCGTCGACGCCGCGCGCCGCGCGGCGGGCCCCGATTTCACCCTCATGGTCGATGCAAATCGCGGATGGAGCGCGCAGGACGCGATCCGCTTCGCCCGACTCGTCGAGCCGCTTGACATCCGCTGGTTCGAGGAACCCTGCCACTGGCACGACGACGCGGCGCTGATGGCGCGCGTGCGCGCATCAACCCGCATCCCGGTTACCGCGGGGCAGTGCGAGATCTCGAGCGCCGGGGTGCGCCGGCTCATCGACGCCGGCGCCGTCGACTTCATCAACTACGACGCCTCCGAGGGCGGCGGCGTCACCGACTGGCTGCGCGCCGCGGGCCTCGCCGCCGCGGCCGGCGTGGAAATGGCGCATCATGAAGAGCCGCAGATCGCCCACCACCTGCTCGCCGGCGTCGCACACGGCACTTACGTCGAATGCTTCGCCGACCCGCAGCGCGACCCG
>JBFKNN010000104.1:0-10633 GCA_041629335.1 Burkholderiales bacterium | reverse complement strand
GTGGTACGTGTTAATCCACCTGACTTTCGTGGTTTCCGCCATCGGCATGGCCTGGGTCGACCGGCTGAACAGGAACGCCGCCGCTTGACAAGGCAAAAGCGGCAATTTATTGTTCCACCTCGGCGCTGATTTGTTACTCGGCTTGCAGGCGCCCGGCGGCGGAAGAACCGTCCCCAGTATAAATTTGCTAAAGAGGGTGGTCCTGATCTGATTCCGTACCGATTCCCTCCCGAGTTTTTTCACTATTGGAGAAACTCCGTGAACCACGACATCCCTGGATTTGACACGCTGGCCGTCCGCGGCGGGCAGCTGCGTACCTCCGAGTTCGAAAACAGCGAAGCCATCTTTGCCAGCTCCAGTTTCGTCTTCGAAAACGCCGCCCAGGCGGCCGCGCGTTTCGCCGGCGACGAGGCGGGAAATATTTACTCGCGCTTCACCAATCCCACGGTCAACGCCTTCGAGCGGAGGCTGGCGGCGCTGGAGGGCGGCGAGGCCTGCGTCGCCACCGCCTCGGGTATGGCCGCGATCACGAGCCTGTGCCTGGCGCTACTCGAATCGGGCGACCATATCGTCAGCTCGCGCTCGGTATTCGGCACGACGACGACGCTGTTCGAGAAATACCTGCCGCGATTCGGCATCGAGACCAGTTTCGTCGACCTTTCGGACCTCGACGACTGGAAACGGGCGCTGCGCGGGAATACGCGTTTCCTGTTCGTCGAAACGCCATCGAATCCGCTGACCGAACTCGGCGATATTCGCGCGCTGGCCGACCTCGCGCACGAAAACGGCTGCCTGCTGGTGGTCGATAACTGCTTCTGCACGCCGGCGCTGCAGCGCCCGCTTGAGCACGGCGCCGACATCGTGATCCACTCGGCCACCAAGTTTCTTGACGGGCAGGGACGCGTCTTGGGCGGCGCGGTGCTGGGCAGGCGCGACGTGATCCACGAGGCTGTGTTCGGCTTCCTGCGGACCGCAGGCCCGACGCTGAGCCCGTTCAATGCCTGGGTGATTCTGAAGGGCCTGGAGACGTTGAGGCTTCGCGTCGAAGCGCAGTCGGCGAACGCGATGGAGCTCGCGCGCTGGCTGGAGAAGCAGCAAGGTGTCGAGCGGGTGTACTACCCGGGACTGCCGTCGCATCCCCAGTACGAACTTGCCAAGCGGCAGCAGACGGGTCCCGGCGCCATCGTCTCGTTCGACGTGAAGGGCGGCAAGGACGCGGCGTGGCGGGTGGTTGATGCAACGCGGCTCATTTCGATCACCGCCAACCTCGGCGACACCAAGACCACGATCACGCACCCGGCGTCGACCACCCATGGCCGCATCACGCCGGAGGCGCGAGCGGCAGCCGGCATCGGCGACGGACTGCTGCGTGTCGCCGTGGGGCTCGAGAACCTCGAGGATATCAAGGCCGATTTGTTGCGGGGGCTGAACTCGTGAGCCGCTGGGCGCCGCTTCGCGGTGCGGGGCCCGGCGCTAGCGCCGCTCGCCGCGCAGGAATTCGTCTCGCAGGTTGAACAGGAATTTTCGTCCGGTCGAGCCGCCGTCGATCGTGCGTAGCGCGCTTTGGCCGTCCTGCAGGAAGCGCGAATAGCCCGTGATCTTGTCCAGGTCGAGAAAGGCCATCGACCAGTCCCGGAAGCTGCGTGCCGCAATCGGGCCGTCCCATAACAGGTGCACCTGCGAATGCCGCTTGTCGCCGACGATGGTGTCGTAGAGCGTAAAGATCACGTCCTTCTCGCCTTCGAGCAGCTGCATGAATTCCTGGTCGTGGTAGACCAGAAGGCCGGTGATATCGAGGCGCGCGTTTTTTTCGCGCGACTGCAGGAGCAGGGCGAGCAATTCGTCCGGGCTCAATTTCCAGTTCGCCAGGCTGACGTAGATCAACTCGTGCGTCATGGCTGTCTGGCGCCTCCTGCGCGCGAACCATGCTGTGGCCGGTCAGGGCTTCCCATATGCAATCTAGCCCTCAGCGGCTGTGCGCCGCAAGCGTCATCCAAAATTGGTCCGGACCTGCACTCGTCCGCGCTCGAGGCGCTCGCGGCGGGTGGGGGATGCTACAGCAGTACTGCGGTACAGCCGCTCGCGTCGCAGCGCAGATACCCGCCGCGCTGGTACCAGTCGTTCAGCACCCAGCGCTCGCAGCGATGGCCGTCGACGACGTGGACATGCCGGGCCGGGCGATGGGTATGGCCGTGAATCAGGCGGGGAAAGGCGTTCTCCCGCAGCACGGTATCAACCGCACTCTGGGCGACGTCCATTATCTCTGATGTCTTTGCCTGCTTGCTGTGCTCGCTTCGCGCGCGCAGATCAAGCATCTGCTGCCGGCGGGCGGCAAGCGTTTGCGCGAGGAATTTCCTTTGGTTGCCCGCGTCATGCGCATAGGCGCGGAAGTTCTGGTATTCGACGTCGTCGGTGCACAGCGTGTCACCGTGGAGGATCAGCGTGCGCGTTCCATAGAGGTCGAGGAGCGTCGGGTCGGCGATCAGCTCGGCGCCGGCGCGTTGCGCGAACGCATTCCCGATGAGCAGGTCACGATTGCCGTGCATGAAGTAAAGCCGCGCTCCGCGCTCGCTGAGTGTTCGCAGCGCCCGTGCCACGGCGGCGTTCAGCGGGTCGTCCGAATCGTCGTCACCGATCCAGTATTCGAACAGGTCGCCGAGAATGTAAAGCGCATCGGCCCCAGCCGCAGTGCGCTCGACGAAGTCGAAAAACTGCTGGTTGATGTGCGGCCGCTCGCGGCTTAGGTGGAGGTCGGAGATGAAGAGCGTGTGACTCATCGCCGGATGAGGGATGAGGGATGAGGGATGAGGGGCGTGCGAATTCGGACGATAGCGCGGTCTTCCCTCATCCAGGGATTCAAACTTCTTCCGCCCTCTGGATGACCACGTCCTCGAGCGGCACGTCCTGGTGCATGCCGCGGCTGCCGGTCTTGACTTTCTTGATCTTGTCCACGACCTCGGCGCCCTCGACCACCTTGCCGAAGACGCAATAGCCCCAGCCCTGCGGGGTTTGCGCGCTGAAATTGAGGAAATCGTTTTCCGCGATGTTGATGAAGAACTGCGCGGTCGCCGAATGCGGATTCGATGTGCGCGCCATGGCGACGGTGTAGGCCGCGTTCTTCAGCCCGTTGTCCGCTTCGTTTTTCACCGGCGCGCGCGTCGGCTTCTGCGTCATCCCGGGCTCGAAACCGCCTCCCTGGATCATGAAACCGTCGATGACCCGGTGGAAAACGGTGTTCGCGTAATGGCCGTCCTTCACGTACTGCAGAAAATTGGCGACGGTATCGGGCGCTTTCGTTGCGTCGAGATCGAGCGTGATGATGCCGAAGTTGGTATGCAGCCTGACCATGCGTTCTCCTCTATTTCCCGGGCTTGGATGCGGGTTCGACGATACGCGCCCGCTCGATTACCACCGGTTTCACCGGCACGTTCTGGTGCGGCGGGCGGTTCCCGGTCGCGACCCGTGCGATGCGCTCCACCACATCCATGCCGTTCACTACCTTGCCGAACACGGTATATCCGTAGCCCTGTTGCGTCGGGGTACGAAAGTTGAGGAAGTCGTTGTCGGCGATATTGATGAAGAACTGTGCCGTCGCGGAATGCGGGTCGGGCGTGCGCGCCATCGCGAGCGTGCCAAGGGTGTTCTTGAGCCCGTTGTCGGCCTCGCTGCGCACCGATGCGCGAGTCTTCTTCTGCTCGAAGTCCGGCGTAAAGCCGCCGCCCTGGATCATGAATCCCGGTATGACGCGGTGGAAAACGGTGCCGTCGTAGAAGCCGTCGCGCGTGTACTGGAGAAAATTGGCGACCGTCTGCGGCGCCCGGTCGGAGTAGAGCTCGACGGTGATGACGCCGAAATTGGTCTTGAGGTCGACTCGCGGCTCGGCGGCGGAGACAGCGAAAGAGGCAAACAGAGCGAGTACGACGGCAATGATTCTGTACATGGTCTTCTCGAAAATAGAGGGCGGCAGAGCGCCGTCCCGTTCAGGCGGGCACAAGCCACTGCGTCAGGCGGCGCCCTCGTAGATGATCTTCCAGGACTGGCCTTCCTTGATCCAGTACTGGCGCTTGCGGCTCTTCTGCGTGAGATTGCTGCTTGCGTAGTCCTGCTCGAAAGTCACGACGGCCAGGTCGTTCCGGCTCCCCGGATAAAGGAACATGCTCACCTTGTCGACCTTGACCTTGATCCAGCTTTTCCGGTCGTTGACCTTGCGCTTGTGGTCCGACCAGTCCGCGATGTCCTGCTTGCCGGAGAAAAAGTTCGCGGAGTAGCGCTTGAGGTACTTCTCGGTGTCGAGGCTTTCCCAGTCGGCGCGCCATCCCTCGAACTCGTGCGCGAGCTCCTTCCGCAATGCGGTGGACGCGTCCGGCGTCACCCATTCGACGTCGTTCGAGATGATGACCGGCGTCAACCCGACCTGCACGCTGCGGCCAATCCGCTCGAGATCCTCATTAGTCAGCGCCACGCAGCCGTCGCTCGAGCGCGGCGGCCGGCTGTACGTGTCGAACGGCACGCCGTGCAGCCAGATACCGTGGCCGTTGCGGCCCTGGCGGCGGTCCCATTCGTTCGGGTAGTTGATCGGGTAGGCGCCCGTGCCGTACAGCTCGCTCTTCTTGTCGCCGTACAGCACGTTCAGGCGGTCGCGCGGCAGGCTGCTGGTGACGTGGTAGACGCCGAGGGGGGTTTTCTTGTCGCCCTCGCGGAACTTGTCGATGCCGTTCTTGCCGATGCTCGTGTAGTAGTCTGCGATATAGCGCGGCGCGCCGTTGACGTTCTCGAATACGTATAGCGTGTACTTCGAAGTATCCACGACGAACGCGTATTTTTGCTGCGGCTGCAGCTGCAGGAGATAGCGCGGCACGCGCCCAACCGGCCGCTCGTGCTGGAAGCGCACGAGCCGTGCTTTCGCTTCCTCGCGCAGCTCCTCGATCCGCTCGTGCGGCACGCCGTTGGTATTGCCAATGGTGGTGAGCGGCTGGGTGCGGGCGAGCAACAGGTCGCCTTTCACAAGGTGCGCGAGCCGGAAGTTGGGGTATGCCTGGATCGTTTTCTCGATCTCGGCAAGCGCCGTGGCGAGCCGGTTGTTCTTGATCTCGATCAGCGTATTGATCAGCAGCGCCTCGGCTTCCGGGGACGCGCTGATCCCATCGAGACTCACTGGCGGCCGTTGCACGGGGTGCCCGCCCATGGCCATTGCCGTAGCGCTCGTCACGGCGAGCGCGATGCCGAACATGCCGTACAAGGCGCGCCGCCGCTCGCGCGCGGCGGGGATCGCGGGCAGGATCAAACGGGACGCGCTCAACCGCCGACTTCCTCTTGCTGGATCAGCCACTTCTCGCCCGACTTCACCATGACCAGGGTTTTCCTTGCGTCGGCCTTGAAGGTGTCGGAGCGGTAGCGCTGGCGGAACGTGACGGTCGCGCGATTCTGGTCGTCGAACTTGACCTTCGGCGACTGGACCTCGACTTCGATCTGGCGCGGTTTGGCGATTCGCGCCTTGCGTTGCGCTTCCCAGTCCGCGCGGCTCATGCCCTTGGGAGTCTCGAAATCCGGCGCGTAGTGAGCGAGATAGGCTGCGACGTCGTTGTCGGACCACGCTTTGGCCCATCCGGTAACCGCCTGCAGGACTGCATCCTCACGATTCGGCGCAGGCGCCGCTGGCTGCGGCTTGGCTGCGGGCGCCGTCGCGGCCGGCGGGGCGGCAGCGGGTGGTGTGGCGGCTGGGGCCTTGGCCGCAGGAGCGGGTGCCGCGGCAGGTGGCTTGGCCGGTGGCGCAGGTGCCTGGACCGCAGCGGGCGCCGCAGCAGGGATGGAGGCTTTGGCGGCGGGGGCGGCGGCAACCTTGGCGGGCGGCTCGACTTTGCCGGGCGGCTCGACCTTGGCGGTTGCGACAGGGCGTCCGGCCCGCGGCCCGCCGGAGAAGAGGTCCTTAATCAGGTTGAGTTTGGTCTGCGCGGCCGCGTTGCCACGGTCCAGTTGCAGCGCCTTGTCGTACGCCTGGCTCGCCATCTTGGCGTAGATGTCGCCCAGATTCTCGTGCGCGGTGGCGTAGCTCGGATGGGTGCGGATCGCCATCTCGAGCGCAGTGCGCGCCTTGTCATATTGCCCTTGCGACGCGTAGAGCACCGCCAGATTGTTGTACGGCTCGGGCAATTCCGGGAAGTCTTCGGTGAGCGAAGTGAACACCTTGATCGCCTCGGTCGACTTGTTCTGCTCCGTCAGGATCAGGCCTTTCATAAATCGCCCGCGGGCGTCCTTGGGGCGGCTCGCGAGATAGGCGTCTACGCGATCCATGGCCCGGTCGAGCTGTCCCTGCTTGAACAGCCGGTTGGCTTCCTGGAGGTCGTCGCCCTGCGCGCCGGCGGGGCCGTAGAGCGCTACCAGGAACGCCATTGTCAAAGCCAGAGCGGCACTGCGAACCAAGGTCATTGTGCTATACTTTCCCCGAAGTTTTCAGGAGTTTAGTCGCAAAATCCTCGAAATTCTACCAAGAACCCCAGGTAATTAAAACTTCATTTCCCGGGGCCACCGGTATGGCCGCGCCAGGACCGCCCCCCTCCCGCCGGCGCCCTGCGCCGGCAGTCTCGGCGGCGCCGCCAGATCCGCTCCAATTCATGCCGCTCAAGATCTACAACTCGCTCACCCGCGAAAAGCAGGTATTCGTTCCGATCGCGCCGGGCCGGGTCCGGATGTATGTCTGCGGCATGACGGTCTATGACTTCTGCCACCTTGGACACGTGCGGGTGATGGTAGTTTTCGACGTCGTGCGGCGCTGGTTGCGCGCGCTCGGCTTCACCGTGACCTATGTGCGCAATATTACCGATATCGACGACAAGATCATCAAGCGCGCGCAGGAGAACGGCGAGCCGATCGACGCGCTAACCGGTCGCTTCATCAACGCCATGCACGAGGATGCGGCGGCACTTGGCATCGAGGCCCCGGACCGCGAGCCGCGGGCGACCGAGCACGTCGCAGGGATGCTCGCCATGATCCGCCGGCTCGAGGAACGCGGGCTCGCGTACCAGGCCGCCGACGGCGACGTGAACTACGCTGTTCGCAAGTTTCCCGGATACGGCAAGCTTTCCGGCAAGTCGCTCGCGGACCTGCGCGCGGGGGAGCGGGTCGAGGTCGACAGCGCGAAGCACGACCCGCTCGACTTCGTGCTTTGGAAGCGCGCGAAGGCGGGCGAGCCCGCCTGGGATTCGCCGTGGGGCGAGGGCCGGCCGGGATGGCATATCGAGTGCTCGGTGATGTCGAGCACGCTGCTCGGCAACCACTTCGACATTCACGGCGGGGGCGAGGACCTGCAGTTTCCCCATCACGAAAACGAGATTGCCCAGTCCGAGGGCGCGAACGCGGAGCCGTTCGTCAACTACTGGATGCACAACGGTTTCGTGCGCGTTGACAACGAGAAGATGTCCAAGTCGCTGGGCAACTTCTTCACCGTGCGCGAGATCCTGGCCCGCTACGACGCCGAGGTGGTGCGGTTCTTCATCGTGCGCGCGCACTATCGCAGCCCGCTCAATTACTCTGACCAGCACCTGGAGGACGCCAAGCAGGCGTTGACGCGCCTCTATACCGCCTTGAAGGGCGTCGATGCCGCGCCGGGAGCGATCGACTGGAACGACCCGCACGCGCGGCGCTTCCGCGAGGCAATGAACGATGACTTCAATACGCCCGAGGCAGTTGCTGTGCTGTTCGATCTGGCGAATGAACTCAACAAGAGCCGCTCGCGCGAGACGGCGCGCCTCATGAGATCGCTGGCCGCGACACTCGGGCTTCTCGCGCGCGAGCCCAGCGCATTCCTGCAGGAGTTGCCCGCCGCTGCTGCTGTCGACCCGACGCGCATCGAGCAGCTGATCGCCGAGCGCGTGGCGGCGCGCAAGGCGAAGAACTACGCCGAGGCAGACCGTATCCGCCGGGAGCTGCTCGATGCCGGGGTGGTGCTGGAAGATACCGCGCAAGGCACGATCTGGCGGCGTAGCTGATACCGGCCGCAACGGGCCGATCGGGAGGTGTAGTTGCTGCTCGCACTGCAAAGCGCGTTCGGTCTGATTGCTCTCTTCGCGATCGCCTGGCTCGCGAGCGAGAACCGCCGCAGCGTTCCGTGGCGCATCGTGATCTCCGGCGTCGCGCTGCAACTCGTGGCTGCTGCCCTGCTGCTCAAGGCGCCCGCGTTCAAGGAGTTCTTTCTCGCCCTGAACCAGGCGCTGCTCGCGCTCGAGCAGGCGACGCAGGCCGGCACGAGTTTCGTGTTCGGCTACCTCGGTGGCGGCATGCTGCCGTTTGCCGAATCCGGCCCGGGATCGAGCTTCGTGCTCGCGTTCCGCGCCTTGCCGCTGATCCTCGTCGTGAGCGCGCTGTCTTCACTGCTCTTTTACTGGCGGGTGCTGCCGTTCATCGTGCGCTCGATCTCGCGCGTGCTCGAGAAGACCATGGGTGTCGGCGGCGCCGTGGGGCTGTCGACGGCCGCGAACATTTTCGTCGGCATGGTGGAGGCGCCGCTGGTGGTGCGGCCGTATCTCGCGCGCCTCACCCGTGGCGAGCTCTTCATCGTCATGACGTGCGGCATGGCGGGCATCGCCGGCACGGTGATGGTGCTCTACGCGAGCATCCTCGGTCCGGTGGTGCCGGACGCCATGGGCCACATCCTCTCGGCGTCGATCGTGAGCGCACCGGCGGCGATCGTCGTTGCCGCACTGATGGTGCCGCCCCAGGGCGTGCCCACCGCCGGGGACCTGTCGATCGAGCAGAGCGCGCGCGGGGCGATGGACGCCGTTACGCGCGGCACGCTCGACGGGCTCAAGCTGCTGCTCAATATCGTCGCGCTGCTGATCGTGCTGATCGCGCTGGTAACGCTTGCCAACACGGCTCTCTCCGCGCTGCCGGTAGCGGGCGGCGCACCGTTGACGTTGCAACGCATCCTCGGCTTCGTGATGGCGCCGCTCGTCTGGCTCGCTGGCGTGCCGTGGTCCGAAGCGGTGACGGCGGGGGCGCTGATGGGCACCAAGACCGTGCTGAACGAGTTTATCGCCTACGTCGACCTTGCGCGTCTGCCCGACGGGGAGCTGTCGCTGCGCAGCCGCGTCATCATGACCTACGCGCTGTGTGGTTTCGCCAACTTCGGCAGCCTCGGCATTCTTATCGGCGGGCTCGCCACCATGGTGCCCGAACGGCGCGACGAGGTGGTCGGTCTCGGCTTGCGCACTCTCGTGTCCGGAACGCTGGCAACGCTCGCGACAGCGGCGAGCGTAGGGATCATTATTTGACTCGACCGGTCCGGCGGATCGCTTCTTAACTTGTTGTTCTTGTTTATATATCCCCGGAGAGGAAAGTCCGGTCAAGAGTTGTGCGCGTGTGGGCCGCGCTTACGGCTGCACCACGCCGACCACATTTCCCGAAAGGCGCTCTCGAGCGCCCGCGCGCCGGCGCGGCCATCCGCGAGCGGCGACGCCAGGAGCCGCCTGCGCAGGTCCGCCCGCAGCGCCGCGAGGGCGGGAAGGTCGGCGGCCGTGCATCGCGCGATTTCGACGTAGTGATCCGCGTCCCGCGCCACGAAATCCGGAAGACCCACGTTGCTGAGCAGCGACACGCCGACGCGTGACACGTGGGTTGTGCCCGCGAGGCTCACGACCGGCAGCCCCATCCACAACGAAAAGCAGGTCGTGGTGGTGCCGTGGTACGGATAGGGATCGAGCGCGATGTCCGCGCGCGCGTGCACGGCCAGGAATTCCTCGTGCGTCATCCGCGGCAGGATTTCGAGCCGTTCCGCCCCGACGCCGTGAGCGGCGAATAGGTCGCGGATGCGGTGCTCGGCGGCACCGGCGACGATGGTCACCAGCATCAGCCGCGAGCCGGGCACCGCGGCAAGAACGCGCGCCCACAGCGCGACGACGGTCGGGGTGATCTTGTAGCAGGAGTTGAAGGAGCCAAATGTCACGCGCTTCGACCCAAGCGCCGGCAGCGGCGCGACCGCTGGCGCGTCGGTAGGCGGCCGCCACGTCATGAAGATGCGCGGCAAGCGCGCGAGACGCTCCGAGTGCAGGTGCTCGGTCCTGCCCGGCGGGTCGCAGTAAGCGTCGGTGACGCGGTAATCCATCGCCGTCATCCCGGTCGTGTTGGGGTAGCCGTTCCAGGTGACCTGCACGGGAGCCGCCCTGCGGGCGAACGCGAGCAGCCGGTTGCCCGGCGTGTGCCCGCTGAGATCCACCAGAATGTCGACACCATCCTCGAGCACCAGCTGCGCGAGCCTCGCGTCGGTGGCGCCCACAGTGTTGCGCCACAGTACCCCATAACCCTGCAGGCGCCTCGAGTACTCGTCGGGCTGCGCGACGTCGGCGTAGAGCACGACCTCGAAACGGCTGCGGTCGAGGTACTCCACCGTCGACTCGAAGAAAAAATTCATCGCGTGCTTGCGGAAGTAGGGTGAGACGAAACCGACGCGCAGCTTGCGCGCGGGATCGGGCTCGTTGCCGTGTGGCACCGCGGCGTGCTCGAGAGGCAGCGAGTGACGCTCACCCCACGCCATGTGCTCGCGATGGATCGCAGCCGGGTCGGGCCCGTCCGCGTAGTTAAGCATCCGCACGAGATCGCTGTGGACCGCAGGCGAGTCAGGGTTGCGCGCGAGCGCGGCGCG